>NZ_JBLIYX010000004.1:0-355371 GCF_057480955.1 Pseudomonas sp. P65(2024)
TAACGAAGAACTCGTTTCACTTCAAACACTTGACTCGCTGCGATCTCTCGTAGCGGGAGGCGAATCATACAGCGTTGCAACCTGCTGTCAACTGCCTTTTCCACCGCTGCCGATCGTTAGACCGAAGCACCTCCGCCACCCTCTTCAACAATCAACTCATTGATATTCAAGGAGTTTTTCGTTCCGATGTCGCTGGAAGTGGGGCGCATTATAAGGGGATCTGAAAGCCCGTCAACCGTTAATTTCATAAAAATCAAAAAGATCGCCTCAGAAGCCCTGGTACCTATATAAGCAGCCCCAAAACAAAAGCGGGGAGGCCTACCGGCCTCCCCGCTTCTATATAGCTACACCACCGCGCCATCACTCAGCCTTGAGGCTGACCCGGGCAAACGCCTTTTTGCCCGCCTGGCACACATGGGTCGCACCAATCACGAACATGAAATCACGATCGACCACCGCGCCATCTACCTTGACCGCACCAGCGCCGAGCAAATCCCGCGCCTGCGCCGAGTTCTTCACCAGGCCAGCCCGGTTCAGCACGGCGGCGATCGGCAGATCTTCAGCGGCGACCACTTCGATCTCCGGCAGGTCCTCCGGCAACTCGCCTTCCTTCATGCGATTGCCCGCGGCACGGTGCGCATTGGCCGCAGCCTCTTCACCATGAAAGCGGGCAACGATCTCCTCGGCCAGCTTGATCTTGATGTCGCGCGGGTTGGCGCCATTTTCTACATCCGCTCTGAACTGATCGATCTCTTCCATCGAACGGAAGCTCAACAGCTCGAAGTAACGCCACATCAAGGTATCAGGAATCGACACAAGCTTGCTGTACATCACCCCGGGTGCTTCCTGGATACCGACATAATTGCCCAGCGACTTGGACATCTTCTTAACGCCATCCAGCCCTTCGAGCAGCGGCATGGTGACGATGTTCTGCGCCTCCTGACCGTAGGCGCGTTGCAGCTCGCGCCCCATCAGCAGGTTGAACTTCTGGTCGGTGCCACCTAGCTCGACATCGGCCTGCAAGGCGACGGAGTCGTAACCCTGCACCAGCGGATAGAGGAACTCATGGATCGCGATCGGCTGGTTGGTGGTGTAGCGCTTGTCGAAGTCGTCGCGCTCGAGCATGCGCGCCACGGTGTACTGCGAGGCCAGGCGAATGAAGTCGGCAGGCGTGAGCTTGTCCATCCAGGTGGAGTTGAACGCCACCTCGGTCTTGGCCGGATCGAGGATCTTGAACACCTGCTGCTTGTAGGTCTCGGCGTTGTCCAGCACCTGCTCGCGGGTCAGCGGCGGACGGGTGGCACTCTTGCCGCTCGGATCACCGATCATGCCGGTGAAGTCGCCGATCAGGAAGATGACCTGATGCCCCAGCTCCTGGAACTGGCGCAGCTTGTTGATCAGCACCGTGTGCCCCAGGTGCAGGTCGGGCGCGGTTGGATCGAAGCCCGCCTTGATGCGCAGCGGCTGGCCGCGCTTGAGCTTCTCCACCAGTTCCGATTCGACCAGTACCTCTTCCGCACCGCGCTTGATAAGCGCCAGCTGCTCTTCAACCGACTTCATAGACAGACCCGCAACGCTAGGATTCAAGGGGAGCCAACCATACAAGATCGGCCATCAAATACAAGTTTCGCAAAGGATTGTGACCCGAACGGCGCACCGCAACGTCTACGCGCCCTTGCGTGAGAATGGATTTGGTTATATTTTATACAGTTATTTCATCTTCATCATGTCATTCATCTTTTCCATTTCACCTTTTTCAAAGTCACCTTATCTATGACCAACGAAACGCCTAAAGCGCCCCCGCTTTATCCGAAAAGCCATCTGTTGGCCGCCAGCGGCATTGCCGCCCTCCTCAGCCTGGCCTTGCTGGTCTTCCCTTCCAGCGAAGTGGAAGCCAAGAAAACCACCCTCAGCCTGGAGCTCGAGAGCCCGGCAGAACAGCTCAAGGACGAATCCCGCAGCACCCCCCTCGTAGAGGCCGGGCAGAGCAGCGACTCGCCATTCGCCCAGATCGACGGCGCCGAGCCCGAGACCGCCAAGGCGGAACCGGCCCCTGCCTCCAAACCAGAAGAGAAGACGCCAGGCCACCGTGAAGTGGTGGTCAGCCGCGGCGATACGCTTTCGACCCTGTTCAACAAGGTCGGCCTGCCGGCCAACGTCGTGCACGACGTGCTGGCGAGCAGCAAGCAGGCCAAGCAGTTCAGCCAGCTCAAGCACGGCCAGGTGCTGCAGTTCGAACTGGACAAGGATGGACAGCTGACCAGCCTGCACAGCAAGGTCAGCAATCTCGAGACCATCCGCCTGAACAAGACCGACAAGGGCTTCGCCTTCGAGCGCGAGATCAGCAAGCCGGTGGTCCGCACCGCCTACGCCCATGGCGTGATCAAGAGCTCGTTGTCCGCCTCCGCCCAGCGCGCTGGCCTGTCCCACAGCATGACCATGGACATGGCGCGCATCCTCGGCTACGACATCGACTTCGCCCAGGACATCCGTCCTGGCGACGAATTCGACGTGGTCTACGAGCAGAAGATGATGGACGGCAAGGTGGTCGGTACCGGCAATATCCTCTCCGCCCGCTTCACCAACCGCGGCAAGACCTACACCGCCGTGCGCTACACCAACAAGCAAGGCAACACCAACTACTACACCGCCGACGGCAACAGCCTGCGCAAGGCGTTCATCCGCACCCCGGTGGACTTTGCTCGCATCAGCTCGCGCTTCTCGGCAGGGCGCAAGCACCCGATTCTCAACAAGATCCGTGCGCACAAGGGCGTCGACTACGCCGCACCGCGCGGCACGCCGATCAAGGCCGCCGGCGACGGTCGCATCGAGCTGGCCGGCCGCCGCGGCGGCTACGGCAACACCGTGATCATCGCCCACGGCAATTCCTACAAGACGCTCTACGGCCACATGCAGGGTTTCGCCAAGGGCATCAAGACCGGCTCCAGCGTCAAGCAGGGACAGATCATCGGCTACATCGGCACCACCGGCCTGTCGACCGGCCCACACCTGCACTACGAGTTCCAGGTCAACGGTGTCCACGTCGACCCGCTGAGCCAGAAGGTGCCGATGGCCGACCCGATCGCCAAGGCCGAGCGCCAACGCTTCAACCAGCAGAGCCAGCCCCTGATCGCCCGCATGGATCAGGAAAAGGCCACCCTGCTCGCCGCCAACAAGCGCTGACATGGCGCTCTACCTGGGGGTGATGTCCGGCACCAGCCTTGATGGCCTGGACATCGCCCTGATCGAACAAGACGAGCAGCTGCGGCTGCTCGCCACCCATTACATCCCCATGCCCGTCGACCTGCGCCAGGACCTGCTCGGCCTCTGCGCCAGCGGCCCCGACGAGATCGCCCGCGCGGCCCTGGCGGAAAACCGCTGGGCCACCCTGGCGGCCCAAGGCATCAATCACCTGCTGGCCGCCGAGGGCCTGGCCCCCGACGCCATTCGCGCCATCGGCAGCCACGGCCAGACGGTTCGCCATGAGCCGGCCCGTGGTTTTACCGTGCAGATCGGCAACCCGGCCCTGCTGGCCGAGCTCACTGGCATCTGCGTGGTGGGTGACTTCCGGCGCCGCGACGTGGCGGCGGGTGGCCAGGGCGCACCGTTGGTGCCAGCGTTTCACGAAGCCCTGTTCAGCCATCTCGGCCAGCGCCTGGCGATCCTCAACGTGGGGGGCTTCAGCAACCTGAGCCTGATCGAGCACGACCAGCCGGTACATGGCTTCGACTGCGGCCCGGGCAATGTGCTGCTGGATGCCTGGATCGAACGCAAGCAGGGTCAAGCGTTCGATGCCGACGGTGCCTGGGCGGCCAGCGGTAGCGTCCGCCAGGACCTGCTGAGCGCCCTGCTGAGCGACCCGTTCTTCGCCGGCAGCGGCCCGAAGAGCACCGGGCGCGAGGTATTCAACCTGCCCTGGCTGGACGCCCATTTGGCGCGCCTGCCGGCGTACCGTGACGAAGATGTCCAGGCCACCCTGCTGGAGCTGACGGCGCGCAGCATCATCGACTCGCTGCGCCAGGCCCAGGACGACACCGAGGCCCTGCTGGTCTGCGGCGGGGGCGCGCGCAACGGTGCCTTGATGGCGCGCCTGGCAACCCTGCTGCCGGCTGCCGAGGTCGCCAGCACCGCCGCACATGGTGTGGACCCCGACTGGGTCGAGGCCATGGCCTTCGCCTGGCTGGCCCATTGCTGCCTGGAGAATATCCCGGCCAATCGTCCCAGCGTGACCGCCGCCCGCGGCCTGCGCATCCTCGGCGCGATCTACCCCGCCTGAACAACCGGCAGAATGCAAAACGCCGCGCAATTGCGCGGCGTTTTCACAGCAGGGTCCAGATCAGATCGAGAACGACGAACCGCAACCGCAGGTGGTGGTGGCGTTCGGGTTCTTGATCACGAAGCGCGAACCTTCCAGGCCTTCCTGGTAGTCGACTTCGGCACCGGCCAGGTACTGGAAGCTCATCGGATCGACGACCAGGGCGACACCTTCACGCTCGACGATGGTGTCGTCATCGGCCACCTCCTCATCGAAGGTGAAGCCGTACTGGAAGCCCGAGCAGCCGCCGCCCGTCACGAACACACGCAGCTTCAGCCGGTCGTTGCCCTCTTCGCTGACCAAGGTCTTGACCTTGTGCGCAGCCCCGGGGGTGAATTCCAAAGCCGTGGGGGTGAAGGTTTCGACACTCATGTTGATTCTCCCGGCGCAGTGCCGCCATAAAACTCGATGGCACGTATTATCCGCTTGTCCGAGAAAATCGGTCAAGAATTGTGCGGCTTTAGTCGCCCCCATGAAAAAGGCCCGCGCGAGGCGGGCCCATGCAACGACTGGCCGCTTACGGCAGCAGGCCGGCGTGGGACAGGCCCATGCGCTCGTCGAGCCCGAACAGGATGTTGAGGTTCTGCACTGCCTGGCCCGACGCGCCCTTGACCAGATTGTCGATTACCGACAGCACCACCACCAGGTCACCGCCCTGAGGCCGGTGCACGGCGATGCGGCAGACGTTGGCACCGCGCACGCTGCGGGTTTCCGGATGGCTGCCGGCCGGCATCACGTCGACGAACGGTTCATTGGCGTAGCGTTTCTCGAACAGTGCCTGCAGGTCGACCGAGGTATCGGCGACCGTCGCGTACAGGGTGGCATGGATGCCGCGGATCATCGGGGTCAGGTGCGGCACGAAGGTCAGGCCAATGTCCTTGCCTGCCGCCTGGCGCAGGCCCTGGCTGATCTCCGGAAGGTGACGGTGGCCCTTGACCGCGTAGGCCTTCATGCTCTCCCCGGCCTCGCAGAACAGCGAACCTACAGCGGCGCCACGACCGGCTCCACTGACGCCCGACTTGCAGTCGGCGATCAGCCGCGACGGGTCGGCCAGACCGGCTTCCAGCAGCGGCAGCAAGCCCAGCTGGGTGGCGGTCGGGTAGCAACCCGGCACGGCGATCAGGCGCGCCTGGCGGATCTTCTCGCGGTTCACCTCGGGCAGGCCGTAGACGGCGTCCTTGAGAAGCTCAGGGGCGCCATGGGGCTGGCCGTACCACTTGCCCCATTCGGCGGCGTCCTGCAGGCGGAAGTCGGCGGAAAGGTCGATGACCTTGGTGCCGGCCGCCAGCAGCTCGCCGGCCAGGGCGTGGGCAACGCCGTGGGGCGTGGCGAAGAACACCACGTCGCAGGCCGCCAGGGCCTTGCTGTCCGGCACGCTGAACGCCAGGCCGTCGTAGTGGCCGCGCAGGTTCGGGTACATGTCGGCAACCGCCACGCCCGCCTCGGATCGCGAAGTGATGACCGCCACTTCGGCCTGTGGGTGCTGCGCTAGCAGACGCAGCAGTTCGACACCGGTGTAACCCGTGCCGCCGACGATACCGACCTTGATCATGACGCTTGCCCCTTATCAACGAGACCACTGGAAAGCGCACGATAATAGGGGCCAAGGGCGCCTGTAACAACTCTTGGGATGACCCTTCGGGCCCTTGGCCTCTACTATCTGACGACCGTGAAAACCTGAAGGAACTCCCCATGCTCTATCTATGGATCAAGGCGCTGCATATCGTCAGTGTGGTCTGCTGGTTCGCCGGCCTGTTCTACCTGCCACGCCTGTTCGTCTATCACGCCCAGAGTCAGGACAGCATCAGCCTCGAGCGCTTCATCACCATGGAGCGCAAGCTGTACCGGGGCATCATGAACCCGGCGATGATCGCCACCTACGTGTTCGGCGGCTGGATGCTGTACTTGAATCCCGGCTGGCTGAGCCAGGGCTGGCTGCATGCCAAGCTCACCCTGGTGGCCCTGCTCACTGTCTACCATCACATGTGCGGCGCCCAGCGCAAACGCTTCGCCGCCGGCACCAACACCCGCAGCCATGTGTACTACCGCTGGTTCAACGAAGCACCGGTGCTGATGTTGCTGGGCGTCGTAATTCTCGTGGTGGTCAAGCCGTTCTGACGATATCAACCCGCCTACAGGAGTTTCGCCATGTCCCTGCCCGCCTCGCTCGAACACTGTTTGCGCTTGCCCCTGGTGGCGGCGCCTATGTTCCTGATCTCCAATCCCCGGCTGGTGCTCGCCTGCTGCGCCAATGGCGTGGTGGGCAGCTTCCCGGCCCTGAACCAGCGTGACAGCGCAGGGTTCAAGGCCTGGCTGGATGAGATCGAGGCCGGGCTGGCCAAGCTGCAGGCGCCCGCACCCTACGCGGTCAATTTGATCGTGCACCCGACCAATCCGCGCCTGCAGGCCGATCTGGCCCTGTGCGTGGAACATCGGGTGCCCATCGTCATCACCAGCCTCGGCGCGGTGAAGGAGGTGGTCGATGCAGTGCACAGCTATGGTGGCCTGGTGTTCCATGACGTGACCACCCGTCGTCACGCCGAGAAGGCCGCCGAGGCCGGTGTCGACGGGCTGATCGCCGTGGCGGCGGGTGCCGGCGGCCATGCAGGGACCTGGAGTCCGTTCGCCCTGGTCGCGGAGATCCGCCAGTTCTTCGACAAGACCCTGCTGCTGGCCGGCTGCCTGAACCATGGCCATGAACTGCTGGCCGCGCAATTGCTAGGGGCCGACCTCGGCTACATGGGCACCCGCTTCATCGCCACCCACGAGAGCCAGGCCCAGGACGCCTACAAGCAGATGATCCTGGGCGCCGGGGCCGCCGATATCGTGCATACCCCGGCGGTGTCCGGCATCCCCGCCAGCTTCCTGCGCCAGAGCCTGGAGCAGGCCGGCTACGACCTGGCGGCGCTGAAGAGCGGCCATGACGCCGGCAAGCTCAAGCCCCTGGATGACGAGGCCAAGGCCTGGAAGACAGTCTGGTCGGCCGGCCAGGGTGTCGGCGAGATCCACGACCTGCCCAGCGTCGGCGAGCTGATCGGACGCCTGCAGGACGAATACCGGGCCGCCCTGGCGCGCAGCCAGCAGCTGCGCAGCAACGCCTTGTAGCAAATTGGCCAGGCTGTACACTAGGCGCCCCTTACACCCCAGGAGCCTTGCATGACCCGTTACGCCATGATCACCGGAGCTTCCAGCGGCCTGGGCCTGGCCCTGGCGGAAGCCCTGGCACGGCGCGGGCGCAACCTGATCCTGGTGGCGCGCCAGCGCGAGACGCTGGAGCCGGTGGCCATCGAGCTCACCCAACGCTTTGGCGTGGAAGTGCTGTTCCGTGCCTGCGATCTCAGCCAGCCTCTGCGCCTGTCGGGCTTCGTCCTCGAGCTGGAGGAAGGCGAGCGGCGCATCGACCTGCTGGTGAATTGTGCGGGGCAGCGAACCTACGGGCCGTTCCTGGCCCATGAATGGGCCGATGAGCAGGACCTGTTGGAGGTCAATATCCTCGCCCTGAGCCGCCTGTGCCACGCCATCGGCAACCTGATGGCGATCCAGGGCGGCGGGCAGATCCTCAACGTCGCGGGGCTGGCCGGAGTCGCACCGGGCCCGTGGATGGCCGCCTACGCGGCGAGCAAGGCCTATGTGCTGAGTTTTTCCGAGGCCCTGCGCGAGGAACTGGGGCGCACCGGGATCAAGGTCTCGGTGCTGTGCCCGGGGCCGGTGCGCTCGGCCAGGCGCCGCATCCCACGGCTCGACGGCAACAGCCGCTGCCTGAGCCCCGAGGAGATCGCCCTGGACACCGTCCGCGCCCTGGACCGCAACCGCGCGCTGATCCTGCCCGGCCGGCGCAACCGCTGGCTGGCCTTCGTCCCGCGCCTGCTGCCGCGCTGGCTGACGCGCAAGCTGGCTGGGCTGATCCATCGCCGCTATTGCCCGATCGGCATGGAATAGCCACTGGGCGAGCGGTGCGGGGCTCAGTACACTCATCCCGGACACTCACCATGGAGCAAGTGCTGTGGAGACTATCTTCACCAAGATCATCAACCGGGAGATTCCGGCAAAGATCATCTACGAGGACGACCAGGTTCTGGCCTTCCACGATATCGCCCCCCAAGCGCCAGTGCATTTTCTGGTCATTCCGAAAAAGCCCATCCGTACGCTCAACGACCTGACCGAAGAAGATAAGGGCCTGGCCGGCCACATCCTGTTCACCGCCCAGCGCCTGGCCCGGGAACTCGGCTGCGAAGAGGGCTTCCGCGTGGTGATGAACTGCAACGAGCAGGGCGGCCAGACCGTCTACCACATCCACATGCACGTGCTTGGCCAGCGCCAGATGCACTGGCCGCCGGGCTGATCCAAGGCAAGCCTGCCCAGGGGTATTGAGGTAGACTGTCGGGCATCACTTCAGCGGAGGTGCCCGATGGCTACCGAACGTCACTACTCGCCGCTCGACCGCTTGTTGCTGCAGGCCGATACCGCCATGCGCACCTTGCTGCCCTTCAGCGGCCAACCCGCCCGCCCTTCCCCGGCGATCGTCCAGCCGGACGCCGAACTCGATGAACAACAGACCCGCCATATCGCCGGCCTGATGCGCATCAACCACACCGGCGAAGTCTGCGCCCAGGCGCTGTACCAGGGCCAGGCCCTGACCGCCAAGCTGCCCCAGGTTCGCAAGGCCATGGAGCATGCGGCGGAAGAAGAAATCGACCACCTGGCCTGGTGCGAGCAGCGCATTCGCCAGCTCAACAGCCACCCCAGCGTGCTCAACCCGGTGTTCTACGGCCTGTCGTTCGGCATCGGCGCCCTCGCCGGGCTGGTCAGCGACAAGGTCAGCCTGGGCTTCGTCGCCGCCACCGAGCATCAGGTCTGCAAGCACCTGGACGAACACCTGGAGCAGATCCCCGAGCACGACGGCAAGTCCCGCGCCATCCTCGAACAGATGCGCGTCGACGAGGAGCACCACGCCGAGTCCGCGCTGGAAGCCGGCGGCTACCGTTTCCCGGCCCCCGTGCGCTTCGGCATGAGCCTGCTGGCCAAGGTCATGACCAAGAGCACCTACCGAGTCTGAGACGCGCACCATGGAACGTTACGACGCCAGGGACCTGGCACGCGCCGTGAACGCCGGCGTGCTGCAGCCGGGGCAGGACCAGGCCTTGCTGGCCTTCCTGCGCCAGCAGCCGGAAAGCCGTGCCAGCTTTCAGCTGGCCCACGTTGCCTTTTACCTCGGCGCCCTGCTGATCATGGGCGCCATGGGCTGGCTGCTCACCGAAGCCTGGATGCGTATCGGCGACGGTGCACTGCTGGCCATCGCCCTGCTCTACATCGGCGGGATCACCCTGTTCGCCCTGTCGCTGCAGCGACGCAACCAGCCTGTCGCGGCCGGCGTGCTGGCCGCCGTGGCGGTCAGCATCGTGCCGCTGGCGGTGTTCGCCATCGAGCGCCTGGCAGGCTGGTGGCCGCTGGACGACGCCCAGGGCGACTACCACCAGTACTACACCTACGTGCAGGGTGGCTGGTTGGCAATGGAGGCGGCGACGGTACTGGCCGGGCTGCTGATGCTTCGCCTGATTCCCTTCCCTTTCATCGTCATGCCAATCGCGGTGGCCCTGTGGTTCATGTCCATGGACCTGAGCGAGTGGTTCCATGGCGACCTGTTCAGCTGGGAGCAACGGCGCACGGTCTCGCTGTGGTTCGGCCTGGGCCTGCTGCTGGTATTCCTGATGATCGACGGACGCACCCGCCGGGACTACGCCTTCTGGGGCTATCTCGCCGGCCTGGCGGCATTCTGGGGCGGGCTGACACTGATGGACAGCGGCAGCGAGTGGGGCAAGGCGCTGTACTGCCTGATCAACCTGGGGCTGATGGGCCTGGCCGTCCTGCTGCGTCGTCCCGTGTTCATGGTGTTCGGGGCGATGGGGGTGGCGGCCTACCTGGGGTATCTGTCCTACGAAGTGTTCGCCGATTCCCTGTTGTTCCCGGTCATACTGACCTTGATCGGCCTCGGCGTGATTGGTCTCGGCGTGCTTTACCAGAAGCGACGTGAGGCATTGAGCGAGCAGCTTCGGGCACAGCTACCCGAATGCCTGGTGCAACTGCTGCCGGCCTTGCGTCGCTGAGCATGGGACGATCGCTCGCCCGGCTGCTGCAGGGCCTTGGCCTGATCCCGGTCGCCTATCTGTTCGTTTGCCTGATGGTCGCCAGTATCGGGCAAAGCACGTTCAGCCTTGAACTGCCGACACTCACCGACCCTGACAGCAATAGCACCGGCGAGCTGATGCTCGGCACACTGCCCGCGCAGCTGCTGTTCCTGCTGCTCAGCGTGTTCTTGGCCAGCCGCCAACTGCTGGTCGGCACGTTCATGCTCGCTGGCACTTTGGCTGCGTGGCTGCAGTGCCAGGTGTTCGCCGAACACTTCGGCACCACCTGGAGCAGCAACGAGATCCTCATCCTGCTCGGGGTGAATACGCCCTGGCTGGTGCTGGCGCTGATCCCAGGGCTCGCGTTGTTGCTAGGTATCGAACGCCTGCACAAGCATAGCGCCTGACTGGCAGGCGCTGCTTTCGATCAACCGAGTTCGACGATCTCGTAACCGTGCGTGATCTCGACGCCCGCGCGATCCAGCATGATCGAGGCCGAGCAGTACTTCTCCGCCGACAACTCGACCGCACGCTTGACCTGCGCCTCCTTCAACCCGCGGCCCTTGACCACGAAGTTGAGGTGGATCTTGGTGAATACCTTCGGGTCTTCACTGGCGCGTTCCGCCTCCAGGAAGGTCTCGCAGCTTTCCACGGCCTGGCGCGATTTCTTGAGGATGCTGACCACGTCGAAACTGCTGCAGCCACCCAGGCCGAGCAGGAGCATCTCCATCGGGCGCACGCCCAGGTTGCGGCCTCCGGCTTCAGGTGGGCCATCCATGACCACGACATGGCCGCTCCCCGACTCGCCGAGGAACATCGCTTCACCGGCCCACTGGATGCGTGCCTTCATCTATCCGGACTCCCGATTTCGTAAAAGGGTGTCAGCTTAGACCTTGCGAGGCTGTCGGAAAAGCTCAAGCCGCGTCGCTTTTGTGCCGATTCAAGTTGAAGTGTCTGATAAGCTGGCGCCAAATGACTGGCGCGTGCTGCCAGGCACCTCTATAAAAAGCCAATGCGTCGCATCGAACAGGATTTCGTGATGGTCTCCTCAGCCCTGCCACCCAAGATCAAGAACATCGACAAGCTGCTGGCCCACTGCCAACGCCGTCGCTACGCCGCCAAGAGCAATATCATCTGTGCCGGCGACCGGGCCGATACCTTGTCGTTCATCATCAAGGGCTCGGTGACCATCCTGATCGAGGACGACGACGGTCACGAGATGATCATCGCCTACCTCAACAGCGGTGATTTCTTCGGCGAGCTGGGGCTGTTCGAGCCCGCCGGCCAGGAACATCAGCGCAGCGCCTGGGTGCGCGCCAAGACCGAGTGCGAAGTGGCCGAGATCGGCTACGACAAATTCCGTGAACTGGTACGCCTGGAGCCGGAAATACTCTATGCCCTGGGCAGCCAGATGGCCCAGCGCCTGCGCAACACCACCCGCAAGGTTGGCGACCTGGCGTTCTTCGATGTCACCGGCCGGGTCGCCCGCTGCCTGCTCGACCTGTGCAAGCAGCCCGACGCCATGACCCACCCCGACGGCATGCAGATCAAGATCACCCGTCAGGAGATCGGTCGTATCGTCGGTTGTTCACGGGAGATGGTCGGCCGCGTCCTAAAGGACCTCGAGGAGCGCAGCCTGGTGCAGGTCAAGGGCAAGACCATGGTGGTCTACGGCACCCGTTAGTCCTGTGGCAGTTCCGCCAGTACTTGCTCATAGGCCCGGCTCAGACGCTCGAACCAAGGAGCCGCAGGCGCCACCTCGTGCAAGGCGATATGGCTGTCGGCGCGGCAACGCTGATCCAGATCGCAGCACTCATTAAAGCGGTTGACCGCCGCGACCATCGATTCGCGTTCGTTGTCCAGCAACAGCGCGCCATGCACCAACACCACCGGGCGCTTGCCCCCCAGCCCCTGGCGCCAGCGCTGGGCGGTGCCGACCAGCTTGCGACCATTGAGGTTGACGTTGTAGCGGCCATCGCAGAAGGCGCCGTCAATCTCCCCCACCGAGGCGACACCGCCCCATTCGCGAAGGACATCGCACAGCGGCAGGCACAGACGCTCGTAGGCATTCTCGATGCGGCCCTGGTCGCCCTCGCTGCGCGGGGCCACGTAGACCAGCGCCACGTTGACGGTCGCATGGGATTGCGGCACCGGTTCGCCACCGGTTTCGCGCAGCAGCACCGGCCAGCCAGCGATGGCCAGCTCGGCGCAGGCGGCCTCGAAGTTGTCCAGGCGGCTCATGCGCCGGGGCATGACCAGGGCATGGTCGGTCGGACGCCAGAACAGCACGCCACATTCGCGCTCGCCGCGGCAGACGGCGGCCAGCAGGTCCTGTTCGGCATGCAGGCCTTGTTCGACGGTGAGGGCCAGGGGTTGATCGGTCATTGATCTACCTTTGATGTGATGTTCACCGGCCTCATCGCGGGGCAAGCCCGCTCCCACGTTGGGACTGTCTCGCGATGAAACCCTCGAATACAAAAAAGCCGGCAAACGATGCCGGCTCTCTGTTCGATCAGTCCAGTTGCTGAACGGTCTTCTTCACCTGTTCGGGGAAGAACAGCCGCTGCAGCTCCAACCCTGGCTGCTCGGCGCGCATGAACGCCTCGCCGACCAGGAACGAATACACCTCGTTGATTTCCATCAGCTCGACATCGGCACGGTTGAGGATGCCGCTCTCGGTGATGGCCAGGCGATCGCGGGGGATGCGCGGCAGCAAGTCGAGGGTAGTCTCCAGGCTGACTTCGAAGGTATGCAGGTTGCGATTGTTGACCCCGACCAACGGTGTATCGAGGGTCTTCAACGCACGCTCCAGCTCATCGCCGTCATGCACTTCGACCAGCACGTCGAGACCGACGTCCTTGGCGGTGGCGGCCAGTTCGGCCATCTTCACGTCGTCCAGCGCCGAGACGATCAGCAGCACGCAGTCGGCGCCCAGCGCACGGGCTTCGACGATCTGGTACGGATCGACCATGAAGTCCTTGCGGATCACCGGCAGCGAAACGGCGGCACGCGCCTGCTGCAGGTAGACGTCGGCACCCTGGAAGTAGTCCACGTCGGTCAGCACCGACAGACAGGTCGCCCCACCCTTCTCATAGCTGACGGCAATCTCCGCCGGCACGAAGTTTTCGCGAATCACGCCCTTGCTTGGCGAGGCCTTCTTGATTTCGGCGATTACCGCCGGCTGCTTGCGCGCAGCCTGCTCGATCAGTGCCCTGGCAAAGCCGCGGGGCGCATCGGCCGCCTTGGCCAGGCGTTCGAGCTCACCCAGGCTGACCCGCGCGCTGCGCTCGGCCACTTCCTGGAATTTGCGGGCGATGATCCTTTCCAGCACGGTTGGTACGCTCATGCTTCGTTCTCCACCTTGAATACCGCGGTAAAGGCGCCCAGCTCCTGCAGTTTTTCCCAGGCCAACCCGGTGTGCAGCACATCGTGGGCCAGTTCGACACCCTGGGCCAGGGTCATCGCGTGGTCGGCGGCATACAGCGCCGCGCCGGCGTTGAGCACGATCATCTCGGCGGCCTTCTGGCCGTTCTCGGTCTTGCGTCGGCCCAGGGCGTCACGGATCAGTTCCAGCGAAGCCTGCGGCCCCTCGACTGCCAGGCCATGCAAGCTCTGGCTCTTCATGCCGAGGTCTTCGGGCTCGACCCAGTATTCGGTGATCTGGTCATTCTTCAGTTCGGCGACGAAGGTCGGCGCGGCCAGGCTGAACTCGTCCAGGCCGTCCTTCGAATGCACCACCAGCACATGCTTGCTGCCCAGGCGCTGCAGCACCTCGGCCAACGGGCGGCACAGGGCCTGGGTGAAGACCCCGACCACCTGGTGTTTCACGCCGGCCGGATTCGTAAGCGGGCCGAGCATGTTGAACAGGGTACGCAGCCCCAGGTCGCGACGAGGGCCGGCGGCGTGCTTCATTGCACTGTGATGGGTCTGGGCGAACATGAAGCCGATGCCGAGGCTGTCGATGCAGCGGGCGACCTGCACCGGGGTCAGGTTCAGGTAGATACCGGCGGCTTCCAGCAGGTCGGCGCTGCCGCTCTTGCCGGAGACGGCACGGTTGCCATGCTTGGCCACGGTGCAGCCGGCCGCGGCCAGGACAAAGGCCGAAGCAGTCGACACGTTGAAGATGTTGGCGCCATCGCCACCGGTGCCGACGATGTCGACCACGCCGTCGAGGGTCTTCAGCTCGACCTTGTCGGCCAGCTCACGCATCACCGACACCGCACCGACGATTTCGTCGATGCTCTCGCTCTTCATGCGCATGCCCATGAGGAAAGCGCCGATCTGCGCCTCAGTGCACTGGCCAGTCATGATCTGGCGCATGACGTCGCGCATTTCCTCGGTGGACAAATCCAGGTGGCCGACGATACGGCTCAAAGCGGTCTTGATATCCATGATCGGTCCTTAACGGCGTCCGCCGGTCTGCTTGAGGAAATTGGCGAACAGCTCGTGGCCCTGCTCGGTGAGGATAGATTCGGGGTGGAACTGTACCCCTTCGACGTTCAGGGTTTTATGACGCAGGCCCATGATTTCGTCGACAGCGCCATCTTCGTGGGCGGTCCAGGCGGTCACTTCCAGGCAGTCGGGCAGGGTTTCACGCTTGACCACCAGCGAGTGGTAGCGGGTCACGGTGAGCGGGTTGTTCAGGCCGGCGAACACGCCCAGGTCGCGGTGCAGCACCGGGCTGGTCTTGCCATGCATCACCTGGCGGGCGCGCACCACGTCACCGCCGAAGGCCTGGCCGATGGACTGGTGGCCCAGGCAGACGCCCAGGATCGGCAGCTTGCCGGCGAAGTGCAGGATGGCCTCGATGGAGACCCCGGCTTCGCTCGGCGTGCACGGCCCCGGGGAGACGACGATGCGCTCGGGGTTAAGGGCTTCGATCTGGGCGATGGTCATTTCGTCATTGCGAATGACCTTGACCTCCGCACCCAGCTCGCCAAGGTACTGCACGACGTTGTAGGTGAAGGAGTCGTAGTTGTCGATCATCAGTAACATCTGCAACGAACCTCTTGAATACTGACTTTTGATTCGAGCCTTCCGCTGCCGCTTATGAATGCGGCCGAGCCCGCACGGGGCGGTTGACGGAACAAGTGGGGAAGGCAAACGGGGACGGGCCGGGCGAACCGGCAGGAGAAAAAGTCAGGCGCGCCAACGCCAACGGGCGACGGCCTTGATAACGCGCATCAAGAGTTTGCTGACGATCAACACAGGGTAGGTCTCGTTCATACGTTCCGGGACAGTAACCTACCGGGGCGGCGGGTGCAATATGCCCCCTAAACACCGGGAAACCATTGCCCTGCTGGGCAAAGACCGGCGATTTGCTATGGTCATGCGGCTTGCCTTCATAAAAACAACGAAAAGGATATTCATGCATGCGCAAGACCCCCTTCCTGCACGCCACCCTCGGCATGCTCGCCCTCGCCTGCAGCCAGGCCACCTTGGCCGCGCCCTCCCCCTACGCGTCGCTCATCGTCTTCGGTGACAGCCTCAGCGACGCCGGGCAGTTCCCCGACCTGACCGGCGGCACGCCAGGCATGCGTTTCACCAACCGCGATGCCAATGGCAACTACGCGCCGGTATCGCCAATGATCCTGGGTGGCAAGCTGGGCTTCTCCGGTACCAGCCTGGGCCCTTCGACGTCGCTGACCAACCAGCTCCAAGGCACGCCGGATGGCAACAACTGGGCCGTGGGCGGCTACACCACGCAGCAGATCCTCGACTCGATCACCGACACCTCGCAAGCCGTCATCCCACCCGGTCGTCTCGGCGCGGGCACGGTGCTGCGCGAGCGTGACGGCTACCTGGCCAACGGCCTGCGGGCCGATCCCAATGCCCTGTACTACCTGACCGGTGGCGGCAACGACTTCCTCCAGGGCCTGGTCAACAGCCCCGCCGACGCGGCCGCTGCCGGTGCCCGTCTGGCGGCCAGCGCGCAGGCGCTGCAACAGGGCGGCGCGCGCTACATCATGGTCTGGCTGCTGCCGGACCTGGGGCAAACGCCGAACTTCAGCGGCACGCCCCAGCAAGGGCCGCTGTCGCAACTGTCCGGCGTGTTCAACCAGTCGCT
Source organism: Pseudomonas sp. P65(2024) (assembly GCF_057480955.1). Taxonomy (NCBI): domain Bacteria; kingdom Pseudomonadati; phylum Pseudomonadota; class Gammaproteobacteria; order Pseudomonadales; family Pseudomonadaceae; genus Pseudomonas; species Pseudomonas sp. P65(2024). The sequence continues at coordinate 16,508 of NZ_JBLIYX010000004.1, forward strand.
GGTCAACCGGCTCGGACAGATCGACGCCGAGATCATCCCGCTGAATGTCCCGGCACTGCTGCGGGAGGCCCTGACCAGTCCCGCCCAGTTCGGCCTGGCCGCCGACCAGAACCTGGTCGGCACCTGCTACAGCGGCGACGGCTGCGTGGGCAACCCGGTCTACGGGGCGAACGGCACGACGCCGGACCCGACCCGACTGCTGTTCAACGATTCGGTGCACCCGACCATCGCCGGCCAGCAACTGATTGCCGACTATGCCTATTCGATCGTCGCCGCGCCCTGGGAGCTGACACTGCTGCCGGAAATCGCCCACGCCAGCGTACGCGCCCACCAGGATGAGCTGCGCAAACAGTGGCAGACGCCCTGGCAGGCGGTCGGTCAATGGCAGGCGTTCGTCGCCACCGGTGGCCAGGACCTGGACTTCGGCAGCCAGCGCAGCGCCGCCAGTGGCGACGGACGCGGCTACAACCTGACCCTCGGCGGCAGCTATCGGCTGGATGACGCCTGGCGCGTGGGGCTGGCGGCGGGCGTGTACCGGCAAAAGCTCGAGGCCGGCCAGGAAGATTCCGACTACAAGCTCGACAGCTACCTGGCCAGCGCCTTCGCCCAGTTCCGTCAGGATCGCTGGTGGGCCGACACGGCACTGACCGCCGGGCACCTGGACTATCGCGACCTCAAGCGCACCTTCGCCCTGGGCGTTGGTGAGCGCAGCGAGAAAGGCGACAGCGATGGCGAGGCCTGGGCCGTCACCGGCCGGGTGGGCTACAACCTGGCGGCCGAGAGCAGCCGCTGGCAACTGGCGCCGTTCATCAGCGCCGACTATGCGCGGGTCAAGGTCGATGGGTATGACGAGAAGAGCGGCCGCTCCACGGCGCTCGGTTTCGACGATCAGGAGCGCACGTCACGCCGGCTGGGGGCCGGCCTGCTGGGGAGCGTGCAGCTCCTGCCGACGACCAGGCTGTTTGCCGAGGTGGCCCGCGAGCACGAGTTCGAAGACGACCAGCAGGACTTGCGCATGCACCTGACCAGCCTGCCGGCGAACGACTTCACCTTGACCGGCTATACGCCGCACAGCAACCTGACCCGCGCCAGCCTGGGGCTGACCCATGAGCTGGTGCCGGGGGTGAACCTGAGGGGGAACTACAACTGGCGCAAGAGTGATGAGTTGCGCCAGCAGGGCGTGAGCGTGGCGTTGAGCCTGGACTTCTGAGTTGTCGGGGCCGCGTTGCGGCCCCGATCCATTTACTTGGAGGTCTGCTCGGCCAGCGCCACTGCGCGGAACATTGCCCGGCGCTTGTTGATGGTTTCTTCCCACTCCAGCGCCGGCACCGAGTCGGCGACGATGCCACCACCGGCCTGCACATGCAGTTCGCCGTCCTTGATCACCGCGGTACGGATGGCGATGGCGGTGTCCATGTTGCCGTTCCAGGCAAAGTAGCCCACCGCGCCACCGTAGACGCCGCGCTTGACCGGCTCCAGCTCGTCGATGATCTCCATGGCACGGATCTTCGGCGCGCCGGAAAGGGTACCGGCCGGCAGGATCGCCCGCAGCGCGTCCATGGCCGTCAGCCCCTCATCCAGCTGGCCGGTGACGTTGGACACGATATGCATGACGTTCGAGTAACGCTCGATTACCATTTTCTCGGTCAGGCGCACGCTGCCGGTGGCCGACACACGGCCCACGTCGTTGCGGCCCAAGTCGATGAGCATCAGGTGCTCGGCGATTTCCTTGTCGTCCGACAGCAGGTCGTCTTCCAGCGCCCTGTCGGCTTCTTCGGTGGCCCCGCGCGGGCGGGTGCCGGCGATCGGCCGCACGGTGACCAGGTTGTCCTCGACCCGCACCAGCACTTCTGGCGAGCTGCCGACCACGTGGAAGTCGCCGAAGTTGAAGAAGTACATGTACGGCGTCGGGTTGAAGCAGCGCAGCGCCCGGTACAAGTCGATGGGCGCGGCCTTGAAGTCGATGGACATGCGCTGGGACGGCACCACCTGCATGCAGTCGCCGGCCAGGATGTACTCCTTGATGCGTCCCACGGCATTTTCGTAGTCGGTTTGTGTGTAGCTGGAGCGGAATGCCGGCTCGGCGGCCATCGGCCCGCTCAGGTCCAGGCCGCGGCGCGGGGTGATCGGTTGGCGCAGGGTGTCCATAAGCCCCTGCAGGCGGGCCTGCCCTTGCTCGAAGGCCTGCGCCTCGGCCGGGTCGACCAGCACGATGGCGTGCATCTTGCCCGCCAGGTTGTCGAAGACCACCACGGCATCGGAGACCATCAACAGGATATCCGGCACCCCCAGCGGATCCGGATTGGGGCTGGCGCCCAGGCGTTTTTCCACATAACGCACGCAGTCGTAGCCGAAATAGCCCACCAGGCCGCCGTTGAAACGTGGCAATCCAGGAATGTCGGCGACCCTGTAGCGATCCTTGAACGCCTCGACGAAGGCCAGCGGATCCTCGACGTCATGGCTTTCCACCTCGACGCCATCCTGCAGGATGCTGACGTGGTAACCGTGCACGCGCAGCACGGTGCGCGACGGCAGGCCGATCATCGAATAGCGGCCCCACTTCTCACCGCCCTGCACGGACTCGAGCAGGTAGGAGTTGGGTTGGTCGGCCAGCTTCAGGTAGATCGACAGCGGGGTGTCGAAGTCGGCCAGGGTTTCGCAGGCCAGGGGAATGCGGTTGTAGCCGGCAGCGGCCAGGCGCAGGAATTCTTCGCGGGTCATGTGTAGCCTCGGGGCAAGCAGCAATGGGGGCGGGCAAACGGATGTACCGGCAGGCGCCGGTGGGCAGAAGTCAGGCGCGCCAGCGCCAGCGGGCCAGGGCCTTGATGACTTTCATCCAGAATTTGCCGGTAACCACCACGTTGTTGTCTCTGCTTTGCGGGGCTTGAAGGTCCGCCAACGTTATCCCAGTGTCGGTGACTAAGCAACCGGGCAGCAGCAGGCGCAGGTCGTCGATGACCAGGCTGGGCGACTCGTCGTCGATCGGCCGGCCATGGTTGTAGCCGTAGCTTAGGCCGACACACTGGACGCCGGCGGCCTTGGCGGCCAGCACGTCGCTGCGCGAATCGCCGACGAACAGCGATTGTTCGGCACTGACGCCGGCCATCTTCATGACGAACAGCAGCGCCGCCGGGTCGGGCTTCTTCTGCGCCAGGGTGTCGCCGCCGATGATCCAGCGGAAGTAGCGACCGATCTTCATCTGGTCGAGCAAGGGGGCGACGAAGCGTTCGGGTTTGTTGGTGATCAGCGCCATCTCCACGCCCTGCTTGCGCAGCCAGCGCAGGGTGTCGCGCACGCCGGGGTAGACCACGGTGAGGTCATGGTTGTCGGCATAGGCCTCCATGAACAGCGCCAGCGCGCGCTCGGCCAGCTCGTCGTCCACCGCGGCGTGATCGATATCGCCGGCCAGGGCCCGGCGTACCAGCACCTGGGCACCATTGCCGACCCAGTGGCGCACCGCCTCCAGGCCTGCGGGCGGTCGCCCGAGTTCGAGCAGCGTGCGGTCGACGGCTGCGGCCAGGTCGGGTACCGAATCGATCAGGGTGCCATCCAGATCGAACATCACCAGCCTGGGCAGTGTCCCCGGGAACAGCTGCTCGAAGCCGCTCATGCGCGTGCCAGCGCCATTTCGGCACGCATCTTGTCGATGACTTCCTTGTAGTCCGGGGCGTTGAAGATCGCCGAACCGGCCACGAAGGTGTCAGCGCCGGCGGCGGTGATCTCGCGGATGTTGCCTACGTTGACGCCACCGTCGATCTCCAGGCGGATGTCGCGGCCGCTGGCATCGATCAGGGCGCGGGCCTCGCGCAGCTTGTCGAGGGTGCCGGGAATGAACTTCTGCCCGCCGAAGCCAGGGTTGACGCTCATCAGCAGGACCATGTCGACCTTGTCCATCACGTACTTCAGCGCATCCAGGCCGGTGGCCGGGTTGAACACCAGGCCAGCCTTGCAGCCGCCGTCGCGGATCAGTTGCAGCGAGCGGTCGATGTGCTGGCTGGCTTCCGGGTGGAAGGTGATGTAGGTGGCGCCAGCTTCAATGAAGTCGCCGATGATGCGGTCGACCGGACTGACCATCAGGTGCACGTCAATCGGCGCGGTCACGCCGTACTTGCGCAGGGCGCTGCAGACCATCGGGCCGATGGTCAGGTTGGGCACGTAGTGGTTGTCCATGACATCGAAGTGGACGATGTCGGCCCCGGCGGCCAGGACCTTGTCGACGTCCTCGCCCAGGCGGGCGAAATCGGCGGACAGAATGGAGGGGGCAATAGCGTAGGGCTGCATGGCGCACCTGTTGGGCAGAATCACGGTGGCGCGCATTGTAACTCAGGGAAGCCGATGAGGGCTGATCGGTATCAACAGGCGCCCGACAGGGGGCGCCAAGCGCCCCTTTTCGCGGCAGTCAGGCTGGCTGCTGGGTTCTGAGCTTCTCGCTGCGCCCGCGCAACCACTCCAGGGTCAGCAGCAGGATCACCGAGAAGGCGATCAGCAAGGTGGCCGCCGCCGCGATGGTCGGGCTCAGGTTCTCGCGTATGCCGCTGAACATCTGCCGTGGCAGGGTTGCCTGCTCGGGCCCTGCGAGGAACAGGGTCACCACCACCTCATCGAACGACGTGGCGAAGGCGAACAACGCCCCGGAGATCACCCCAGGGGCGATCAGCGGCAAGGTCACCCGACGGAAGGCCAGCAATGGCGAGGCCCCCAGGCTAGCTGCCGCGCGCACCAGGTTGTAGTTGAAACCCTGCAGCGTCGCCGACACGGTGATGATCACGAACGGCACGCCCAGCACCGCGTGCACCAGGATCAGCGAGGTGAAGCTGTTGCCCATGCCCAATGGGGCGAAGAACAGGTAGCTGGCCACGCCGATGATCACCACCGGTACCACCATCGGCGAGATCACCAGCGCCATCACCAGCGACTTGCCGGGGAAGTCGCCCCGAGTCAGGCCGATCGCCGCCAGGGTGCCGAACACCATGGCCAGCACCGTGGCCGCCGGAGCCACGATGATGCTGTTCTTCAGGGCGCGCATCCATTCGGCGGAGGCGAAGAAGTCCTGGTACCAGTGCAGCGAAAAACCTTGCAGTGGATACACCAGGAAGCTCCCGCTGTTGAACGACAGCGGGATGATCACCAGCACCGGCAGTACCAGGAACAACAGGATCAGACCGCACAGGATGCGCAGGCTGTAGAACCACACCCGTTCCACGGGCGACATGTAGGGGCTCAGCATGACAAGGCTCCTCAGCTAAGGCGCAGACGGCTGGCGCCGACCAGCCAGCTATAGATCAGGTACAGCAGCACGGTCGCCAGCAGCAACAGCCCGCCCAAGGCGGTGGCCATGCCCCAGTTGATGCTGGTGTTGGTGTAGAAGGCGACGAAGTAGCTGACCATCTGGTCGTTCGGGCTGCCCAGCAGCGCCGGGGTGATGTAGTAGCCGATGGCCAGGATGAACACCAGCAGGCAACCGGCACCGACACCGGCATAGGTCTGCGGGAAGTACACCCGCCAGAAACTGGCGAAGGGATGGCAACCCAGGGAAATCGCCGCCCGCATGTAGCTGGGCGAGATGCCCTTCATCACGCTGTACAACGGCAGAATCATGAACGGCAGCAGGATGTGCACCATCGAGATGTACACGCCGGTCCGGTTGAACACCAGTTCCAGCGGTTGGTCGATGATGCCGATGGCCATCAGCGCGCTGTTGATCAGCCCACCCGACTGCAGCAATACGATCCACGCTGCCACCCGCACCAGGATCGAGGTCCAGAACGGCAGCAACACCAGGATCATCAGCAGGTTGCTTTGCCGGGTCGGCAGGTTGGCCAGCAAGTACGCCAAGGGATAGGCCAGCACCAGGCAAATGGCGGTGATCACCACGCCCATCCACAGGGTGCGGGCAAAGATATCCAGGTAGATGGCCTGGTCAGGCGTGGCCTTGGCCAGTTCGCCAAGGTCGTCGATGCGATGATCGACCGAGGCCAGCAGGTAGAAGGAGGTGACCGTGCTGGTGTTGCGGCGGATCGCCTGCCAGTAGGCCGGGTCGCCCCAACGCTCGTCCAGCGCTTGCAGGGCATCTTTATAGGACGCGGGCTCGTCCTTGAACGGCAGCGCCCGCGCGGTCTTGGCCAGCAGGCTGCGGTAGCCGGCCAGCTCCATGTTCAGGCGCTTGGAGAGGTCACCCAAGGTCTGGTTCTTGCGCGACTCGGCCAGGTCCTGGCTCAGGGCCTTGTAGACCTCCTCGCCGGGCAGGCTCTTGCCGTCCCATTGCGCCACCGCCTCGACGGTGCGCGGCAGGCCGGCGACCACTTCGGGGTTGCCGACGCTCTTGTACAGCAGCGCCGCGATCGGCACCAGGAACACCAGCAGGAGGAACAGCGCCAGCGGCGCGATCAACGCCTGGGCCTTCCAGCGGTTGACCCGCTCGGCATGCTTGAGGCGCTGCTTGAGGCTTTTACCCGCGCCTTCGTTGAGGGGCACTGCAATGGCCATGGCGAACTCCGGGGGAAACAGGGGTGGGGACTGGGTTGGCGCGGACCCTGGAGGAGCGGCCTTGCGTCGCGATGGGCTGCGAAGCAGCCCCGGCGGGCATGCATGATGCCGAGATCCCGGGGCCGCTACGCGCCCCGTCGCGACACAAGGCCGCTCCTACAGGGTTACTTCTTCGCCGCCCAGGCGTTGAAGCGTTGCTCCAGCTGTTCACTGTTGTCGGCCCAGAAGGCCACGTCGATCTGCACCTGGTTGGCGATGTTCTCAGGCGTGGTCGGCATGTCCTTCTTCACCGCATCGGCCAGCAGCGGGACGGCCTTGGAATTGGCCGGGCCGTAGGCAATATTCTCGGAGTAAGTCTTCTGCTGCTCGGGCTGGACGGTGTAGGCGATGAATTTCTTCGCCTCTTCCACATCCTTGGCGCCTTTCGGGATGGCCCAGGCGTCGAAGTCGTAGATGCCGCCGTTCCACACGACCTTGAGGTTGCTTTCTTTCTGCACCGCGGCAATACGACCGTTGTAGGCCGAGCTCATGACCACGTCACCCGAGGCCAGGTACTGCGGCGGCTGGGCGCCGGCTTCCCACCACTGGATGCTCGGCTTGAGTTCGTCGAGCTTCTTGAAGGCGCGGTCCTGGCCTTCCTTGGTGCCGAGCACCTTGTACACCTCTTTCGGCGCGACGCCGTCGGCCATCAGGGCGAACTCAAGGGTGTACTTGGCGCCCTTGCGCAGGCCGCGCTTGCCCGGGAATTTCTTCGTGTCCCAGAAGTCTGCCCAACTGGTGGGCGCGGTCTTGAGCTTGTCGGCGTTGTAGGCCAGGACCGTGGACCAAACGAAGAAGCCCACGCCGCACGGCTGGATGGCGCCTTTCACGTAATCGCTCTCCTTGCCGAAAAGGGCCGGATCGAGCTCCTCGAACATGCCCTCGTCGCAACCGCGCGCCAGCTCCGGCGACTCCACCTCCACCAGGTTCCACGACACGCTCTTGGTGTCGACCATGGCCTTCACCTTGGCCATCTCGCCGTTGTACTCCCCGGCGACGATCTTGCCCTTGCCAGCCTTTTCCCATGGCTCGTAGAACGCCTTGACCTGGGCCGCCTTGTTGGCGCCACCGAACGACACCACCGTCAGGTCCGCGGCCAGGGCCTGCCCGGCTGCGAACAGGCCAAGGGCCAGGGCGGTCAGTTTCAACTGCTTGCGCATTATTATTCTCTCCACAGTTCAGGGTTGGTGAAGCAAACCATCAATGGGCTTCGGCAATCGGGTCGAGCGCGCGGGCGTGCTCCACCGCCCAGCCCAGCGGTACCACATCGCCCACGGCCAGGGCCGGATCGAGCTCGGCGATCGGCTGCTTGACGAAGAAATCGGCCTTGCCGCAAACCTCCAGGCGCACCCGCACGTGGTCGCCCAGGTAGATGAACTCAGCCACCCGGCCAGAGAAGCGGTTCACGCAGCTTTCACTGTGGCCGTTCAGGCGCACGCGCTCCGGGCGGATCGACAAGGTCACCGGCTCGCCGGCCTGGCCGACGTTCACCGCCAGCGCCTCGACCCGCTCGCCCCGGGCCAGCTGCACCTGGCAACGATTGCCGTCACTGGCCAGCAACGTGCCGCTGAGGCGGTTGTTCTCGCCGATGAAGTTGGCGACGAAGGTGTTGCGCGGTTCTTCGTAGAGAGTGCGCGGGTCGGCGATCTGCTGGATCTCGCCCTGGTGGAACACTGCCACCCGGTCGGACATGGTCAGCGCCTCGCCCTGGTCGTGGGTCACGTAGACCACGGTCACGCCCAGGCGCTGGTGGATATGCTTGATCTCCATCTGCATGTGTTCGCGCAGTTGCTTGTCCAGGGCGCCGAGCGGTTCGTCCATCAGCACCAGCTGCGGCTCGAACACCAGGGCGCGGGCCAGGGCCACGCGCTGCTGCTGGCCGCCGGAGAGCTGGCCCGGGTAGCGCTTGGCGAAGGCGTCGAGCTGGACCATGCCGAGCACGCGCTTGACCCGCTCGCTGATGTCGGTCTTGCTCAGGTTGCGCACGCTCAGCGGAAAGGCCAGGTTCTCGGCCACGGTCATGTGCGGGAACAGCGCGTAGTTCTGGAACACCATGCCGATGTCGCGCTTGTGCGGCGGCACGTTGTTGATCGAGCGCCCGGCCAGTTGGATCTCTCCGGCGGTGGGGGTCTCGAAGCCGGCCAGCATCATCAGGCTGGTGGTCTTGCCCGAGCCGGACGGGCCGAGCAGGGTCAGGAACTCGCCCTTGCGGATGTCCAGGTTGAGGTCCTTGACGATCAGCGATTCGCCGTCGTAGCTCTTCTGCACACCTCGGAAGCTGACCAGCGTCTCGTTCGAATTCGCCTCGCTCATGCCCTGCACCTTCTTGTTGGAATGACTGCGTGGGCACAGCGTAGAAGAGGCGCAAGCGCCCGCAAATCGGGGGGGCTGAGAGATTGCCATCATCCGGATGGAGGACTTGCTGTAGGGATTGCCCTACAAGGATGGCGCTTTCAGGACAGACACATTCCCTTGGAGCGGCCTTGTGCCGCGAATGGGCCGCGAGGCAGCCCCGGGCTTCAACTTAGAGCCCATACTGCTGGGGCTGCTCTGCGGCCTTTTCCGGCCAGTCCGACGCCTCGGCAAGGCCGCACCTAAAAAACCGGGCATGTCGCAATCAGACCAGCTTGTGCTCCATCGCATACTTCACCAACTCCGCCAACGAGTTGACCTTGAGCTTCTGCATCAAACGCGCCTTGTGGGTGCTGATGGTCTTGTTCGACAGCGCCAGCTGCTGGGCGATGTCGTTGACGTTGGCGCCCTGGGCCAGGCGCTCGAACACCGAGAACTCGCGCTCGGACAGCAGCGTGTGCAACGGCCGGGTTTCGGTCAGCCCCACCTCGAAGACCATGCGGTCGGCCAGGCTCGGGTCGATATAGCGCCCGCCCCCGGCAACCCGGCGAATCGCGGTGAGCAGCAGCGCCGGGTCGCTGTCCTTGGTGGCGTAGCCCGCCGCCCCGGCCTTCAGCGCGCGCGCGGCCATCTGCGCCTCGTCGTGCATCGACAGCATCAGGATCGCCGGCGGGTTGTTCAATGCCAGGATCCGCGGGATGGCCTCCAGGCCGTTCACCCCTGGCATGGAGATATCCAGCAGCACCACTTCGCAAGGGGTATGGCGCAAAGTCTCCAGCAACTGCTCGCCATTGCCCGCCTCGCCGGCGACCTGCATGTCCTTGGCCAGGCCAATCAACTGCTTGATGCCCTCACGGACGATGGTGTGGTCTTCCGCCACCAGCACTCGAATCACGATCGTTCTCTCCTACGCCAAAGGAATCGCCACGCTCAGGCTGGTGCCTTCGCCGGGCTCGCTTTCCAGGGTCATGTCGCCGCCCAGCATCAGCACGCGCTCACGCACTCCCACCAGGCCGAACGAAGTCGGCCGAGCCGCATCGACGGCGAACCCCACGCCATCGTCGATGACCGTCATGCGCAACTGCCCGCCCTCCTCGACCAGGGCGATCTGCACGGTGTGCGCCCGGGCATGGCGCATGACGTTGGTCAGCGCTTCCTGGAGGATGCGGAACAGGCCGATGGCCTTGGCATCGCTCAAGGGCGGTAGTTGCTCCGGGACCTCGACCAGGCAGGGGATCTGCGTGCGGGCCTCGAAACGCCGTGCCTGCCACTCGATGGCCGAGGCGATTCCGGCATCGAGAATCGGCGGGCGCAACGCAGTGGCGACGTCACGCACCACCTGGAACAGTTGGGCGATCAGACGTTTCATGCTAGCCAGGCGCTCATGCAGCCCGGCATCCAGCTCGGCGTAGGCCAGCTCGCACATCGACACCTCGAGCTTGAGCACCGTGAGCATCTGCCCGAGTTCGTCATGCACCTCACGGGCGATGCGGGCCTTTTCCTCCTCGCGCACGCTTTCCAGGTGCGCCGACAACTCACGCAGTTGCTCCTGGGAGGCGGCCAGGGCCAGCTCGGCCTGCTTGCCTTGGGTGATGTCCCAGACCACACCATCCCACACCATGCGCCCATCGGCCAGGCGCCGCGTGGTCGCCTTGATGTCGGCCCAGCGCTGCTCACCCTGGCGAGTGAGGATACGGCCCTGCCACGACCAATCCCGGTCGCTGGCCAGGGCCAGGTCCTGGACCCGGTGATAGTCGGCGCGGTCCTCGGGATGGACCAGGTTGCGCAGCCCCATCTGCGGGTGCTGGATCGCCGCTGGGGTATAACCGACCAACGCCTCGCTGCCTTCGCTGATGTAGGGGAACTCCGGGTCGCCCTCGGCCGGGTCACGCTCCAGGCGGAACACCAGCCCCGGCACATTGCCGGCAATACCCTTGAGCCTTGCCTCGCTTTCGCGCAACGCGGCCAGGTCGCGCCGGCGCTCAGTGACATCGGCGAGGAACACCACCAGGTACTCCGCATCGCGAAAACGCAGGAACGACAGCGACAACTCGACCGGAAACAGACTGCCATCGGCGCGCCGGCACTGGCTTTCGAACTGCTGCTCACTGTCGCCCCCGGTGCGGGCGCGCTTCCACAGCTCCAGCCAGCGATCCATCTTCAGATTCGGCTCGATATCGACCAGCGGCCGCTCCAGCAACGCCCCCTCGGCGAAGCCCAGCATACGCTCGGCGGCATGGTTGGCGTAGCGCACATGGCTGTCCCAGTTGACCCAGAGGATGCCCACCGTGCTCTGGTCGATGGAGAACTGGCTCAGGCGCAAGGCCTCCTCGCGCACCTGACGCTCCACCAGACTCTCCCGGGCCGCCAGCAAGCCCCGCTCCAGGCCGCGCTGCTGGCGACGCTGCCAGAACAGGGTGGCCAGGGCACACAGCAGCAGCAGGCCGAACAGCAGGGCTAGGTTCTGCCAGAAGCCGGCCGATTCGGAAAAACGCGGGTACTTGGGCTGCAGCCAGCGCTGGTGCATTTGCTCCAAGGTCTTGGCCGGCAGCGCCTGCAAGGCGCGTTCGAGGATATCGGCGAGCACGGGCCAGTCGCGTCGCGAGCCGACCCGCAGCAACTGCGGCAAGCCGATATCGCCCACCACCGCCAGGTCTGCAAACTCGCCTTCGCGGGAAAGCCGGCTCAGCTGCGCTTCATCCAGCACGGCGAAGCTGGCCTGCCCGCCCAGCACCAGCTGCAGCGCCTCCCGCTCATTGGGTACGCCCTGCAGGTTGAGATTGCCGTAATTGCTCCGCAGGTAGTCCGCAAGGGCTCCTGGCATGCGCACAGCCACCCGCTCGTTGGCGGTCAGCTTCTCCAGATCCACGGCCACCGCGCCACTGCGCATCCCGACCACCAGTTGCGGCACACGCATATAAGGGTCACTGAACAGCCACAGCCGCAGGCTGGCGGGGGTCTGGGTCAGGCCCGGGGCGAAATCGATCTCGCCCGCCTGCAACGCGTGCTCCAGCGCGGCCTGGTCCGGGAAGCCGCGCCAGGTCAGATCCAGCCGTAATGCCTGGGACAGGGCACCGACCAGTTCGACGTTGGCCCCGTAGAATTGCTGCAGACGGCGGTCGAACTGGGCATAGGGGGCCTGCAGCACCAGGCCGACGCGCAGGCCGCGGTGCTCATCCAGCCACTGCTGCTGGGCCGGCTCCAGCACCACAGGTGGCGGCGCCTGCGGCTTTGCCAGGGCGATCAAGGGTAGACACAACCAGCCGATAACCCACAGGCAACACACTCGCTTCATCTCTACGCTCGTCTTGGCAATGACGGCCGCCTGGCGTGGCCGTCGCGGGCAAATACCATTAGGCTGCCGGTATGATTCTGGCCTTGGATTGATCGATGTTCACACTTTATCGCACGACGCTGGCAATGTTCTGCCTGGCTTCGCTCCTGCCGCTCGGCGCTCAGGCCGCCGACGCCGAAGCACCGCAGGCCGCCACAGAGGCGGCCACCCCTGCTCCCCGTCCACCGCTGCTCGAACGTAGCCAGGACGATGCCCTGGCCCTGGAGCGCCAGGTGCCCAAGGCCGAGCAACAGACCTTGCAGGCCAATGGCGAGAACTTCTTGGCGCTGTGGAAGCCGGCCAACGACAGCGATCCGCAAGGCGCGCTGATCATTGTGCCCGGTGCCGGCGAAAGCGCCGACTGGCCAACCACCGTCGGCCCGCTGCGCCGTGGCTTCCCCGATGTCGGATGGAGCACCCTGAGCGTGAGCCTGCCCGACCTGCTGGCAGAACGCCCGCAGGCCCGTGTCGAAGCCAAGCCGGTGATCGAACCGAAAAAGGAAGAAGGCGAGTCGGCCCCGGCCAAGGACACGCCAGCCGATGCCAACGCCAATGTCGCCCAGGCCACTGCGCCCGAGGCGGACGCGGCCGACAGCACCGACGCGGTCGAGGCCGACGAGCACACCAGCGAGGAGGATGCCCAACGCATCTTCGCACGCCTCGACGCCGCCGTGGCCTATGCCCAGCAGCAGAAAGCGCGCAGCATCGTGCTGCTGGGCAACGGCAGTGGCGCGTACTGGGCCGCACGCTACCTCAGCGAGAAACAGCCGCCCCAGGTACAGAAGCTGGTGATGGTCGCCGCACAGACGCCGGCAAGGGTGGAGCACGACCTGCTGAGCGTGACGCCGACTTTGAAGGTGCCGACGGCGGATCTGTACTACACAACCCGAACCCAGGATCGCCTGGCCGCCCAACAGCGCCTGCAAGCCAGCAAGCGCGAGAAAAACAGCCAGTACCGGCAGCTGTCGCTGATGGTCGTTCCGGGCAACAAGGTCGCCGAGCAGGAGCAATTGTTGCGCCGGGTGCGCGGCTGGCTGAAGCCCAAGGAAGAGTGAGGCGTATCGAGGGACAAGCCAACTCCAACAATCTGGGAGCGGGCCTGCCCCACGATGGCAAACCTAAAGCCCGCGCCGCTTGCGAATCATGGCATAGGCCTGATGCAACTCGCGGGTATGCTCGGTCGCCTCGCGCACCTTGGCCTCACTGGCACCGCTGCCCACCAACTTGTCCGGGTGATGCCGGCTGAGCAAACGTCGATAGGCCTGCTTGACCTTGTCCGCCTCGGTGTCCGGCTCCACCCCCAGCAGCCTCAATGCCGCCGCATAGGTCATGGCACCGCCTTCGATCGCCGATTTGCGCGGTTCATATTCCAGCGACATGGCCTGCACCTGGTTGCGACTGAGGCCCAACTGCTGCCCCCAGCCCAGCAACAGGTCACGCTCCTGGCGACCTGCCTTGCCATCGGCCCAGACCATCCGCCAGCAGGCACGCAAGGTACCCTCGGGGCCATGAGGCTGCAGCTTGATCCGGCGCAGGTAGTGCCCCAGCCGCCCCTTGCCCGACTTGCCGCGGTTGAACGCGGCAATCGCCCGCATCCGCGCAGGCTCTGCCAGGTCCAGACGCGACATTTCCTGACGCGCCTGCTGGATATGCCCCTCGACCACCCGGCCATCGCTCTTGGCCAGGCGCCCGAGTAGGACGAACAGCAGCTCCTCGTCACGCAGCGCCGGGCGACCGCCCAGACGCTCGCGCACATCCTCCCAGCCCTGCAGTCGCAGACGCCGATCCATGGCCTGTCCCAGCAACGCCCCCAGCAACGCACCCGGAATGCTGGCCACGGCGAAACCGGCACCGGCACCAATCACTGTGCTCGGCCACCACATGTCAGGCACGCTCGCCGATCAGGCGCTCGACATCAGCCAGGCGCTCGAGGGTGCCGACATCGATCCAGTGGCCACGGTAGTGCTCACCACTCACTCGACCTTCGGCCATGGCCTTGCGCAGCAACGGGGCCAGCTTGAACGCGCCGGGCTGGCAGCCTTCGAACAGCACCGGGTCCAACACCGAGATACCGCTGAAGGTCAGCGTTCCCGGGGCGTCGTCACCATCGCTCACCTGGCCATCCGCCAGTCGGAAGTCGCCACGTCCGTGATGACCGGGATTGTCCACCAGTACCAGGTGTGCCAGCCCTTGCAGGGGAGCATTCAGGCCAGTGAAGTCGTAGTCGGTCCAGACATCACCGTTGACCAACAGGAACGGCGCATCCCCCAGCAGGGGCAACGCCTTGAAGATCCCGCCACCGGTTTCCAGTGGCTCGCCCTCCGCCGAGTAGCGAATGCGCAGGCCGAAGCGGCTGCCATCGCCCAGATGGTCCTCGATCTGCTGGCCGAGCCAGGCATGGTTGATGACCACTTCACGAATACCGGCGCGGGCCAGCGCCTCGAGGTGATACTCGATCAGCGGCTTGCCGGCGGCGGGCACCAGCGGCTTGGGCGTATGCAGGGTCAGCGGGCGCATGCGCTCGCCCTTGCCTGCCGCCAGGATCATTGCCTTCATGAACGCGCCTCGCCCTTGAGCTCGGCAATCAGTTGCCCCAGCTCGGCCAGTTCGGGGCGACGAGCGATCACTTCATCTATATAGGCGAAGAAGCGTGGCACGTCGGTGAGATAGCGCGACTTGCCGTCACGGTGGCAGATACGGGCAAAGATACCGATGACCTTGAGGTGGCGCTGCACGCCCATCAGGTCGCTGGCGCGGTGGAATGCTTCAAACTCGGACTGCACCGGGATACCGGCGGCGCGGGCCTTTTCCCAATAGCCACGCAGCCAGCCCTCCACGCGCGGCTGCGGCCAGCTGAGGAAGGCATCCTTGAACAGGCAGGTGATGTCGTAGGTCACCGGGCCGTAGACGGCATCCTGGAAATCCAGCACGCCCGGGTTGGGGGCGCTGTGCATCAGGTTGCGCGGCATGTAGTCGCGGTGCACCAGCACCTTTGGCTGGGCCAGGGCGCTGTCGATCAGCACCTGGCTGACCCGTTGCCAGGTGGCCTGCTGCGCTTCGCTGAAAGTCAGGCCGAGCTCACGGCCCACGTACCACTCGGGGAACAGCTCCACCTCGCGGCGCAGCAGGGCATCATCGTAGCTGGGCAGTGGCGCGTCCATCGGCAGGCGCTGGAACGCCAGCAGCGCATCGATGGCATCGGCGAACAGTGCGTCGGCGTTGTCCGAATCAATGATGTCCAGGTATGTCTGGCGGCCCAGATCGCCCAGCAGCAGGAAGCCACGTTCCAGGTCCTGTGCATGAATGACCGGCACGTTCACGCCCGCCGTGGCCAGCAGGTGGTCGATATCGACGAACGGGCGGCAATTTTCCTGCGGCGGCGGCGCATCCATGATCACGAAGCTGTGGCCGGCGCCCTCCCAGCGGAAGTAACGGCGGAAACTCGCATCGCTGCTGGCGGCGGTCAGGCTGCCGGTGGGCACTTCGCCCCAGGCGTTGCTACGGAACAGGCTCTCCAGTTGCCCGGTGAGCCAGGCGGTCAGTTGTTGCAGGCGTACATCGTGATCGGGCATTACGAGGGTTCTCCGACGGCCCTAGCCGTCAAGCGGGTCATGCTTTATTATCCAGCATCTTTTTCAGACCATCGAGAGGCGTGCGGCCCCCACACGCGGGCAGATGGCACGCAGGAAGCCCGGACTAATAAGATGGCATTGAAATCCCCCGCGTTTCGTAGGAAGTTTCCGTTGTTGGTGACTGGCGGTCTGCTGGCCCTGCAACCCCTGGCCACGTCGTACGTGGTGGCGGCCGAGCAGTTCGACTGCCAAGTGTCCGCCGCCGGTGGCTGGGACTGCAAGCCCAAGACCGCCGCCAACCTGCCTCCGCGCCCGGTTCATCCGGGCGCAGCCGCTGCCAGCTCGGGCGCCGAAGCGCCTGGCGAAGTCGCCGCGACCGAGGCCGAGAAGCCGATGCTGGTCACCGAGGCCAAGGGCCGCGGCCTGAAGTCGCGCAGCGAAGACTACAGCCACCTGGACTGGGTCCCGCGCGAGAAGCTCACCGCTGCGCAGCTGGCCGAGACCGGCCCGTACTGCGGCGGCGCCTACATCGAGCCGACCCGCCCGGGCATGAACGACTCCACGCCCAAGGACGAGTCGCCCACCTACATCAACGCCAAGGTCTCCAAGTACCAGCAGGAGCAGCAGATCGCCACCCTCGCCGGTGACGTGGTCATGCGCCAGGGCAGCATGCAGGCCGAGGCCGATGAGGCCAACCTGTATCAGGCCGAGAACCGGGGCGAGCTCAAGGGCAACGTCAAGATCCGCGACAACGGCTCGCTGGTGGTCGGTGACGAGGCGCAGATCCAGCTCGACACCGGCGAAGCCCGGGTCGACAACGCCGAATACGTGATGCACAAGTCGCACATCCGCGGCAACGCGCTGTACGCCAAGCGCGCCGAGAACGCCATCATCCGCCTCAAGGACGGTACCTATACCACCTGTGAGCCGGGCAGCAACGCGTGGCAGCTCAAGGGCAACAACATCACCCTGAATCCGGCCACCGGCTTCGGCACCGCGACCAACGTGACGCTGCGGGTCAAGGATTTCCCGGTGTTCTACACGCCGTACATCTACTTCCCGATCGACGACCGTCGCCAGTCCGGCTTCCTGCCGCCATCGTTCAGCTCCAGCAGCGACACCGGCTTCATGCTGGTCACCCCGTACTACTTCAACTTGGCGCCTAACTACGACGCCACGTTGTACCCGCGCTACATGGCCAAGCGCGGCATGCTGATGGAAGGCGAGTTCCGCTACCTGACCAAGTCCAGCGAAGGCCAGTTCGGCGGTGGTTTCCTGAGCGATCAGGACGACGACCGCGAGAAGCAGACCGATTACAAGAAAGATCGCTGGATGGTCAACTGGCAGCACAAGGGCGGCCTGGACGAGCGCCTGATGACCGAGGTGGATTACACCGACATCAGCGATCCGTTCTACTTCCAGGACCTGGAAACCGACCAGATCGGCGTACAGAGCCGGGACATCCTGAACCAACGCGGCACACTGACCTACCGGGGCGACAGCTATACCGCAGGCCTGAATGTGCATGCCTACGAGATGGCGACCATCTCGCAGATCACCCCGTACGACAAGCTTCCGCAGGTCACCTTCAATGGCATGCTGCCGTTCCATCCGGGCGGCTTCGATCTGAGCTACGAGACCGAGGCCGTGCGCTTCGACCGTGACCTGAAGAACGATTTCGTAAGGGACAAGGACGGCAATCCGGACACTTCCGCAGGTGGTATTCCTGGCCGTCGCCTGGACGACAACGTTTCCGGTATCGCTCGCGCCAACGGCACCCGCCTCAACTTCGCCCCGGCGATCAGCCTGCCGATGCAAGCCAGCTATGGCTTCGTCACGCCGAAGTTGAAGTACGTCTACACCAACTACGACCTGGACCTGGATAGCCAAGGCAAGGCTCAGGCTATCGCGCAGTCAGCGAACCCCGCCTACGGCAGCTACAGCAGCTCGTTGAACCGCGACATTCCGATCTTCAGTGTCGACAGTGGCCTCTACTTCGACCGCAATACCCAGCTGTTCGGTACGAACTACCGCCAGACCCTCGAACCGCGGCTGTTCTACCTCTATGTTCCGTACAAGGACCAGAAAGACATTCCACTGTTCGACACGGGCGAGAACACGTTCAACTATTCCTCGCTGTTCCGCGACAACCGCTTCAGTGGCACCGACCGCATCGGCGACGAGAACAAGCTGTCGCTGGGCGTGACCAACCGCTGGATCGAGGACAATGGCTTCCAGCGCCAGCGTTTCAGCATCGGCCAGGCGTTCTACTTCAAGGATCGCAAGGTCCAACTTCCTGGCATCGACTATCGCACCCGCGCGGACAGCAAATCAGATGTCTCGCCGTACGCACTGGAATACGAGTACGCCTTCAACCGCGACTGGCGTTTCAACTCGGACTTCAACTGGGATCCGGACAGCCACAGCACCCGCTCGGGCAGCGCTATGTTCCACTACCAGCCTGAAGACAATCCGAACAAGGTCGTCAACCTTGGCTATCGCTATCGCAACGACCTGATCACCTACGATTCGGCGACTGGCCTCTGGAAAGTCGGCGGTGGTGACTATGGCACCCCTGGCGATCCGAACTACATCAAGGATTACTACAAGATCCAGCAGCACGATTTCTCGGTCATCTGGCCGATCGTGCCGCAGTGGAGCGTGATCGGTCGCTGGCAGCATGACTACAACCGCAACCGCACCCTTGAAGCGATGGGTGGTTTCGAATATGACAACTGCTGCTGGAAACTGCGTCTGATCAACCGCTACTGGATCGACTACGACGACTTCAGCCAAGCCGTCCCGAACAACGAGAAGGGCGACCACGGCATCTTCCTGCAGATCGTGCTCAAAGGGCTCGGTGGTGTAGTCGGCAACAAGGTCGAATCGTTCCTGGACCAAGGCATTCAAGGTTACCGTACACGTGAAGAGCAAGCTTATTGATCGTCTGCGCCCGCTGATGCTGGGCGCCGCAATGCTGAGTGGCGCGGTGCATGCCGCGGTACAGCCCATCGACCGCATCGTGGCCACCGTCGACAACGACGTGGTCATGCAGAGCCAGCTGGACCAGCGCGTGCGCGAAGTGCAGCAGACCATCGCCAAGCGTGGCGGCGGTGTGCCACCTGCCGCCGCCCTGCAACAGCAGGTGCTGGAGCGCCTGATCGTCGAAAACCTGCAACTGCAGATCGGCGAGCGCTCGGGCATCCGCATCACCGACGAGGAGCTGAACCAGGCCGTCGCCACCATTGCCCAGCGCAATGGCATGTCGCTGGAGCAGTTCCGCGCCGCCCTGGCCCACGATGGCCTGTCGTACGACGATGCCCGCGAGCAGATCAAGCGCGAGATGGTCATCAGCCGCGTACGTCAACGTCGCGTGGCCGAGCGTATCCAGGTGTCCGAGCAGGAAGTGAAGAACTTCCTCAACTCGGACCTGGGCAAGATGCAGATGTCGGAAGAGTACCGCCTGGCCAACATCCTTATCCCGACCCCGGAAGGCGCCAACTCGGAAGCCATCCAGGCCGCCGCCCGCCAGGTCGGCGATGTCTACCAGCAACTCCGGCAGGGCAAGGACTTCGGTCAGATGGCCATTGAGCGCTCCGCCAGCGAGAACGCCCTGGAAGGCGGCGAGATGGGCTGGCGCAAGGCCGGCCAGCTGCCACCTGACTTTGCCAAGATGCTCAGCAGCATGGCCATTGGTGACATTACCCAGCCGATCCGCATCCCCAACGGCTTCATCATCCTCAAACTCGAGGAGAAGCGTGGCGGCAGCGAGAGCATCCTGCGCGACGAAGTGCATGTGCGCCACATCCTGATCAAGCCGAGCGAGATCCGCAGCGAAGCCGCCACCGAGCAATTGGCCGAGCGTCTGTACGACCGGATCCAAAACGGTGAAGACTTCGCCGAACTGGCGAAGAGCTTCTCGGAAGACCCGGGCTCCGCGCTCAACGGCGGCGACCTCAACTGGGTCGACCCGAACAGCCTGGTGCCGGAGTTCCGCGAGCAGATGGCCAACGCCCAGCAAGGCGTGGTGACCAAGCCGTTCAAGACCCAATACGGCTGGCATGTGCTGGAAGTGCTGGGCCGCCGCGCAACCGACAGCACCGAGCAGGCGCGCGAGCAGCAGGCCATGAACGTCCTGCGCAACCGCAAGTACGACGAAGAGCTGCAGAACTGGCTGCGCCAGATCCGCGACGAAGCCTACGTTGAAATCAAGCTGCCTGGCGCTGACCAGGCCGCCCAGTGAAGCCCCAGCGCTTCGCCGTCACGCCCGGCGAGCCGGCCGGCATAGGTCCCGACCTGTGCCTGCTGCTCGCCGCCGAGGCCCAGCCCCACCCCCTGATCGCCATCACCAGCCGTGACCTGCTCGCCGAGCGGGCCGCGCAGCTGGGGCTGGCCGTCAGCCTGCTACCCGTCACCCCGGACAGTTTCCCCAGCCTGCCAGCCCCCGCCGGCAGCCTGTACGTCTGGGACACGCCACTGGCCAACCCGG
This sequence comes from Pseudomonas sp. P65(2024), assembly GCF_057480955.1. NCBI lineage: Bacteria > Pseudomonadati > Pseudomonadota > Gammaproteobacteria > Pseudomonadales > Pseudomonadaceae > Pseudomonas > Pseudomonas sp. P65(2024). The sequence continues at coordinate 36,780 of NZ_JBLIYX010000004.1, forward strand.
TGCTGGCCGGGCAGCTGGACAAGGCCAACGCCGCGTTCGTCCTGGAGACACTGACCCGGGCCGGCCAGGGCTGCCTCGACGGGCAGTTCGCCGGGATGATCACCGCCCCTGTGCACAAGGGTGTAATCAACGAGAGCGGGATCGCCTTTTCCGGGCACACCGAGTTCCTCGCCGACCTCACCCAGACCGCGCAAGTGGTGATGATGCTGGCCACCCGAGGATTGCGCGTAGCCCTGGTGACCACCCACCTGCCCCTGCGCGATATCGCCGACGCCATCACTGGCGAACGCCTGGAGCGCGTCACCCGCATCCTGCATGCGGACATGCGCGACAAGTTCGGCATCGCCAACCCACGCATCCTGATCTGCGGGCTCAATCCGCATGCCGGAGAAGGCGGCCACCTGGGCCGCGAAGAAATCGATATCATCGAGCCGGTGCTGCAGCGCCTGCGCGCCGAAGGCATGGACCTGCACGGTCCGCTGCCGGCCGATACCCTGTTTACCCCCAAATATCTGGAGCACTGCGACGCGGTGCTGGCGATGTACCACGACCAAGGCCTGCCCGTACTCAAGTACAAGGGCTTTGGCGCCGCGGTCAACGTGACGCTGGGCCTGCCGATCATCCGTACCTCGGTCGACCACGGCACCGCCCTGGACCTGGCCGGCACCGGCCGGATCGACACCGGCAGCCTGCGCGTCGCATTGGAAACCGCCTACCAGATGGCCGAGAACCGACCATGACCGAGCACTATCAACACCGGGCGCGCAAGCGCTTCGGCCAGAACTTCCTGCACGACGCCGGAATCATCGATCGCATCCTGCGGGCGATCAACGCCAAGGCCGGCGAACACCTGCTGGAGATCGGCCCCGGCCAGGGCGCCCTGACCGAGGGCCTGCTGGGTAGCGGCGCACAGCTGGACGTGGTGGAGCTGGACAAAGACCTGGTGCCGATCCTGCAACACAAGTTCGCCGGGCGCGACAACTTCCGCCTGCACCAGGGCGATGCCCTGAAGTTCGACTTCAACCAGCTGGGCGTGCCTGAGCGCAGCCTCAAGGTGGTCGGCAACCTGCCCTACAACATCTCCACCCCGCTGATCTTCCACCTGCTCAGCCATGCCGGGCTGATCCGCGACATGCACTTCATGCTGCAAAAGGAAGTGGTCGAGCGCATGGCTGCAGGCCCGGGTGGCGGTGACTGGGGCCGTTTGTCGATCATGGTGCAGTACCACTGCCGGGTCGAGCACCTGTTCAACGTTGGCCCTGGCGCCTTCAATCCGCCGCCGAAGGTGGACTCGGCCATCGTCCGCCTGGTGCCGCACGCAGTGCTGCCACACCCGGCCAAGGATGCACGGCTGCTGGAACAGGTAGTACGCGAGGCGTTCAACCAGCGCCGCAAGACCCTGCGCAACACCCTGAAAGGCCTGCTCGACAGCGCGGCCATCGAAGCCGCCGGCGTCGACGGCAGCCTGCGCCCCGAACAGCTGGACCTGGCCGCCTTCGTGCGCCTGGCCGACAAGCTGGCCGAACAGCAGGGCTGACCACGCGCCCGCTCTCTGCGTGGGAGCGGGCTTGCCCCGCGGTCAGTGATAACTGGCCACCACCCCCGCCAATGGCCTAGACTGCGTTATTGCGTCAGTTCGCCCAAGGCCTTTGCATGTCCGACCCCCGCTATCAGATCGACGTCAGCGTCGTGACCCGCTACCTCAAAGAACAATCCGACCCCGAAAGCAGCCGTTTCGCCTTCGCCTACACCATCACCGTACAGAACAACGGCACGGTCACCGCCAAGCTGATGTCCCGCCACTGGCTGATCACCAACGGTGACGGCGAAGTCGAGGAAGTGCGTGGCGCCGGCGTGATTGGCCAGCAGCCGCTGATCGAGCCCGGCCAAAGCCACACCTACAGCAGCGGCGCGGTCATCAGCACCCGCGTCGGCACCATGCAGGGCAGCTACCAGATGTTCGCCGAAGACGGCAAGCGCTTCGACGCCACAATTGCCCCATTCCGCCTTGCCGTGCCTGGGGCCCTGCACTGATGGCCACCTATGCCGTCGGCGACCTGCAAGGCTGCCTACAACCGCTCAAGTGCCTGCTCGAACGCGTGCGCTTCAACCCGTCGGTCGACCGTCTTTGGCTGGTGGGCGACCTGGTCAACCGCGGCCCCGAGTCCCTCGAAACCCTGCGCTACCTCTATTCGATCCGCCAGGCGCTGGTCTGCGTGCTGGGCAATCACGACCTGCACCTGCTGGCGGCCGGGCACAACGTCGAGCGGCTTAAGAAAAGCGACACCCTGCGCGAGATCATCGAAGCCCCGGACGCCGACCAGCTCTTGGACTGGCTGCGCCAACAGAAGCTGCTGCACTACGACGAAGTCCGTGGCATCGCCATGGTCCATGCTGGCATCCCGCCGCAATGGACCCTGGGCAAAGCGCTGGAGCTGGCGGCCGAGGTCGAGGAAGTGCTGCGCGACGACAGCCGCCTGAAGCTGTACCTGGACGGCATGTACGGCAACGAGCCGAACAAGTGGAGCAAGGACCTGGCCGGCGTCGAACGCCTGCGGGTGATCACCAACTACTTCACCCGCATGCGCTTCTGCACCGCCGCCGGCAAGCTCGACCTCAAGACCAAGGAGGGCGCCGACAGCGCCCCCAAGGGCTATAAGCCGTGGTTTTCCCACCCGGACCGTCGCTCGCGCCATGTGAAGATTCTCTTCGGCCACTGGGCCGCCCTCGAAGGCCGTGTCGACGTGCCCGGCGTGATCGCCCTGGACACCGGCTGCGTCTGGGGCGGCGCGATGACCCTGTACAATGTCGACAGTGGTGAACTCCACCGCTGCGACTGCACCCGCGAGGGCACCCCACGCCCGCCGGCGCCACTCAATGAACATCCCTGAAGGAACCGCACCCATGAGCGAATTCAAGCGCATTACCCCCGAGCAAGCCCTCGAATTGCGTGCGCAAGGCGCGGTCGTGGTCGACATTCGCGACCCGCAGGCCTTTGCCGCCGGGCACATCGCCGGCGCCACTCATCTGGATAATCACTCGGTTGCCGATTTCATCCGCAACGCCGACCTGGACGCGCCTACACTGGTTGTCTGCTACCACGGCAATTCCAGCCAGAGCGCCGCCGCCTACCTGGTCGGCCAGGGCTTCTCCAACGTCTACAGCATCGATGGTGGCTTCGAGCTGTGGCGCAACACCTACCCGGCGGAAACCGCCCAGGGCAGCGCCGAATAATTTTTTCATTTTTCCTCCAGCCCGCGCTCGGCGCGGGCTTGCGCCCGACCTGACGAACGGTCGCAGGCGTCTTCTCGGCTCCCTGCCCTTGACCTTGCGTATAACCAACTATCCTTAAGCCCAGGCCATCCAAAAAAGGGGAGAGCCGGTACACCGGCGTGCGGGTCATCGGTAGCGTTCCAAGGTGTTCTGGGGGGTATACAGCAATCGGCGAGCCCGGTTGCATGCCAGCATCAGCTGACTGATCCGGCGTCGTCTCCACGTATCGAGCGAGGTGACGTCATGAGCATTTTTAGCCACTTCCAACAACGTTTCGAGTCCACCCGCCAGGAAGAACTTTCGCTGCAGGAGTACCTCGAGCTGTGCAAAGAGGATCGCAGTGCCTATGCCTCGGCGGCCGAGCGGCTGTTGCTGGCCATCGGCGAACCAGAGCTGATCGACACCTCAAGCAACTCCAGGCTGTCGCGGATCTTCTCCAACAAGGTGATCCGTCGTTATCCGGCCTTTGCCGACTTCCATGGCATGGAAGAGTGCATCGACCAGATCGTCTCCTACTTCCGCCACGCCGCCCAAGGCCTGGAAGAGAAGAAACAGATCCTCTACCTGCTGGGCCCGGTGGGCGGCGGTAAATCGTCGCTGGCCGAGAAACTCAAGCAGCTGATGGAGAAGGTGCCGTTCTACGCCATCAAGGGCTCGCCGGTGTTCGAATCGCCCCTGGGCCTGTTCAACGCCGCCGAGGACGGCCAGATCCTCGAAGAGGAATACGGCATCTCGCGCCGCTACCTCAACACCATCATGTCGCCCTGGGCCACCAAGCGCCTGCAGGAATTCGGCGGCGACATCAGCAAGTTCAGGGTGGTCAAGCTCTACCCGTCCATCCTCAACCAGATCGCCATCGCCAAGACCGAGCCGGGCGACGAGAACAACCAGGACATTTCGGCCCTGGTGGGCAAGGTGGATATCCGCAAGCTCGAGGAATTCCCGCAGAACGACGCCGACGCCTACAGCTATTCGGGCGCGCTGTGCCGGGCCAACCAGGGCCTGATGGAATTCGTCGAGATGTTCAAGGCGCCGATCAAGGTCCTGCACCCGTTGCTCACCGCGACCCAGGAAGGCAACTACAACAGCACCGAGGGGTTGGGCGCGATCCCCTACTCCGGGATCCTGCTGGCCCACTCCAACGAATCGGAGTGGCATACCTTCCGCAACAACAAGAACAACGAGGCCTTCATCGACCGGATCTACATCGTCAAGGTGCCGTACTGCCTGCGCGTCAGTGACGAGATCAAGATCTACGACAAGCTGCTGGTCAACAGCTCCCTGGCCAAGGCCCATTGCGCGCCTGACACTTTGAAGATGCTGGCCCAGTTCACCGTGCTCTCGCGCCTGAAAGAGCCCGAGAACTCCAACATCTACTCGAAGATGCGCGTGTACGACGGCGAGAACCTCAAGGACACCGACCCGAAAGCCAAGTCGATCCAGGAGTACCGCGACGCCGCGGGCGTCGACGAGGGCATGAACGGCCTGTCGACCCGCTTCGCCTTCAAGATCCTCTCCAAGGTGTTCAACTTCGACCCTCACGAGGTGGCGGCCAACCCGGTGCACCTGCTGTATGTGCTGGAGCAGCAGATCGAGCAGGAACAGTTCCCGGCCGAGGTGCGCGAGCGCTACCTGCGCTACCTGAAGGAATACCTGGCACCGCGCTACATCGAGTTCATCGGCAAGGAGATCCAGACCGCCTACCTGGAGTCCTACAGCGAATACGGCCAGAACATCTTCGACCGCTATGTGCTGTACGCCGACTTCTGGATCCAGGACCAGGAATACCGCGACCCGGAAACCGGCGAGATCCTCAACCGCATCGCCCTCAACGAGGAGCTGGAGAAGATCGAGAAGCCAGCCGGCATCAGCAATCCGAAGGACTTCCGCAACGAGATCGTCAACTTCGTGCTGCGCGCCCGGGCCAACAACAACGGCAAGAACCCCAGCTGGCTCAGCTACGAGAAGCTGCGGGTGGTGATCGAGAAGAAGATGTTCTCCAACACAGAGGACCTGCTGCCGGTCATCAGTTTCAACGCCAAGGCCAGCAAGGAGGATCAACAGAAGCACAACGACTTCGTCACCCGGATGGTGGAGCGTGGCTACACCGACAAGCAGGTTCGACTGCTGTCGGAATGGTACCTGCGGGTCAGGAAATCGCAATAAAGCGACACGCTACACGCCGTGCGTCCGAGGCTGGCCTTGCCAGCCCGGGCGGCGGCGGCTGCTTTTACGTGCAGCTCGTAGCTTGAAGCGTGCAGCTGTTCCCAGCTACCGGAGGGACCATGAGCTACGTAATCGACCGACGCCTGAACGGCAAGAACAAGAGCACGGTCAACCGCCAGCGCTTCCTGCGGCGTTACCGTGAACACATCAAGAAGGCCGTCGAAGAGGCCGTGAGTCGCCGCTCCATCATGGACATGGAGCATGGCGAACAGATCAGCATCCCGGGTCGCGACATCGATGAACCCGTGCTGCACCACGGTCGCGGCGGCAAGCAGACCATCGTCCACCCCGGCAACAAGGAATTCACCGCCGGCGAACACATCGCCCGGCCACAAGGTGGCGGCGGTGGCGGTGGCCGCGGCAAGGCGGGCAACTCCGGCGAGGGCATGGACGACTTCGTGTTCCAGATCACCCAGGAAGAATTCCTCGAATTCATGTTCGAGGACCTGGAGCTGCCCAACCTGGTCAAGCGCCACCTGACCGGGGCCGACACCTTCAAGACCGTGCGCGCAGGCATTGCCAACGAGGGCAACCCGTCGCGCATCAACATCGTGCGCACCCTGCGCTCTGCCCATGCCCGGCGCATCGCCCTGACCGGCAGCAGCCGTGCCCTGTTGCGCGAGGCGCAGAAGGAACTGGAGCGGCTCAAGGTCGAGGAACCGGACAACTTCACCGACATCCAGGACACCGAGAGCGAGATCGAACGCCTAAAGGCGCGCATCAACCGCCTGCCGTTTCTCGACACCTTCGACCTGAAGTACAACCTGCTGGTCAAGCAGCCCAACCCCAGCTCCAAGGCGGTGATGTTCTGCCTGATGGACGTGTCCGGCTCCATGACCCAGGCCACCAAGGACATCGCCAAGCGCTTCTTCATCCTGCTGTACCTGTTCCTCAAGCGGAACTACGACCGCATCGAGGTCGTGTTCATCCGCCATCACACCAGCGCCCGCGAAGTGGACGAGGAAGAGTTCTTCTATTCCCGCGAGACCGGCGGCACCATCGTCTCCAGCGCGCTCAAGCTGATGCAGGAAATCATGGCCGAGCGTTACCCGGCCAGTGACTGGAATATCTACGCCGCCCAGGCCTCGGACGGCGACAACTGGAACGACGACTCGCCGATCTGCCGCGACATTCTCGCCAATCAGATCATGCAGCACGTGCAGTACTACACTTACGTCGAGATCACCCCACGCGAACACCAGGCGCTGTGGTACGAATACGAGCGCATCGGCGAGGCGTTCCCCGACACCTTCGCCCAGCAGCAGTTGGTATCGGCCGGCGACATCTACCCGGTCTTCCGTGAACTCTTCCAGCGCAGGTTAGCCACATGACCGCCAGAGAGCAGAGACGCCAGCCCATTTCCACCGGTTCCGAATGGACGTTCGAGCTGATCCAGACCTACGACCGCGAGATCAGTCGCCTGGCCGCCCGCTACGCCCTGGACACCTACCCCAACCAGATCGAAGTGATCACCGCCGAGCAGATGATGGACGCCTACGCCTCGGTGGGCATGCCGCTGGGCTATCACCACTGGTCCTACGGCAAGCAGTTCCTCAGTACCGAGAAGTCCTACAGCCGTGGCCAGATGGGCTTGGCCTACGAGATCGTGATCAACTCCGATCCGTGCATCGCCTACCTGATGGAAGAGAACACCATGTGCATGCAGGCACTGGTGATCGCCCACGCCTGCTACGGCCACAACAGCTTCTTCAAGGGCAACTACCTGTTCCGCACCTGGACCGACGCCAGCTCGATCATCGATTACCTGGTGTTCGCCAAGCAGTACATCGCCCAATGCGAGGAGCGCCACGGCATCGATGCCGTCGAGGACCTGATCGACTCCTGCCATGCCCTGATGAACTACGGCGTGGACCGCTACAAGCGCCCCTACCCCATTTCCGCCGAGGAAGAACGCCGCCGGCAGAAGGAGCGCGAAGAGCACCTGCAACGGCAGATCAACGACCTCTGGCGCACCATCCCCAAGGGCGCCGAAAAGGGCGGCGAGAAAGACGACGCGCGCTTCCCGGCAGAACCCCAGGAGAACATCCTCTACTTCATCGAAAAGCACGCCCCGCTGCTGGAGCCCTGGCAGCGCGAAGTGGTGCGCATCGTGCGCAAGATCGCCCAGTATTTCTACCCGCAGCGCCAAACCCAGGTGATGAACGAAGGCTGGGCGACCTTCTGGCACTACACCCTGATGAACGACCTCTACGACGAGGGGCTGATCACCGAAGGCTTCATGATGGAGTTTCTGCAGTCGCACACCAGCGTGGTGTTCCAGCCAGGCTTCGACAGCCCGTATTACAGCGGTATCAACCCCTATGCTCTGGGCTTTGCCATGTACACCGACATCCGCCGCATGTGCGAGCACCCTACCGAGGAGGATCGCCGCTGGTTCCCGGACATCGCCGGCAGCGACTGGCTGTCGACGATCAAGTTCGCCATGAGCAGCTTCAAGGATGAGAGCTTCATCCTGCAGTACCTGTCACCCAAGGTGATGCGTGACCTCAAGCTGTTCAGCATCCTCGACGACGACCAGCGCGACGACCTGCTGGTGCCGGCGATCCATGACGAGGACGGCTACCGCACCATCCGCGAGCAGCTGGCCGCGCAGTACAACCTGGGCAACCGCGAGCCCAACGTGCAGATCTGGAGCATCGACCGGCGTGGCGACCGCTCGCTGACCTTGCGCCACCAGCAGCACAACCGCAAACCCCTGGGCGACTCCACCGAGGAGGTGCTCAAGCACCTGCACCGCCTGTGGGGCTTCGACATTCACCTGGAGACCGTGCAGGGCGATCAGGTGATGAAGACCCACCACATGCCACCGCGCAGCGAGCACAGCGAGGCCGGCGACTACGGACGCATGGACCTGGCCGTGGTACACCACCTCTAGCCATCACACACTTCCATTTCTGCCGACAGGGTATCCTATCGGCAGAAATGGAGGTTTCACATGCAGATCTACAAGGTTGGCGGCGCTGTGCGTGACCGCCTGCTCGGCCGTCCGGTCAGCGACGTCGACTGGCTGGTGGTTGGCGCCAGCGTCGAACAGATGCAGGCCCTGGGCTACCGCCCGGTGGGCGCGGATTTTCCGGTTTTTCTTCACCCCAGGTCCGGTGAGGAGTACGCCCTGGCCCGCACCGAGCGCAAGAGCGGGCGCGGTTATGGCGGTTTCACCTTCCACGCAAGCCCCGACGTCACCCTCGAAGAAGACCTGATTCGCCGCGACCTGACCATCAACGCCATGGCCGAGGACGAACACGGCCAGCTGTACGACCCCTACCACGGCAAGGCAGACCTGGATAACCGAATCCTTCGCCATGTTTCCCCAGCATTCGCAGAAGATCCACTGCGAGTGTTGCGTGTTGCGCGCTTTGCGGCGCGCTATGCACCTCTGGGTTTCGAGGTGGCCGACGAAACCCTTGCCCTCATGCGGCAGATCGCCGAGTCGGGCGAACTGCAGGCGCTTACTGCCGAACGCAGCTGGAAGGAGATCGAACGGGCATTGATGGAAAACGAGCCACAGGTGTTCGTCGAGGTGCTGCGCAGTTGCGGCGCACTGAAAGAGCTTATGCCAGAGCTGGAGCACGGCACCGATACACTGACTGCACTGCACCAGGCGGCCAGGCACCAGCAATCCCTGCCTGTGCGTTGGGCTTGCCTGCTGCGCGGATTGGAATCAACGGCGATCAAAGCACTCAACCAGCGCTTCAAGGTCCCACGCGAATGCCAGGAACTGGCGATACTGGTGGGGGAGTTCGCCGAACAGGCCGATCAAGCTCTGGCACTTGAGCCGACAAGCCTGCTGGAAATGCTGCAGAAGTTTGATGTGTATCGTCGGCCGCAGCGTTTCGACGACTTCATTGCCGCGTGTGAAATGGCGGCAGTGGACTCGAGTTATCCACAAGGCAGGTATCTGCGCGATGCAGCTGCGGCGGCTCGGGCCGTGGATGTGAAGCCGCTTGTGCAACAGGGGCTGACCGGCCAAGCCTTGGGGGAGGCGCTGAAGGCGCAAAGGCTTGAGGCGCTGAAGGCCTACACGCAGCAGTGAGCCCATCGCAGGGAGCAAGTCCGATTGGTGGAAGAGGGCTTGCTCCGCGATCGCAAGTGCGGCTCAGACCTGCGTGAGCTGCAGCCCACGCCACTCGAACGGCACCGGCGCCAGTACCTGATCGATGCTCGCCTCTTCCCACAACTGCGCCATGGGCTTGCCGACCCCAGGGTGCACCCGTTGGGGCGCCAGCAAAGACAAGGGCCACAGCACGAACGCGTTCTTCAGGATCTCCGCCCGCGGCAGCACCAAGCCGTTGAAGGTGCCATGCAGATCGTCGTACAGCAGCACGTCGATATCCAGCGGAAGGCCCTTGCGGTCGGGTGCGTAGCGGCCATTTTCCGCTTCGATGAACTTCAGCCGGCGGTCCAGCTCCAGCAGCGGCAGGTCGGTCTTGCCGGTCACCACGAAGTTGATGAATGGCCCGCTCTTGATACCCACTGCCTGGCTTTCGAACGCCGGCGAGCAACGCATGTCGATGAGTATCGCAGCCAGGGCATCGAGCCCGGCGCACAGGTGCCGCTCGCGGTCGATGTTGCTACCCAGCCCGAGATATACGGTACTCAGAGACATCCGCGCTCGATCTCCACGCCAACGCCGCCCCGGGCCGCAGGCACCGCACCCGGTTTGGTCAGTTTCAGCCGCACCCACGGGATCTTGAACTCTTCCATCAGTACGGCCACCAGACGCTCGGCAAAGGTCTCCACCAGTTCGAAGCGCGCCTGCTCGGCGAAGGCCTGGACGCGCGCCGAGACACTGGCGTAGTCCAGGGCCAGCGACAGGTCGTCACCGGCCGCCGCCGGGCGGTTGTCCCAGGCGAAACTCAGGTCAAGGCGCAGGCATTGGCGAATATCCCGCTCCCAGTCATAGGCACCGATGACGGTATCGACTTCCAGGCCTTCGATGAACACTCTGTCCAAGCACTTCTCTCCACAGCACGACAAGGGCGACGGGCGCCGTTAGAATCAGGGCGTCCTCGCCCGGAATAGTTAGCATGTTTTGGTCACTGGCGCTGCTTGCCTACCTGCTCGGCTCTCTGTCCTTCGCCATCGTCCTGAGCCGCCTCAGCGGCAGCCCCGACCCGCGCTCCAGCGGCTCGGGCAATGCCGGCGCGACCAACATGCTACGCCTGGCCGGCCGCAAACTGGCGATCCTGACGCTGCTCGGCGACCTGTGCAAGGGCATGTTGCCAGTACTGCTGGCCCGCCTGGCCGGGCTCGACCAGCAGGAGCAGGCCTGGGTCGGCATCTGCGCGGTGCTCGGCCACCTGTTCCCGGTGTACTTCCGTTTCCAGGGCGGCAAGGGCGTGGCCACTGCCGCCGGCATGCTCATGGCGTTGTACTTTCCCGCCGCGCTGCTGGCCATCGGCGCCTGGCTGCTGACCTTCTACCTCACCCGCACCAGCTCGCTGGCGGCGTTGATCGCCACGCCATTGACGCTGCCGCTGCTGGCCTGGCGCGAACCCGAAGCGCTGCTGCCGATGACGGTACTGACGATCCTGATCGTCTGGCGCCACCGCAGCAACCTGCGCGACCTGTTCGCCGGGCGCGAGCGCCATTTCTGAGACGCCCGCACAAGCCGGCACCTTTCACACCGCCGGCAACTGCTCCATCGGCCAGCGCGCCTGCACGCTGATGGCCAGGTCCTGCCGCTGCCCGGCCAACAGGCGCTGGCAACCGGCATAGGCGATCATCGCGCCGTTGTCGGTACAGAACCGTGGACGGGCGTAATAGACGTTGCCCTTGATGCTGGCCAGCATTTCTTCCAGCGAAACGCGCAAGGCCTTGTTGGCGCTCACGCCACCGGCGATGACCAGGCGTTTGAGGCCAGTCTGCTTGAGCGCACGCTTGCACTTGATGGTCAGAGTCTCCACCACCGCCTGCTGGAACGCCAGCGACACGTCGCAACGGGTTTGCTCGTTGTCGTCCCCGGCGTCGCGGCATTGCTGCCAGGTGTTCAGGGCGAAGGTCTTGAGGCCGCTGAAGCTGAACTGCAGGCCCGGCCGATCGCACATCGGCCGCGGGAACACGAAGCGCCCGGGCGTGCCTTGCTCGGCCAGGCGGGCGATCTCGGGGCCGCCCGGATAATTGAGGCCGATCAGCTTGGCGGTCTTGTCGAAGGCTTCGCCAGCGGCGTCGTCCAGGCTCTCGCCCAACAGCTCGTACTGGCCGATGCCATCGACGCGCACCAGCTGGGTGTGGCCACCGGACACCAACAAAGCGACGAACGGAAATTCCGGCGGCTGCTCCTCGAGCATCGGCGCCAGCAGGTGGCCTTCCATATGGTGCACACCGATCGCCGGAACATCCCAGGCAAAGGCCAGCGCCTGGGCGCAGGAGGCGCCCACCAGCAGCGCGCCGACCAGGCCGGGACCTGCGGTGTAGGCGATGGCGTCGATCTCGGTGGCGACGCAGTCGGCTTCCTGCAGCACCTGGCGAATCAGCGGCAGCATGCGCTTGACGTGGTCGCGCGAGGCGAGCTCGGGCACCACGCCGCCATAGACGCGGTGCAGGTCGATCTGGCTGAACAGCGCGTCGGCCAGCAGGCCGCGCTCACTGTCGTATAATGCGACGCCAGTTTCGTCGCAGGATGTTTCCAATCCCAGTACTAGCATGGGTCCGTGCCTTGTTGAGGCTGAATTCGAAGGCGCGCATGATAGTCCCCGTGTCCGGTGCCGACCAGCGGTTTTCGATCAGAGGCTTTGCATTCCGGCCAGCTAAGGGTTAACATCCGCAACCCTTGAAAACCGACGTTCTCCAGCACACCTTATGTTTTGCCAGGAGCACGTCTACCCCGGTAATGAATTAAGGTAGCCCTGGATGCCAGCCGTCAAAGTTAAAGAGAACGAACCCTTCGACGTAGCTCTGCGTCGTTTCAAGCGCTCCTGCGAAAAAGCCGGTGTACTGGCTGAAGTTCGTAGCCGCGAGTTTTACGAGAAGCCGACCGCCGAGCGCAAGCGCAAAGCCGCTGCCGCTGTAAAGCGTCACGCCAAGAAGGTTCAGCGCGAACAGCGCCGCGCCGTTCGTCTGTACTAAGTACAGCCGTTCTACGCAAAGCTTCTGCCATGCCCGGCCTCGTGCCGGGCTGATGGCAGCGGTCGCTTCAAACCCTTGGCCATGCGCCTTGGGCGCCCCGGCAAAAGCCATGGGCAACCCGCATCAACGCGTCAGAACTGGTCCTCGACCAGGCGTGCACGTCCTTTCTGACGAGCCCTTCATGGGCTGGTGACGAGCACACTCCTCTTCCTGCGAGATACCCCACGCCAAACCCGCGCACAAGCGTTTAGACTTGCCAGTTGCCAGATGACGAGACTGCCATGGCCGGGCTGATTCCCCAGAGCTTCATCGATGACCTTCTCAACCGCACCGACATCGTCGATGTGGTGAGTTCGCGCGTCCAGCTGAAGAAGACCGGCAAGAACCTGTCCGCCTGCTGCCCGTTCCACAAGGAAAAGAGCCCCTCCTTCACCGTCAGCCCCGACAAGCAGTTCTACTACTGCTTCGGCTGCGGCGCCGGCGGCAACGCGCTGGGCTTCATCATGGACCACGACAACCTGGACTTCCCCCAGGCGGTCGAGGAGCTGGCCCGCGCGGCCGGCATGGAGGTACCCCGGGAAGAGGGCCGCCGCGGACAGAAGCCGCGCCAGCCAACCGATTCACCGCTGTACCCGCTGCTGGAAGCAGCCAGCGAGTTCTATCGCCAGGCCCTGCGCGGCCATGCCACTCGCAAGGCAGCGGTGGACTACCTCAAGGGCCGCGGCCTGTCCGGCGAGATCGCCCGCGACTTTGGCCTGGGCTTCGCCCCGCCGGGCTGGGACAACCTGCTCAAGCACCTGGGCGCCGACGCGTTGCAGCAAAAGGTGATGATCGACGCAGGCCTGTTGATCGAGAACGCCGAGAGCGGCAAGCGCTACGACCGTTTCCGTGATCGGGTGATGTTCCCGATCCGCGACAGCCGTGGCCGGGTCATCGCCTTCGGCGGCCGGGTACTGGGCGACGACAAGCCCAAGTACCTGAACTCCCCGGAAACCCCGGTATTCCACAAGGGCCAGGAGCTGTATGGCCTGTACGAGGCGCGCAAGCACAACCGCAACCTCGACGAGATCATCGTGGTCGAGGGCTACATGGACGTCATCGCCCTGGCCCAACAAGGCCTGCGCAACGCGGTGGCCACCCTCGGCACCTCCACCAGCGAGGAGCACCTCAAGCGCCTGTTCCGCGTGGTGCCCAGCGTGCTGTTCTGCTTCGACGGCGACCAGGCCGGCCGCAAGGCCGCCTGGCGCGCCCTGGAGGCGACCCTGTCGAGCCTGCAAGACGGCCGCCGCGCGCGCTTCCTGTTCCTGCCCGAGGGTGAAGATCCGGACAGCCTGGTGCGCGCCGAAGGCACCGACGCCTTCCAGGCCCGCATCAACCAGCACGCCCAGCCTTTGGCCGACTACTTCTTCGAGCAGTTGAGCAACGAAGCCGACCCGCGCTCGCTGGAAGGCAAGGCGCACATGGTCACACTGGCCGCGCCGCTGATCGAGAAAGTGCCGGGCGCCAACCTGCGCCAATTGATGCGCAACCGCCTGAAGGACATCACCGGGCTTGACCCGCAGCAGATGGAGCAGCTGGCGCAGAGCGCGCCAACGCCAAGCGTGCCGGACTACGACCCCGGCTACGATTACGACGCCATGGCCAGCTACACGCCTGACCATGGCGACATGCACTACCCGCCCGACTATACGCCGCAGCAGCAGGAGCAACGTCCCTGGACGCCAAACAAAGGCGGTAGCAAGAAACAGTGGGACGGCAAGCCATGGGACAAGAAAGGCGGCAAGCCCTGGCAGCGCGACGGCCAGCGCGGCGAAGCCCCGCCACGGGTGCCAGCGCCGGTCGAACCGCCGACACTCTCGGCCCTGCGCACCTTGCTGCACCACCCGCTGCTGGCCGGCAAGGTCGAGGACGCCAGCCACTTCGCCGACGAAGAGCAGATGTACAGCCAGCTGCTGGTGGCGCTGATCGAGGCCGCACAGAAAAATCCTAAGCTAAGCTCAATGCAGCTGATCGCACGCTGGCACGGCACCGAGCAGGGCCGCCTGCTGCGCGCCCTGGCGGAAAAGGAATGGTTGATCGATGCCGACAACCTTGAACAACAGTTTTTCGACACTATAACTAGTTTGTCAGCTCGCCAGCGCGAGCGCATCTTGGAACATTTGATCAGAAAATCGCGTCAAATCGAGTTGGACGGGGAAGAAACCGCCAAGCTTCGCGAACTGCTCAGACGCAATGTTCCAGCACAAAACCCGACCTCATCTGGCGCGTGAGGTCCAGGTTCGGGTATAATCCTCGGCTTGTTTTTTGCCCGCCAAGACCTTCAGTGGATAGGGTGTTATGTCCGGAAAAGCGCAACAGCAATCTCGTATCAAAGAGTTGATCACCCGCGGTCGTGAGCAGGGCTACCTGACTTACGCGGAGGTCAACGACCACCTGCCTGAGGATATTTCAGATCCGGAACAGGTGGAAGACATCATCCGCATGATCAACGACATGGGGATCAACGTATTCGAGAGTGCTCCGGATGCGGATGCCCTGTTGTTGGCGGAAGCCGACACCGACGAAGCCGCAGCCGAAGAAGCCGCAGCCGCGTTGGCGGCAGTTGAGACCGATATCGGCCGCACGACCGACCCGGTGCGCATGTACATGCGCGAGATGGGTACCGTCGAACTGCTGACCCGCGAAGGCGAGATCGAAATCGCCAAGCGTATCGAGGAAGGCATCCGTGAAGTCATGGGCGCCATTGCTCACTTCCCGGGCACCGTCGACTACATCCTCGGCGAATATGATCGCGTCACCAGCGAAGGTGGCCGTCTGTCTGACGTTCTCAGCGGTTACATCGACCCTGATGACAACATCGCCGCGCCGACCGAAGAAGTGCCGATTCCAGGTGCCAAGGCCGCTGCCGCGAAGGAAGAGGAAGACGAAGAAGACGAAGAAAACGCCGACGGCGATGACGAGGAAGAGGCCGAAAGCGGTCCGGATCCGGTCGTTGCCGCGCAGCGTTTCGGTGCGGTCAAGGATCAGCTGATCGACACCCTCAAGGTGCTGAAAAAGCACGGTCGTAGCCACAAGGACAGCATCGGCGCCATGCAGGCCCTTGCCGACCTGTTCATGCCGATCAAGCTGGTGCCGAAGCAGTTCGACGCACTGGTCGAGCGTGTACGCAGCGCCCTGGACCGTCTGCGCCAGCAGGAACGCGCCATCATGCAGCTGTGCGTGCGTGATGCCCGCATGCCGCGCGCCGACTTCCTGCGCCTGTTCCCGAGCAACGAGACCGACCAGACCTGGTCCGGTGACCTGGCCAAGCGCAACACCAAGTGGGCCGCCGCCCTGGGTGAGAAAGACGCCGCCATCGTCGCCTGCCAGCAAAAACTGATCGACCTCGAGACCGAGACCGGCCTGACCGTCGCCGAGATCAAGGACATCAACCGTCGCATGTCCATCGGCGAAGCCAAGGCCCGCCGCGCCAAGAAGGAAATGGTCGAGGCGAACCTGCGTCTGGTGATCTCGATCGCCAAGAAGTACACCAACCGCGGCCTGCAGTTCCTCGACCTGATTCAGGAAGGCAACATCGGCCTGATGAAGGCGGTGGACAAGTTCGAATACCGTCGCGGCTACAAGTTCTCGACCTATGCGACCTGGTGGATCCGCCAGGCGATCACCCGCTCGATCGCCGACCAGGCGCGCACCATCCGTATCCCGGTGCACATGATCGAGACGATCAACAAGCTCAACCGCATTTCCCGGCAAATGCTGCAGGAAATGGGTCGCGAACCGACCCCGGAAGAGCTAGGCGAACGCATGGAGATGCCTGAGGACAAGATCCGCAAGGTCCTGAAGATCGCCAAGGAGCCGATCTCCATGGAAACCCCGATCGGTGACGACGAAGATTCGCACCTGGGCGACTTCATCGAGGACTCGACCATGCAGTCCCCGATCGACGTGGCCACGGTCGAAAGCCTCAAGGAAGCGACCCGTGACGTACTCTCGGGCCTGACCGCACGTGAAGCCAAGGTGCTGCGCATGCGTTTCGGCATCGACATGAACACCGACCACACCCTCGAAGAGGTAGGCAAGCAGTTCGACGTGACACGCGAGCGGATCCGTCAGATCGAAGCCAAGGCGCTGCGCAAGCTGCGCCACCCGACGCGAAGCGAGCATCTGCGCTCCTTCCTCGACGAGTAAAGACGAACCCCGGCCCAGGCCGGGGTTTTTCTTATGTGACAGAAGGTCGTTGCCACTGTCTACCCAGCGGGTGGAATGCCCGTCTACACTCGAATCAGACCCCCTGATCGAGAGGCCGCTATGCCCATGATGCCGGCCTTCCTGTTGCTGCTCCTGCTCACCTGGAACACAACGGCCGGCGCCCTGACCCTGACCGACGAGGAACAAGCCTGGCTCAGCGCCCACCCCGAGCTGCGCCTGGGCGTCGATGCTTCATGGCCGCCGTTCGAATTCCGCGACCAGGAAGGTCGCTACCAGGGATTGGCCGCCGATTACATCGCCGTGATCCAGGAACGTCTGGGGGTCACCCTCAAGCCGATCGAGCCCAGCAGCTGGACAGAAGTGCTCGAACAGGCGCGCAGCAATCGCCTCGACCTGCTCCCCGGGATCATGTCCACTCCGGAGCGCCAGAACTACCTGGCCTTCACCCGCCCCTACCTGGACTTCCCGATCGTCATCCTCGCCCACTCCGGCGGCGCGCAACCACGCAACCTCAAGGACCTCTACGGCCTGAAGATCGCCGTGGTGGAAAACTACGCCCCCCACGAGCTGCTGCGCACCCACCACCCCGACCTCAACCTGGTGGCCATGCCCAATGTCAGTTCGACCCTGCAGGCCCTGGCCACCGACGAAGTGGACGCGGTGGTCGGCGACCTTGCCTCGAGCATCTGGAGCCTGCGCCAGCTCAAGCTGGACGGCCTGTATGTCAGCGGCGAGACACCGTACCGCTACCAGCTGGCCATGGCCGTGCCCCGGCAGCAGAAGGTGCTGGTCGGCATCCTCGACAAGGTGATGGCCGACATGAGCAGCAGTGAAGTCAGCCGTATCCAGCAACGTTGGGTGGGCAACGTCGTCGATCAGCGGACCTTCTGGCACGATGTCCTGCTCTATGGCCTGCCGGCGGTGCTGGTGCTGATGGCCATACTGGCGGTGGTGATCCGCATCAACCGGCGCCTGAGCTCGGAGATTTCCCGGCGCATAGCCCTGGAGCAGGAACTACGCAGCAGCGAGTACCACTATCGCGGCCTGGTCGAGAGCCTGTCGGCGGTGGCCTGGGAAGCCGACGCCAACGACTTCAGCTACAGCTATGTCTCGCCCCATGCCGAAGACCTGCTCGGCTACCCCACGGCGCAATGGCTCAAGCCCGGCTTCTGGCGCAGCATCCTGCACCCGGAGGACGCCCTTTGGGCGCAGGCCTACTGCGACAGCGAAACGGCAGCCGGGCGCGACCACAGCCTCGACTACCGGGTGATCCGCGCCGACGGCCACACCCTGTGGGTACGCAATATCGTCAGCATGATCGAGCACGGCCACAAGCCGCTGATGCGCGGACTGATGATCGATATCAGCGAAACCAAGCACACCGAGGATGCCCTGCGCCTGTCAGAGCAGAAGTTCGCCTCGGTGTTCCAGCAGTGTCCGGACATCCTGGTCATAGCCCGGCACAGCGATGGCTGCCTGCTGGAGGTCAATGAAGCCTTCGAGGAGCTGATCGGTCTGAGCCCCAGCCAGGTGATCGGTCGCACCGCCACCGAGCTCGGCCTGTGGGGCGTGGCCGGCATCGGCCCGGCGCTGCTCGAACGCCTGCACCGGGGCGGCATTCGCAACCTGGAAATGACCTTCCGCCGCAGCAACGGCGAACTGTTCACCGGCTTGACCTCGGCCGAAACCTTCGAACTGGACAGTATGCCGGCACTGGTGGTGGCGATCCGCGACATCAGCCAGCTCAAGGAAACCCAGCAACAGTTGCAGACCTCCGAAGAGAAGTTCGCCAAGGCCTTCCACGCCTCCCCCGACGGCCTGCTGCTGTCGCGCCAGAGCGACGGCCTGCTGCTGGAGGTCAACGAAGGCTTCTGCCGCCTGACCGGCTACGACATCAGCACCACGGTCGACCAGACCTCGCTGGACCTGGGCATCTGGGTCGACCTCAACGAGCGCCAGCGCCTGGTCGACCAACTGCAGCGCGACGGATTCGTGCGCGATTTCAGCTGCCATATCCGTCGCAGCGACGGGCAGATCCGTCTCTGCGAGCTGTCCGCCCGGCCACTGCCGATCGGCGGCGTCGACTGCATGCTGACCATCGCCCGCGACATCACCGAGCGCCACCTGATGCAGGAAAAGCTGCAGCTGGCCGCCACGGTGTTCGAGAACACCGCCGAGGGGGTGCTGATCACCGACACCGACCAGCGCATCAGCGCGGTCAACCGCGCCTTCAGCGAGATCACCGGCTACAGCGAGATCGAGGCCCTCGGCCAGACCCCGCGACTGCTCGCCTCCGGCCAGCACGACAGTGCCTTCTACGCCGCCATGTGGCACCAGCTGACCGCCGAGGGTCACTGGCAGGGCGAGATCTTCAACAAGCGCAAGAACGGCGAGCTGTACCCCGGCTGGCTGACCATCAGCGCCGTGCGCAACCAGGAGCGCAAGATTACCCACTTCGTCGCCGTGTTCGCCGATATCTCCAGCCTCAAGCACGCCCAGGCCAAACTTGACTACCAAGCCCACCACGACCCGCTCACCGGCCTGCCCAACCGCGCCCTGTTCGAAAGCCGCCTGCAGGGCGCGCTGACCTGCGCCCAGGTGTCCAACCGCCAGGGCGCGGTGCTGTTCCTCGACCTCGACCGCTTCAAGCACATCAACGACAGCCTCGGCCACCCGGTGGGCGACCTGCTGCTCAAGGGCATCGCCCAGCGCCTCAAGGAGCAGGTGCGCGACGTGGACACCGTGGCCCGCCTCGGCGGCGACGAGTTCATCATCCTCCTGCCCGGCCTGCACAAACCCAGCGATGCCAGCGCCATCGCCAACAAGCTGCTGGCCGGCTTCCATGCACCATTCCAGGCCGGCGAGCACGAATTCTTCACCAGCGCCAGCATCGGCATAAGCCTGTACCCGCAGGACGGCACCGATGTCGCCAGCCTGATCCGCAACGCCGACGCCGCGATGTACCGTTCCAAGGCCAAGGGTCGCAACCGCGTCGAGGCCTACACCCGCGAGCTCACCACCCAGGCCAGCGAACGCATTGCCCTGGAACACGAGCTGCGCCGCGCCATCGAGCGCAACGAGCTGAGCCTGTGCTACCAGCCCAAGTTCAGCCTCAAGACCCAGAGCCTGGTCGGCGCCGAGGCGCTGGTCCGCTGGTCCCATCCCACTTTCGGCGAAGTGCCGCCCGAGCAGTTCATCCACTTGGCCGAGGAGAACGGCACCATCCTGCAGCTCGGCGACTGGGTGCTGGAGCAGGCCTGCCGGCAGATGCACGCCTGGAAGAAGGCCTACCACGCCTTCGGCCCGCTCTCGATCAACCTGGCCGGCGCCCAGTTGCGCCAGCCCAACCTGGCCCGGCGCATCGAACAGCTGCTGCGCAGCTACCAGCTCAAGGCCGGCGACCTGCAGTTGGAGATCACCGAGAACTTCATCATGAGCCAGGCCGAGGAAGCGCTGAGTGTGCTGCACCAGCTCAAGCTGCTGGGCGTTCAGCTGGCCATCGACGACTTCGGCACCGGCTACTCGTCACTCAGCTACCTCAAGCGCCTGCCGCTGGACATCCTCAAGATCGACCAGTCGTTCATCCGCGGCCTGCCCGACGATCCCCACGACGCCGCCATCGCCCGCGCCATCATCGCCCTGGGCCGCAGCATGCAGCTGACGATCATTGCCGAGGGCGTGGAAAACCAGGCGCAGCAGCGCTTCCTGGCCGCCGAAGGCTGCGAACAGATCCAGGGCTACATCGTCAGCCTGCCGCTGCCGCCGGACGAGTTCGCGGCGACCTTTCTTCGCATAGCACAAACGGATCTTTCGGATGGCACCCTATCGAAACCCTCGTTATAATCCAGCGCTCCTGCTGAGGGCCTATAGCTCAGTCGGTTAGAGCAGAGGACTCATAATCCTTTGGTCCACGGTTCGAGTCCGTGTGGGCCCACCAGAAATGAAAAAGCCGCGCAGTTGCGCGGTTTTTTTGCATGACGTCCTGCAACTTGCCCGCTTGTGCAGGCGCAAATTTCGTACTTCTCCCATGGCAAGGCAGGCACCGGTGGCAGCGGCAAAATGCCTTTAGCACACCCGTTCTATTTCGCCGCCGATGCCACGTTTCTAGAATCCCTCCATCGCTTCGGCACCGAGTCGGAGCCCAGTGATCGAGGGAACGACACATGAATATCCAAGGAACGCTTGGAGCCCTGCTCATTGCACCCATGCTGGTAACACTTGCCGGTTGCGTGGCGCCGGGTTCCTACAACCAGGGCCAGCAGCCCAGCCAGATGGCCGGCGGCAATGCGCCCTGCACGCCCAGCGCTACCGACAACCTGATTTCCACCGGCCGCAGCCTGCTGAGCATCGCCAACTCGGTGCTGGAAACCAAGCACAGCATGAATGGCACCTCGGCCACCTATGACCAGCGCATGCAGTTGGCGGAGAACGCCCAGAAGGTCAACCAGGGCAACCAGATGCTCGACAACGTCGAGAGCATGACTGTCGGCCTGAAGTCGCCTTGTGCGACCACGGCGCAGACCAGCGCTGCGCGGTGACCATCGACGACCTTTACATTCTCGCAAACATGACAAAACCGCGCATTGGCGCGGCTTTGTCATGTTTGCGAGAATGACAAATGGACACAAGCACTACGCGATAGTCCTTGCTAAGATGACGCCGCCATCACGGCATCTCGCAATGAGGCCTGCCAACACATCGACCCAGACGAAGGAACCGTCATGCTCAACGCCGTACTAGCCGGCAAGAAACGGGGCACCGGCCTACTCGATCAGGCGCTTGCAATCGAACGTAGCGAAGGCGCCGAGGATGTGTTGACGTCCACGCTCTTCGAACGCTTGGCCTACCTGCCTGACGTACAGTTCTGCGCCATCTTCGAAGCGTTGCTTGGTGAGCCGTTCGGCCCACTGGAAAGCATTGCCTTCTGGCCCTCCTGGTACCTACCCGAGGCTAAACGCGTAGAGCCCGACGTGGTTATGAGCGACGGTAAGCGCACCCTTGTAATTGAGGCCAAGCGCTACGATCACTGCCGCCAGCAGGAGCCCGAGCAGTTGGCACGCGAGCTCAGAGCCGGCTGGCACGGCGGCCAGTTGGAAGCAGCCAGCATCCTGCTGACGCTGGGAGGGCTTGAGGATACGTCTACACAGACATGTCAGCTGTTGCTCGATGCACTGCACAATGAACTGAATGGCCAGCCCCAGAAAACATTCAATCTGGTTTGCCGCAGTTGGCAGCAGTTGTTCCAGGTGGTGGAAAACGAGCTGGCAGAAGGATCCACAGGCGGCCAGCGTTTGCTCGACGATCTTTCACGGTGCTATGCCTGGCACAACCTTAAAACCCATCCGGTGCAATGGCTCGACGCCTTGCGACCGGTTCACATTGAAACGCCACCTGGTGCTTTCGCGGCATGGAGCCTTGCATGACCGATCCTCTGAACAACGCACTGCTCGACGTGCGTCGCGCCTATAGATTGCTCGCCGATTATCAACAACGGATGTTCGAGTTGCTGGGCTATATCCGCGACCGTCTGGGCGCCAAGGACTATCACCAAGCGTACGTCCACTCGCTGCCACAAAGCGTGGCCGGCCTTGAAAATCGCACGGCCAGTGGCCTGCGTTACCTGCCGTTCTATGACCTTTCGGTGATCTGGTTACGCTGCCCGCAGAATCAGGCCGATAAACCACATACCCACCTCAAGGGTGACCTGATGTTCGGAGCGTGGGTGCGCAGCGATACGGGGTACAACAAATACACTGGCCAGTTCAGTGACACGCCGGTCGTCGCAACAGAGAGCGAGCTGCTGATTTCGGTAGTCATCTGTGATGTGCCAGCACCGGGCAACTGGTACTGGAACGTCTGGTCGGCTATCAGCTACCCAGCTGATGGAGAGGTCAACGACAAGGACAAGCCAGGCTATCGCTGCTTCGCCAAAGCAGTTCCCCTGGCGCAACTAGCGGACAAAGTAGCGATCGACTCAGCGCTGCACCGCTGGTGCCTGGAGGCCAGCCAGAAACTGGACGCAGAAATCACGCTCCACCCGGTACACTCTTGATCCGAGCAACGGGCCACCCTGTAGAAAGCGCGGCCAACTGGGCAATTCAAATCCGCACTGCCATCTAGTGTCTTGCCCTGCGCGGCCGGTGCTGGCTAGTCTAGCGGGCCCACTGCCGAGACTCGCCATGCCAGACGCCCGCGCCATCACCCTCGACGAAATCGACCGCCAGTTGATCGCCCTGTTGCAAATCAACGCCCGCGAAAGCGTCGCCACCCTCGCCCGCCAGCTGGGCATCGCCCGCACCACCGTGAACTCGCGCCTGGCGCGGCTGGAGAAGAGCAAGGTCATCACCGGCTATGGCGTGCGCCTGGGCCAGCGCCTGCTGGGCGGCGGACTGCAGGCGTACGTGGGGATCAAGGCGCAGCCGCGCTCGGGCAAGGACATCGTGCGCCGCCTGGGCGCCATGGGCCAGGTACAGCAACTGTGCGCGGTGAGTGGCGAGTTCGACTATGTGGCGTGGCTGAACAGTGATTCGCCAGAGCAACTGGACCAGTTGCTCGACCAGATCGGCAGCCTGGATGGGGTGGAGAAGACCACCACGTCGATCATCCTCAGCAGCAAGGTAGACCGCGGCCAGCCGGGCTGACCACGGCCCCAACCATCAAGCCTCCATCGCGTCGAGCAGCCCTTCCAACAGCGCGCGCACCGTTTCCGCCGAATGCAGGATCGACCAGATCATCGCCCGCCCCGCCTCGGGGGCATGGTGCTGTGCGTAGTCGTCGGCGATTTCCTGGATGGCCCGGGCCAGCATGCTGGCGTGGACCAGGGCGTCGGCGGCATCGACGCCGGGGCGGACGGTGAAGATGGGGGGATGACTGGACTGGCAGGAGCAGAAGGACTGCTCGGTGGTTGGGTTCAGGGCGAGGGGTGGGTCGGGGACGATCTTCTTCATGGGTATTGCCTCCATTACCGGCTCAAGAAGGCCGCCACGCAACCTTCTCACGGGAATGGGTGGCAGCCATGCGCGGGGTGAGAACCGGCGAAGTTGGAGGCTACATTCCGGCCAGGCAGAACCTGCCCGCGCACAGCTGCCATGACAGCATGCCTCCAATTTGATCGCCGGGTTCTCACGCCCGATCACCGAATAGGCGGTGACCGGCTGAAGTTAACCGCCAAGGGTGCTCCCAAACTGCCAGACCGAGGCTACATGGCTCGTAGGATACTTCCTGTTATTACTTGTCTCTGTAGGACCAAGCTGATTCTCGTCAGAAAGACGCGGTCGCTATAGGGGGCGCGCAGGAAACAAAGTTGCAAGCATCACCGGCTTGGGAGCGGGCTTGCCCCGCGATGCGGTGTATGGCACCGACTTCGCCGGTGATCGCGGGTCAAGCCCGCCCCCACAAAGAGAGCAGCAGATACCGGGTTAAAATCGTCATTTTCTGCAAAAAATAGAACACTATGACGAAACAAATCACATAACGACGCCAATCTGCACCTTAATAACGAGCACCCCACTTCATAAAATGGCCACCAGGCATTCTCTATACTCAGGCTCCGCCCCCTGCGCAGCCCCTGGCAAGGTCATTACATGAACAAGAAAAACCGCCACCCCGCCGACGGCAAGAAACCCATCACCATCTTCGGCCCCGACTTCCCGTTCGCCTTCGACGACTGGCTGGAGCACCCGGCCGGCCTGGGCAGCATCCCCAAGGAGCGCCATGGCGAAGAGGTGGCGATCGTCGGTGGTGGCATCGCCGGGCTGGTGGCGGCCTACGAGCTGATGAAGCTGGGCCTCAAGCCCGTGGTGTACGAGGCCTCCAAGCTGGGTGGCCGGCTCCGCTCGCAGGCGTTCAACGGCACCGACGGCATCGTCGCCGAACTGGGCGGCATGCGCTTCCCGGTGTCGTCCACCGCGTTCTACCACTACGTCGACAAGCTTGGCCTTGAGACCAAGCCCTTCCCCAACCCGCTGACCCCGGCTTCGGGCAGCACGGTGATCGACCTGGAAGGCCAGACCTACTACGCCGAAAAATCCGCCGACCTGCCGCAGCTGTTCCACGAAGTGGCCGACGCCTGGGCCGACGCCCTGGAGAGCGGCGCGCAGTTCGGCGATATCCAGCAGGCCATCCGCGACCGCGACGTGCCGCGTCTCAAGGACCTGTGGAACAAGCTGGTGCCGCTGTGGGACGACCGCACCTTCTATGACTTCGTCGCCACCTCGCGCTCGTTCGCCAAGCTGAGCTTCCAGCACCGCGAGGTGTTCGGCCAGGTCGGCTTCGGCACCGGCGGCTGGGACTCGGACTTCCCCAACTCGATGCTGGAAATCTTCCGCGTGGTGATGACCAACTGCGACGATCACCAGCACCTGGTGGTCGGCGGCGTCGAGCAGGTGCCGCAGGGCATCTGGCGCCATGTGCCGGAACGTTGCGCCCACTGGCCGGCCGGCACCAGCCTCAGCGGCCTGCACGGCGGCGCGCCACGCACCGGGGTCAAGCGCATCGCCCGGGCCAGCGACGGGCGCCTGGCGGTCACCGACAACTACGGCGACGTGCGCCACTACGCGGCGGTGCTCACCACCTGCCAGAGCTGGCTGCTGACCACCCAGATCGACTGCGAGGAGTCGCTGTTCTCGCAAAAGATGTGGATGGCCCTGGACCGCACCCGCTATATGCAGTCGTCGAAGACCTTCGTCATGGTCGACCGGCCGTTCTGGAAGGACAAGGACCCGGAAACTGGCCGCGACCTGATGAGCATGACCCTCACCGACCGCCTGACCCGTGGCACCTACCTGTTCGACAACGGCGACGACAAGCCTGGGGTGATCTGCCTGTCATACGCGTGGATGAGCGACGCCCTGAAGATGCTGCCGCACCCGACCGAAAAGCGCGTGCAGCTGGCCCTCGACGCGCTGAAGAAGATCTACCCCAAGACCGATATCGCCGGGCATATCATCGGCGACCCGATCACCATCTCGTGGGAGGCCGACCCGCACTTCCTCGGCGCCTTCAAGGGCGCGCTGCCGGGCCACTACCGCTACAACCAGCGCATGTACGCGCACTTCATGCAACAGGATATGCCCGCCGAACAGCGCGGCATCTTCATCGCCGGTGACGACGTGTCGTGGACCCCGGCCTGGGTGGAAGGCGCTGTGCAGACTTCGCTCAATGCCGTGTGGGGTATCATGAACCACTTCGGTGGCCAGACCCACCCGGACAACCCCGGCCCGGGCGATGTGTTCCACGAGATCGGCCCGATCGCCCTGGCCGACTGAGCGAAGGAGTAGCGCCATGCGCATCGCCCTGTTCCAGGGCACGCCCAAGCCGTTGGACGTGCCCGGCAATCTCGAGCGCCTGCAGCACCAGGCCCAGCAGGCTGCCGCCCAAGGTGCGCAGTTGCTGGTGTGCCCGGAAATGTTCCTCAGCGGCTACAACATCGGCCTGGACCAGGTGGAACGCCTGGCCGAGGCCGAGGACGGCCCCTCGGCCATGAGTGTCGTCGAGATCGCCCAGGCGCACCGGATCGCCATCGTCTACGGCTATCCGGAACGGGCCGAGGACGGGTCGATCCACAACAGCGTGCAACTGATCGACGCCCATGGCCGCAGCCTGTGCAACTACCGCAAGACCCACCTGTTCGGCGAGCTGGACCGCTCGATGTTCAGCCCGGGCGACGATCACTTTCCGGTGGTCGAGCTGGACGGCTGGAAGGTCGGGCTGCTGATCTGCTACGACATCGAATTTCCGGAGAACGCCCGACGCCTGGCGCTGAACGGCGCCGAGCTGATCCTGGTGCCGACGGCGAACATGGCGCCTTACGACTTCGTCTGCCAGGTGACCGTGCGCTCGCGGGCGCAGGAGAACCAGTGTTATCTGGTATACGCCAACTACTGCGGCAGCGAAGGCGAGATCCAATACTGCGGGCAGAGCAGCATCGTCGGGCCGGATGGTGATGTGCTGGCGATGGCCGGGGACGAAGAGGGGCTGTTGCTGGCGGATCTGCAACGCGAGCGGGTATTGAGAGGTCGGGAGGCGTTTCCCTACCTGGCGGACCTGCGTCGGGATCTGCATTAACAGCGACAGGGCCAGAACAGACAACCTCGGCATTGCACGCTAGCATGGCGTCATGTCCGACGCCATTCGCCACCTCACCCTCGCCAACGGCCTGCACCTGACCCTGCGCCACGCGCCACGCCTCAAGCGTGCGGCGACGGCGTTGCGGGTGCATGCCGGCAGCCATGACGCACCCGCGCGCTGGCCGGGCCTGGCGCACTTTCTCGAACACCTGTTCTTCCTCGGCAACAGGCGTTTTCCGCTGGACGACGGCCTGATGCGCTACGTCCAAGGCCTGGGTGGCCAAGTCAACGCCAGTACCCGCGAACGCACCACCGACTTCTTCTTCGACGTGCCCCCCACAGCGTTGGCCGGTGGGCTGGAGCGTCTGTGCCAGATGCTCGCCGAGCCGGACTTCGCCATCGAACGCCAGCGCCGCGAGCGCGAGGTGATCCATGCCGAGTTCATCGCCTGGTCGCGCAACCCCGAGGCCCAGCGTAAGTTCGCCTTGTTGCAGTCGGTGTCGGCGCGCCATCCGCTCACCGGCTTCCACGCCGGCAACCGGTACAGCCTGCCGCTGGAAAGCCAGGCCTTCCAGCAAGGGCTGAGGCAGTTCCACCACGACTTCTACCAGGGCGGGCAACTCACCCTGAGCTTGGCCGGCCCGCAGCCGCTGGATGAGCTGGCGCACCTGGGCAGGCAGTTCGGTGGTCTGTTCGCCAAGGGCGAAAGCGTCGCCCGGCAACGGCCACCCGCCTTGCTCGACGCGCCATTGCACCCACCAGGCGCATGGGGCAAGCGCCACGACCTGCTGTTCGCCCATGATGGACTGCCGGATGGCGCAGAGCAGGCGCTCGAGCTGCTGCTGGCCCAGCTCACCGACAGCCGACCCGGCGGTTGGCTGGATGCCTTGCGCCAGCGCGGCTGGCTGCAGGGCTGCAAGGCGCAACAACTCCACGCCCATGCCGGGCAGTTGCTCTGGCATGTCCAGCTGGAACTGTCGGACCAGGCCTGCCTGACCGAGACTCGGGAGCTGCTGCACGGCTGGCTGGGTTTTCTGCGCCAACAGGACCACAAGCCGCTGAACGACCGCTTCGCACGCCTGCAGCAACGCCACGAACAGGCCGCCAGCGCAATGGAACTGGCCCAGCGCGACAGTGCCGGCCGGCCTTTCGCAGGGCTGGGGACACAAGGCGTGGAAGCCTTTGCTGCACTGCTGTGGGACCTGCCTTCCTCGAATGCCGGAAACTGGCATTTGCCCCCAGTTGAAGCGCTGCTGGCAACCGAACTTCCCATGATCGACACGCCGTTGCCAGCAGGACTTGGTCTCGGTGGCTGCCTGCCGCCCTCTCGTCAGTTTGCGAGCCTCGACCTGCGTTGGCACATTCCTTCGCCGCTGCGTCAGCGCATGCAGGTCGTTCTGCAACATAGTCTGCAACCCCTGCGCGAGCGTGCCGACCAGGCAGCGTTGCGACTGGGCTTCGAGGCCATTGGCGATTACTGGCAGTTGCGCCTCGCGGGGTACCCGCTGGCCGTGATCAATGCCACGCACGAGGCCCTGACCTTGCTGCGCACGCCAGCCCAGGAGCATTGGTACTCGCCAGCGGCAGCCGAAGCGCCGCTGATACCGATCCGTGCGCTGCTGAAGGCACTGCCGGACGCTTTACTGATGGGTGAAGAGCAACCGCAGCCAGCTTGCACCCTGGACCAGCCGCGGCTCGACGCACTCTGGCAGCAAGCCCGCTGGCAGGGTTTGGCGCAAGGGTTCGCCCCCGCCCAACAGGGCGCCTTGGGCACGGCACTGCAAGGCCTCATGGGACAACCGATCGCCCCCTCGCCAGCGCGCCCGATCCTCGGACGCCACTGGCGGCAGATCCCGACTTCGGGCAGCGAGCCCGCGCTGTTGCTGTTCTTCCCGCTGCCGGCTGATCTGCAGGCCGCCGGTCGACTGCTCGCCCACGTGCTGCAAGGCCCGGTCTATCAGCGTCTGCGCGTCGAGCTGCAGCTGGGTTACGCCGTGTTCAGCGCCTTTCGTCAGATCGAAGGCTACGGCGGACTGCTGTTCGGCGTGCAATCGCCGCACGCCAGCCACGCACAGATCCTGGGCCATCTGCTGGACCTGCTGCGCGAGGGCGTCGCGCTGGCCCCAGCGGCGCGAGCGCAGCTGGCCGATCAGTTCGACGAGACAGCGATGACCAACGCCGATGTCACGCAATGGGCCTGGCAGGCACATATCGCGACACACAATGCCGACCTGTCGCGCATGCGAAGGTCTATCCTCAATGTCGAACAAGGCCAGCTGGATGCGTTGCTCCAGCAGTTGCTCGATGCCAGGCACGGTTGGTTGTGCCTGGCCAATGCCAGTGCCCCGGACGCCGAATGGCTATGAAAAAACGGCGGGATTGTTACCGCAAATGCAATGGCGCTTTTCGAAGAATTAACCTTTCGGTACAAATTTTTCTTGTAAGATAGCGCAATCTCGGCCAATGGAACCTCTCTCTGCGGGGAGTACCCAATAATGAGCCGACCACCCCAAACCCCATCCGGAAGGAGCAAGCCCATGTGGACCAAACCTGCATACACTGACCTGCGTATCGGCTTCGAAGTGACCATGTACTTCGCCAACCGTTAAACGGCTGCGCAGTTAGACGCCCCGGCCCGCCGGGGCGTTTGTGTTTTTCCGATATGGCTTTCGGGCTAACCTTTCCGGCTAGAGAGTACCCATGTACATCCAGATCCTCGGTTCCGCCGCCGGTGGCGGGTTCCCCCAGTGGAACTGCAACTGCGTCAATTGCAAGGGCTACCGTGACGGTACCCTGCGCGCCACCGCGCGCACCCAGTCGTCCATCGCCCTGTCCGACGACGGCGAGCACTGGATCCTGTGCAATGCCTCGCCGGACATCCGCGCCCAGCTCCAGGCGTTCGCGCCGATGCAGCCGGCCCGCGCCCTGCGCGACACCGGTATCGACGCCATCGTCCTGCTCGACAGCCAGATCGACCACACCACCGGCCTGCTCAGCCTGCGCGAGGGCTGCCCGCACCAGGTGTGGTGCACCGACATGGTCCACCAGGACCTGACCACCGGTTTTCCGCTGTTCAACATGCTCAGCCACTGGAACGGCGGCCTGGTGTGGAACCGCATCGAGCTCGAAGGCAGCTTCGTCATCGACGCCTGCCCGAACCTGCGCTTCACCCCCTTCCCGCTGCGCAGCGCCGCGCCGCCTTATTCCCCGCACCGTTTCGATCCGCACCCGGGCGATAACCTCGGGCTGCTGGTGGAAGACACCCGCACCGGCGGCAAGCTGTTCTACGCACCGGGCCTGGGCCAGGTCGACGCCAAGTTGCTGGAGATGATGCACGGCGCCGACTGCCTGCTAGTCGACGGCACCCTGTGGGAGGATGATGAAATGCAGCGCCGCGGCGTCGGCACCCGCACCGGCCGCGAGATGGGCCACCTGGCGCAGAACGGCGCAGGCGGCATGCTTGAAGTGCTGGATGGCTTCCCGCGCCAGCGCAAGGTGCTTATCCACATCAACAACACCAACCCGATCCTCGACGAAGACTCGCCGGAACGCGCCGAAGTGCAGCGCCGGGGCGTGGAAGTCGCCTTCGATGGCATGAACATCGAGTTGTAAGGAGGCCCTGTGAGCGACGCAACGCCGATGTCCCCTGCCGAGTTCGAGCAGGCCCTGCGCGCCAAGGGCGCCTACTACCACATCCATCACCCCTACCATGTGGCGATGTATGAAGGCCGCGCCACCCGCGAGCAGATCCAGGGCTGGGTGGCCAACCGCTTCTACTACCAGGTCAACATTCCGATGAAGGATGCCGCGATCCTGGCCAACTGCCCGGACCGCGAAGTGCGCCGCGAGTGGATCCAGCGCCTGCTCGACCACGATGGCGCGCCCGGCGAGGACGGCGGCATCGAAGCCTGGCTGCGCCTCGGCCAGGCCGTGGGCCTGGATCCCGACCAACTGCGCAGCCAGGAGCTGGTGCTGCCCGGCGTGCGCTTCGCGGTCGACGCCTACGTCAACTTCGCCCGCCGCGCCAGCTGGCAGGAAGCCGCCAGCAGCTCGCTGACCGAACTGTTCGCCCCGCAGATCCACCAGTCGCGCCTGGACAGCTGGCCGCAGCACTATCCGTGGATCGACCCGACCGGCTACCAGTACTTCCGCACCCGCCTGGGCCAGGCCCGGCGCGATGTGGAGCACGGCCTGGCGATCACCCTGCAGCACTACACCACCCGCGAGGGGCAGGAACGCATGCTCGAGATCCTGCAGTTCAAGCTGGATATCCTGTGGAGCATGCTCGACGCCATGAGCATGGCCTATGAACTGAACCGCCCGCCGTATCACAGCGTCACAAGTGAGCGGGTCTGGCACAAGGGGATCGCCCTATGAGTTTCGACCGTCAACAGGTGCCTGCCTGGCGCCCCGGCTACCGTTTCCAGTACGAGCCGGCGCAGAAGGGCCATGTGCTGCTGTACCCCGAGGGGATGATCAAGCTCAACGACAGCGCCGGGCTGATCGGCGGGCTCATTGATGGCCAGCGCAGTGTCGCTTTGATCATCGCCGAACTCGAGCGGCAGTTCCCCGGTGTGCCCGAAGTCGCCGACGACATCGAGCAATTCATGGAGGTGGCCCGTGCCGAACACTGGATCACCCTCGCCTGAAGTACCGGTAGGACTGCCGCTGTGGCTGCTGGCCGAACTCACCTACCGCTGCCCGCTGCAGTGCCCGTACTGTTCCAACCCGCTGGACTTCGCCGAGCAGGGCAAGGAGCTGAGCACCGAGCAGTGGTTCAAGGTGATGGCCGAAGCCCGCGAGATGGGCGCCGCGCAAATCGGCTTCTCCGGTGGCGAGCCGCTGGTGCGCCAGGACCTCACCGAGCTGATCGGCGAAGCCCGTCGCCTGGGCTACTACACCAACCTGATCACCTCCGGCATCGGCCTGACCGAGCAGAAGATCGCCGCGTTCAAGCAGGCCGGGCTGGACCATATCCAGATCAGCTTCCAGGCCAGCGACGAGCAGGTGAACAACCTGCTGGCCGGCTCCAAGAAAGCCTTCGCGCAAAAGCTGGAGATGGCCCGGGCAGTGAAGGCCCATGGCTATCCGATGGTGCTCAACTTCGTCACCCACCGGCACAATATCGACAAGATCGACCGCATCATCGAGCTGTGCCTGGCCCTGGAGGCCGACTTCGTCGAACTGGCTACCTGCCAGTTCTACGGCTGGGCGCACCTCAACCGCCTGGGCCTGCTGCCGACCCGCGCCCAGCTGGAGCGGGCCGAGCGCATCACCAACGAGTACCGGGACAAGCTCAAGGCCGAAGGCAAGCCGTGCAAGCTGATCTTCGTCACCCCGGACTACTACGAAGAGCGCCCCAAGGCCTGCATGAACGGCTGGGGCAGCCTGTTCCTGACCATCACGCCGGATGGCACCGCGCTGCCGTGCCATGGCGCACGCCAGCTACCGGTGCAGTTCCCCAATGTGCGCGACCACGACCTGCGGCATATCTGGTACGACTCGTTCGGTTTCAACCGTTTCCGCGGCTATGACTGGATGCCCGAACCGTGCCGCTCGTGTGACGAGAAGGAGAAGGACTTCGGTGGCTGCCGTTGCCAGGCCTTCATGCTCACCGGCGATGCCAGCAAGGCGGACCCGGTGTGCGGCAAGTCGCCGGACCATGGCATCATCCTCAAGGCCCGCGAGGAGGCCGAACACGCAACGCTGGAGATCGAACAGATGACCTTCCGCAACGAGCGCAATTCCCATGTCATCGCCCGTGGCTGAGTTCAGCGCCGCCCAGGCGGTGGCCGCTGGCACCGATTTCGCCGAGCTCAAGGTCGGCGCGCAAGGGGTGTTCTGGAACGAGTTCCGCCCCGCCGATGGCGCCTGCCGGGTCTGGCACTGGCGCGATCAGCAGGCCCGCTGCCTGACCCCGGACGGGTTCAGTGTGCGCAGCCGGGTCTATGAGTACGGTGGCGGCAGCTTCTGCCTGGGCGACGACGGGCTGGTGTTCGTCAACGAAAAGGACCAGCAGGTCTACCTGCAGGCCCTGGATGGCAGCCCACCGCGCCCGCTCACCCACGCCGACGACTGCCGCTATGGCGACGTGCAGTGGCAGGCCGGTCAGGTGCTGGCCGTCGAAGAGCAGCATGGCGAACAGGTTGTGCATCGCCTGGTGGGTCTCTCGACGCAGCATCGGCAAATCCTGGCCGAAGGGGCCGACTTCTACGCCTCACCCACGCTGAGCCCCGACGGCTGCCGACTGGCCTGGATCGAATGGAACCGACCTGCCCAACCTTGGACCGTCACCCGCCTGATGTGCCGGGAACGCGAACCTTCTGGCGCCTGGGGCCCGGCATGCTGCATCGCCGGGCAGGACGAATCGCTGCAACAGCCGCGCTTCGATGGGCAAGGCCGCCTGTACTGCCTGTCCGACCGCGACGGTTTCTGGCAGCCCTGGGGCGAACTCGACGGACACTGGCAACGCCTGCCCGCCGCGCCCGCCGATCATGCCGCCGCCCCCTGGCAACTGGGCGCCAGCACCTGGCTGGCCCTTGGCCCGTCCAGCTACCTGGCCAGCTGGTTCGAGGACGGTTTCGGCCAACTGGGGCTGCGCCGCGCCGATGGCGAGGTGGAGCGTTATGCCAGTGCGTACACGCGTTTCCGTGGCCTGGCGCTGGATGACGGACAGCTCTATGCCGTAGCCGCTTCGCCGATCAGCCCACCGGCGGTAATCGCCATCGACCGGCGCAGCCATGAAGTCCAAGTGCTGGCAGGTGGCGCCGAGGTGCTGCCCGCCGAGGACATCAGTCTTCCACAACCGATTCGTTACGCCAGTGGCGAAGGCACCGCCCACGGATTCTTCTACCCCGCCATGCAAGGCACGGGCGGGCCATCGCCGCTGGTAGTGTTCATTCACGGCGGTCCGACTTCGGCCTGCTACCCGGTGCTCGACCCGCGCATCCAGTACTGGACCCAGCGCGGCTTTGCCGTCGCCGACCTCAACTACCGGGGCAGCAGCGGCTATGGTCGCACCTACCGCCAGGCACTGCACCTGAACTGGGGAGCGAGTGATGTGGAAGATGCCTGCGCGGCAGTCGCCCACCTTGCCGGCCAGGGCCTGATCGACCCTGACCAAGCCTTCATTCGTGGCGGTAGCGCCGGCGGTTACACCACCCTGTGCGCCTTGGCCTTCCGGGACGTCTTCCGCGGCGGCGCCAGCCTGTACGGCGTCAGCGACCCCGAAGCGCTGGGGCGGGCCACCCACAAATTCGAAGGCGACTACCTGGACTGGCTGATCGGCGACCCCCGGCGCGATGCCGAGCGTTATCGCCAGCGCACGCCGCTGCTGCACGCCGGGCGGATCAAGGTACCGGTGATCTTCTTCCAGGGTGAGCTGGACGCGGTAGTGGTGCCGGAGCAGACCCGCAGCATGCTTGAGGCGCTCAAGGCCAATGGTATCGAGGCAGAGGGGCATTTTTACGCGGGCGAGCGGCATGGCTTGCGCCAGGCGGCGAACCTGGCGCATGCGCTCGAGGAAGAGTGGAGGTTCTACTGCCGGTTGCTTGGCCGGTAGGGCAAACGTCGTTCCAGGCTTCAACCGGAACGGCGTGGGAGCGGGCTTGCAGAGCGGTCTTTGATCTCAGCGCTTGGCGATGATGTACACCGCATGC
Organism: Pseudomonas sp. P65(2024); assembly: GCF_057480955.1. Taxonomy (NCBI): domain Bacteria; kingdom Pseudomonadati; phylum Pseudomonadota; class Gammaproteobacteria; order Pseudomonadales; family Pseudomonadaceae; genus Pseudomonas; species Pseudomonas sp. P65(2024). The sequence continues at coordinate 71,302 of NZ_JBLIYX010000004.1, forward strand.
ACGATCCCGGGGATATAGCCCAGCAAGGTCAGCAGGATATTCAGCCAGAACGCCCCGCCGAACCCCACCTGGAGGAACACGCCCAGCGGCGGCAGGATGATGGCGATGATGATGCGGATGAAGTCCATGTGCTGCGCTCCTTGAGGGTGTATCAACACAGACTAGCCGTGCCTCGCAGAGGTTCCACCAAGCAAAAAAAACGCCCCGGGCCATGTATTTCAGGCCAGGGGCGATGCGCAGGAACGCCAGACGGTTCGTTGAAATTCTGTATGCCGGAGCAATCGGTCAGGCCGGCACTTCGCGGCGGTTGTGCTGCTGGGCATGCAGGCGGGCGAACGCCCGGGCCAGGCGCAGGAGCATCTCGTCGATATTGCCCCTGCTCACGGTCAGCGCCGGCGAGAACCGCACCACGTCGGCCTGCGGCGCATTGAGCAGCAAGCCCTCCTGCAGCGCGGCCTCGACCAGCTGCGCCGCGCTGTCTTCACGCAGTTGCAGACCCCACAGCAGCCCCTGGCCACGCACTTCGCCCTGGCCGTAGCGACCCGCCAGGCGGCTCAGGCCATCGCGCAGGTGCCGGCCACTGTCCAGCACCTGCTCGAAGAAGCCCGCCTCCAGCACGGTCTGCAACACGGCCAGCCCTGCAGCGCTCATCAGCGCGTTGCCATGGTGGCTGCCCTCCAGCTCGCCCGGTTCGGCGCAGCAGGCACGGCCACGAGCCAGTAGCGCCGCCAGCGGCACGCCACCGCCCAGGCCCTTGCCGAGAGTGATGATGTCGGCCCGCACTCCGTAGGATTCTTCTGCCAATAGGGTGCCGCAGCGTCCTACACCGGTCTGCACTTCATCGAGAATCAGCAGAATGCCAAGCTCACGGCATAGGCGCTCGACACCCTGGAGGTAATCACGGGTGGCCGGGATCACGCCGGCTTCGCCCTGGATCGGCTCGAGCATGATCGCCACGGTGCGCGAGTCGACCGCCGCGTGCAGCGCCGCCAAGTCGTTGAACGGCACTTTGCTGAAGCCCGGCAAGCCGGGCTCGCAGCGGTTGCACGGCAGCGGATCGGAAGCCGACAACGCCCCAAGGGTGCGCCCATGGCAACCCTGGCTGGCGGTGATGATGTGATAGGCGCCGTTGCGGTGTAGCTGGCCCCACTTGCGCGCCAGCTTGATCGCGCCCTCGCAGGCTTCGGCACCGCTGTTGAGCAGGTAGGCCTGGTCACTGCCAGTGCGCTGGCATAGTAGCTCGACCAGGCTCAGCAGACCGCGGCTGTGATAGCCCGCACCGGGGTTGATCAGCGCCTGGGCCTGGTTGCCCAGCGCCTTGACCAGCACGCTCGGGCTGTGCCCCAGGCTGTTGACCGCGCAACCCTGGGTGAAGTCCAGGTAGGCGTGCCCCTCGCTGTCCCACAACCAGGAACCCTGGCCACGCACGAACACCTGCGGCGCACGCTCGGTGCTGGGCATCAGCCGCTCGCGGGAGAGCTGCGCGCCGGCCGGCTCGATCACCGGAGCACGCTTGGGCTCGGCGACGGCGGGCGCCGAGCGGCGCAGGTTGAACAGGTTCATCGGGGCTCCGGCCAATCACGGGTGGGCGGTCAAGGTTCCGGTCTGGCGCCGGAATTGGATATTTTGCCTTGCCTATCAAAAGTGTTTTTCATTCGGGGTAACAATCGCCTTGAAGACCGCTGTAACCCGTTGGAATACGGCGATAGACTAGGCTTACGGCCAATTTGCGGCCATTTCGTTTTTCCAGCTTTTTCGATAAGTATCACTTATGGATTTCCGACAACTGCGTTACTTCGTCGCGGTCTACGAAGAGGGCCATGTGGGCCGCGCCGCCGAACGTCTGTCACTGTCGCAGCCAGCACTGTCGCAGCAGATCCGCCAGCTGGAACATAGCCTCGACCTGAGCCTGTTCGAACGCAGCAACAAGCGCCTGCTGCCCACGCTGGCCGCCCACACCCTGTACAACCACGCCGTGCCCCTGCTCGACGGTCTGCAACGGGCCCACGAAGCCATGGGCAACTTCAAGGGCCAGTCGCTGCGCACCCTGGCCATCGGCGTGCTGCAGACCGTGCGGCCAAGCCTGGTGCCTCAGTTGCTGGAAAGGGTGCGCAAGGCCCAGCCGCATCTGGTGGTGCAGATCTATGAACTGTCAGGGTCGGAGATCGAGCGGCGCCTGCTCAATGGCAGCCTGGACATCGGCATCAGCTACCTGCCGCCGCGCCAGCCGGGGCTGCATGGTTTGCTGCTGTACGAGGATGAGCTTCAGCTGGTGATCCCCAGGACCCACCCGCTGAAAGACTTCAAGAAGGTCTCTATCCGCCAGGCGGCGGAGCTGCCGATGCTGATGCTCGGCGAGGAGTTCCAGATCCGCCAGATCTGGAAGGCGCAGCTGGCCAGTCAGGGTCGCAGGCCCCAGGTGCAGGCCGAGATGAACAACATGGCGGGGATCCTCGACAGCCTGGCGCACACGGCGCTGGCGACCATCCTGCCGGGCCGAGCCAAGGATGCCGCGCAGGACGACCAGGAACTGCTGTGGAAGCCCCTGAGCGAGCCGCGGGTGCCGCTCAAGGTCGGCCTGGTGTTCCGCGATGCCCAGCGCCAGCAGGCTTCGGTGGAGCTGCTGCGGACCTTGCTGGAAGAGGAAGCCGACCCACGTCAGCTGGGTGCCTCGCCACTGGATGTGCTCGGCTGAAAAATACGCGCACAAAGAAAACCCCGCCTAAGCGGGGTTTTCCAGACTGTTTCCCTTCGACATCCCTATCAACCCGCCGTCCTGGCAGGAAATCCTTCGTGTCCCTGTTCTATCTTTTCGCGCTTCCTGCGCTACTTCCGTGTAAGGCGTCCTGCTCTGTCCATTGCGCGTCCTGCGCTACGTCCATGTAAGAAAGAGTAACCGTGGATCCAATCTTAGGAAAGAGGCGAAACGTCACCACGTCGTGTAAGCCAAAGCTTACAAAAGCAGTCCTTGCACAAACACACCACCCTGACAAAGCAAAAGGCCGCCCCTGCAGAAGGATTGCATCCCCCTGCAAGAGCGGCCTTGAGCCGCAACGGACTGCTATGCAGCCCCGCAATGGTTAGAACTGCGCGGCGTCCAGCAGATAGAGCGACTCGCTCCCCGCCTTCACCGATGCCACCAGCGAGTGAACCCGTGGCAGCAGGCGTGCGAAGTAGAACCGCGCCGTGCCCAACTTGGCACCGTAGAAGTCGGCATCCCCGTCACCGGCCTTGGCCGCCCGCGCCATCAATGCCCACATGTAGGCGTAGGCGACGTAGCCGAACGCGTGCAGGTACTCGACCGAGGCCGCGCCGATTTCGTTGGGGTTGCCCTTGGCCTGGTCCAGCACCCAGGCGGTCAGCTCGTCGAGCTGGTCAAGGGATGCCGCCAGCGGCTTGGTGAATTCACCCAGCTCGCCGCCGGCGGTGGCGATGAACTGGCGGATCTCGTCGGCGAACAGCGTGTAGTAGGCGCCGCCGCTGGCCACCACCTTGCGGCCGACCAGGTCCAGCGCCTGGATACCGTTGGTGCCTTCGTAGATCTGGGTGATGCGCACATCGCGCACCAGTTGCTCCTGGCCCCATTCGCGGATGTAGCCATGGCCGCCGAAGACCTGCTGGCCATGCACGGTGCACTCCAGGCCCAGGTCGGTGAGGAAGGCCTTGGCCACCGGGGTCAGCAGCGCCACCAGCTCCTCGCTGCGCTTGCGGACCGCGGCGTCTTCACTGTACTTGGCGCTGTCGAGCTGCATCGCCACATAGGTGGAGAACGCGCGACCGCCTTCGGTCAGCGCCTTCATGGTCAGCAGCATGCGGCGCACGTCCGGGTGGACGATGATCGGGTCGGCCACCTTGTCCTTGGCCTGTGGCCCGGTCGGAGCACGGCTCTGCAGACGGTCGCGGGCGTACTCCACGGCGTTCTGGTAGGAGCGCTCGGCCGAAGCCAGGCCCTGGATACCGACACCCAGGCGCTCGTAGTTCATCATGGTGAACATGGCCGCCAGGCCCTTGTTCGGCTCACCGACGATGTAGCCGACCGCCTCGTCGAAGTTCATCACGCAGGTGGCCGAGCCCTGGATGCCCATCTTGTGCTCGATCGAGCCGCAAGTGGCCGGGTTGCGCGCGCCGAGGCTGCCATCCTCATTGACCAGGAACTTGGGCACCAGGAACAGCGAGATGCCCTTCGGACCTGCCGGGGCGTCCGGCAGCTTGGCCAGCACCAGGTGGATGATGTTCTCGGTGAGGTCGTGCTCGCCGCCGGTGATGAAGATCTTCGTGCCGCTGATCTTGTAGCTGCCGTCGGCCTGAGGCTCGGCCTTGGTGCGGATGATGCCCAGGTCGGTACCGGCGTGGGGCTCGGTGAGGCACATGGAACCGGCCCAGACGCCGGCGTACATGTTCGGCAGGTACTGTTCCTTGAGCGCTTCACTGGCGTGGGCGTTGATCGACAGGCAGGCGCCGGCGGTCAGCATCGGGTACAGGCCGAAGGCCAGGCTCGAGGCGTTGACCATCTCCTCGACCTGCGCCGAGACGACCTTGGGCATGCCCATGCCACCGAAGAGCGGATCACCGCCAACGCCGACCCAACCCCCTTCGGCATAAGTCTGGTAGGCCTCGATGAAGCCCGCCGGGGTACGCACCGAACCGTTGTCCCAGTGGCAACCCTCTTCGTCGGCGGCGCGGCTCAGCGGCGCGATGGTCTTGCCGGTGACCTTGCCGGCCTCCTCCAGCACGGCCATGGCCGTGTCCGCATCGACCGCCTCGGCCAGGCCGGGCAGTTGCGACCAGAGCGTGGCCACGTCGAAGACTTCATTGAGGACGAAGCGCATATCGCGCAGGGGCGCTTTATATTCAGCCATGACAACCTCTCGCTATCGGGGGCGGGGCGGCCCGTCGGGGCCGCGGCACTGGGATGACCGCAGTGTAACCGAACAACTTTTACGAGACATAGGGTCATCATGCGACCGAATAGTCTTACATAGTCACACAACAACTCACGCCATGCGCACGGCGCCGCGCCTCGATTGCTGGCCGAAGGTCATGACGCAGTTACGCCCCGCGCCCTTGGCGCTGTACAACGCCTGGTCGGCAGACTTGAGCACTTCGTCGGGATTGCGGTGCTCGACCTGGCGCTCGGCGACGCCGATGCTGATGGTCACCGACACCGTGGTGTTGGCCCCTGCGCCACGGCGCTGGCGCCCGGTGGAATCATCCTGCGGCCGGCTGTTCTGGTCGCGCAGCTGGATGGCGTAGTTGGCGATCATCTCGCGCACCGCCTCCAGGTGCGGCAGGCACTCTTCGGCGGTCTTGCCGGCGAACACCAGGGCGAACTCCTCGCCGCCGTAACGGTAGGCGCGCCCGCCGCCGGTCACCTTGGACAGGCGGCTGGCGACCAGGCGCAATACCTGGTCACCGACGTCGTGGCCGTGGGTGTCGTTGAATTTCTTGAAATGGTCGACATCGGTCATGGCGATCACATAGTTGCGCCCCAGGCGCTGCATGCGCTCGTTGAGGGCCCGCCGCCCGGGCAGGCCGGTCAGCTCGTCGCGGAAGGCCATCTGGTAGGCCTCGTGGGACACCGCAGCGGCGATCATCAGCATCACCTGGCTGCACATGATGTTCAGGGTGAACGGCAGGATGAAGGTCTTGGGCAGCATCCAGAAGATGCCGATCAGGCCGATGATCTGCGCGGCATGCAACGGCCTTGGCTCGCGCAGGTACTGCACCACCAGCAGGATGAACACCGCCAGGAACAAGGGGTAGGCCAGCTGGATCAGGCTCATCCACTGGCCATGCAGCGCGGGCCAGCGGATCTCGGCCAGCCAGCCCAGCAGCGCCTCGGGAAAACTCTGCTCCAGCGCCACCGCCACGCTGCTCACGGCGAACAGCACGGCGAAGCGCGCCAGCAGGTCCTGGGCCAGGTGGGTGCGTTCCTGCCACGCCCCGTACAGGCCGAACAGCGCCGGCAGCAGCAGGCACACCAGGTGGAAGATCACCGCCGCATCCTCGCGGACCCGGCCGTTGTCGCGGTAGAAATCGGTCTGGGTATCGAGCAGGAAATAGGCGATATACACCGTGACCATCAGGAACAGCTCGCGCTGGCGGCGGTACACGGCGCAGTAGGCGCCACCCAGCAACAGCACCAAGGTGGGTAGAACGTTGAACAGCGATGTGAAGAAGACGCTGAGGTCCCTCACATAGGCTGCCGCAAGCCCTGCCAGCAACAGAATCAGCGAAGGCAGGAAGTGGCTCGCGCGTACAGCGGATAGACGAAACAAGGGTAATCTCCGACCCGGCAGATCAATAATGGCATTGTGCCCCTACTTCATCGGCAGTGCACATGAATAGATGAATACAGATGCCCGCTTTAACGGCAGATCAGGGGCCAAGCTTGAGACTTTCTCGTTACGGGATGCGACACCCGGTAGGATTTTTCCTGTTTACGCGTTCCCTGTGGGAGCGGCCTTGCGTCGCGAAAGGGCTGCAAAGCAGCCCCGGCGATCTTTGCATCAACGCTGGAATCCTGGGGCTGCTCTGCAGCCCTTTCGCGACGCAAGGCCGCTCCCACAGACGACCGCGTAAGTCGCAGCTGAAATCCAGGCGAAAAAAAACCGCCTGCCGGTGAGGGCAGGCGGTTTTTCGTACAACCAACTGGCTTAGATGGACAGACCGAAGTCTTCTTCCTTCATCGCCATCAGGTTGTCGGCGCCGGAGAGAATCGCCGCGACGTGGCTGCGGGTACGCGGCAGGATGCGCTGGAAGTAGAAGCGCGCAGTCTGCAGCTTGGCGGTGTAGAACGCCTCTTCGCTGGTACCGGCCGCCAGTTTCTCGGCAGCCAGGCGGGCGATGTCGGCCCAGAAGTAGGCCAGGCACGCGTAGCCCGAGTACATCAGGTAGTCCACCGAAGCGGCACCCACTTCCTCGCGGTCCTTCATCGCGGCCATGCCGATCTTCATGGTCAGCTCGCCCCACTCCTTGTTGATCGCAGCCAGCGGCTCGACGAACTCCTTGGTGGCTGCATTGCCTTCCTGACCCTGGCAGAACTTGTGGACGATCTTGGTGAAGCCCTTGAGTGCCTCGCCCTGGGTCATCAGCACTTTACGGCCGAGCAGGTCGAGGGCCTGGATGCCGGTGGTGCCTTCGTACAGCATGGAGATACGGCTATCGCGCACGTTCTGCTCCATGCCCCACTCGGCGATGAAGCCGTGACCGCCGTAGATCTGTACGCCGTGGTTGGCGGCCTCGAAGCCGACTTCGGTCATGAATGCCTTGGCAATCGGGGTCAGGAAGGCCAGCAGGGCGTCGGCCTTCTTGCGCTCCTCCTCGTCCTGGCTGTACTTGACGATGTCCACCTGCTTGGCGGTGAAGTACACCATCGCGCGGTTGCCTTCGGCAAAGGCCTTCATGGTCAGCAGCATGCGACGCACATCCGGGTGGACGATGATCGGGTCAGCGGCCTTGTCCGGCGCTTTCGGGCCGGTCAGCGAGCGCATCTGCAGGCGGTCACGGGCGTACTTCAGGCCGCCCTGGAACGCCACCTCGGCGTGGGCCAGGCCTTGCAGCGCGGTACCCAGGCGAGCGGTGTTCATGAAGGTGAACATGCAGTTCAGGCCTTTGTTGGCCGGGCCGATCAGGTAGCCAGTGGCGCCGTCGAAGTTCATCACGCAGGTGGCGTTGCCGTGGATGCCCATCTTGTGCTCGAGGGAGCCGCAGCTCACGCCGTTGCGCTCGCCCGCACCGCCTTCGGCGTTGGGCAGGAACTTCGGCACGATGAACAGCGAGATGCCCTTGGTGCCAGCCGGGGCGTCGGGCAGGCGGGCCAGGACGATGTGGACGATGTTGTCGGCCATGTCGTGCTCACCGGCCGAGATGAAGATCTTGGTGCCGGAAACCTTGTAACTGCCGTCGGCCTGAGGTTCGGCCTTGGTGCGCAGCATCCCCAGGTCGGTGCCGCAGTGCGGCTCGGTCAAGCACATGGTGCCGGTCCACTCGCCGGACACCAGCTTGGTCAGGTAGGTATGCTGCTGCTCGGGGGTGCCGTGGGCGGAGATGGTGTTCATCGCGCCATGGGACAGGCCCGGGTACATGCCCCACGACCAGTTCGACTCACCGACCATTTCGCTCAGGGCCAAGCCCAGCGACTCGGGCAGGCCCTGGCCGCCGTGCTCGACATCGTGGGCCAGGCTCGGCCAGCCGCCCTCGACGAACTGCTGGTAGGCTTCCTTGAAGCCGGTCGGGGTCTTCACGCCCGACTCGCTCCAGGTGCAGCCCTCGAGGTCGCCGACGCGGTTCAGCGGGGCCAGCACCTCTTCACAGAACTTCGCGCCTTCCTCCAGGATCGCGTCGACCATGTCAGGCGTGGCGTCCTGGCAGCCCGGCAGGCTCTGATAGTGCGCCTCATAGCCGAGCAGCTCGTCGCGGACGAAGCGGATATCACGCAAGGGGGCTTTGTAATCAGGCATTGCGATGAACCTCTGTGATGAGTTCGGTGGGGAGACCGCGGATACCGACCAGCTCTTGGCGGCTTTCGGTCAAACAGTTGTTTGAAACTTACGTTTAGGTGGCCTCGCTGTCAAGGTGGGCTAGCGACGGCATTTGTGCCGCCGAATATGCCATTTACGCCAACCGCCCTCAAACGCATCGCGGGGCAAGCCCGCTCCCACGGATGGAAGCGGGCTTGCCCCGCGATGTAAGCAAAAGTAATTCAGCGGGTCAGACGTAGGTGTCGATGAACCGACCGAGCATTTCATCGGAAGCCTTGGCGACTTTGGCACCGAGTTCGACTTCGTGCTTGCCCAAGGCCAGTTGCACGGTGCTGGTGGCCAGATCCAGCTGCTGGCTGCGGTCGACACCGCGCAGGCGCTCGGCCTGGTATTCGGTGGACTGCCCGCTGGCGCCACGCTCGACAGCGCCGCTGGCGATCTGCTGGGCAGCCTGGTCGACACGGTTCTGGCCGTTCTGGATGGCACCCAGGCCCGCGTAGAAGGCGGAGCTCGCATTGATTTCCATGTCAGGACTCCATGACGCTGGATGAGGAACAGGCCTTATTAAAGCAGCACAGCGGGAAAAAGGCCCGTTTAAATCCCTAATAGCCTAGTGCCAGCTAATAGGCAAAGGCCTAATCCAGCAGGTCCAGCTGCAAATGCGCAGCCACCGCGTCCGCACCAGCCTGCTTCAACCAGGGCACCCGCCCCAGGCAGGGCGCGGGCAGGCGCTCGGCCAGGCTGGATAGGTTTTCTTCCAGGCGCGATGTTCGCGGATCGACGATGTTCGCCACCCATCCCGCCAGTTGCAGGCCGTCCCGGGCAATGGCCTCGGCACTGAGCAAGGCGTGATTGATGCACCCAAGTCGCACCCCCACCACCAGGATCACCGGCAGCTTCAGGGCGATGGCCAGGTCCGACAGGTTGGCATGGTCGGACAGCGGCACGCGCCAGCCACCGGCGCCTTCGATCAAGGTGAAATCGGCGTGCTGCGCCAGTACCTGCTGCATGGCATCGCGCAACGCCGGCACGCTCAGCGCCACTCCGGCCTCGCGGGCTGCCACATGTGGAGCGATGGCCGGTTCGAAGGCGAAGGGATTGACCGCTTCATAGGGCAGTTTGACCGAACTTTCGTCGATCAGCGCCAGGGCGTCGCTGTTACGCAGCCCCTTGGCCGTCACCACGCACCCGGACGCCACCGGCTTGGCCGCCAGGGTGCTCAATCCCAGTTGCCGCGCCGCATGCAGCAAACCTGCGGCGATGGTGGTCTTGCCGACATCGGTGTCGGTGCCGGCAATGAAATAGGCCTGGCTCATGTCACTGCTCTCCGTCCGACGGCTTGCGCAAGACGCCGTAGATCACTTGGTAGGTGGCCGGCAGGCCTTGCACCTGGCGGTACTGTTCGTAGGCCTGCAACAGGCCCTGCATCCGCGCCCGACCGGTGAGCCCCGACGGACGCCCTGGGTTGAGGTTGTGCGCACCCAGCGCCTTGAGCTCATGGGTCAGGCTGCGCACATCGGGATAATGCAGCACGTGGGGACGCCGCTCCAGGTCGATCAGCTCCAGTCCGCTGTCACCGCACAGGCGCTGGTAATCCTCGAAACGCCGGAAGCGATTGACGTGCACCATGCCATCCACGGCCTGCCAGCTGGCGCGCAATTCATCCAGCGTGCCCACGCACAGGCTGCTGAAGGCCAGCACGCCGCCGGGGCGCAGCACCCGCCGCGCCTCGCCCAGCACGCTGGCGAACTGACCGCACCACTGCACCGCCAGGCTGCTGAACAAAAGGTCAACGCAACCATCGCGCAACGGCAGGTGCTCGGCGTCCCCCGCCACATGATGCCGGGCGCCGCCCTGCTCGCGGGCATGGCGCAGCATGCCTTCGGCGATATCCACCGCCACGCCACTCGATTGCGCGAAGCGCTCGGCCAGCACCCGGCTGAAGTGGCCGGTGCCGCTGCCCATGTCCAGCCAGCGCGCAGGCGCAAGGTTGCTGGGCAGCTTTTCCAGCAGTGCCATGCCCACCGCGCGCTGCAAGGCCGCGACGCTGTCGTAGCTGGCCGCGGCGCGGGAAAACGAAGCCGCCACCTGACGCTTGTCCGGCAGGGTGCCGGGCAGGGGGGGCTGGGAAAGGTCAGTCATCACCACTCTCATGCAGGAAACTCTTGATGCCCGCCGCCAGCTCCTGGGGATACTCCAGCAGGAAAGCGTGGGAACTGTCTTCGACCAGGCCGACTTCCACGTCGGGCAGCAGGTCGCTCAGGGCCTTGGCCGCTTCCACCGGCACCAGCGCGTCACTGCCAGCGAACAGGTGCAGCTGCGGGCCGCCGTATTGCTCCAGGGCGGTGCGGGTATCGAGGCTGGCCAGCACTTCCAGGCCGGTTGCCAGGTACAGCGGATCGGTGTCGGGCACGCCCACGCCCAGCTGCCGCAGCAGGGTGCGCGGTTGCTGCGCGCCCTCGCTGCACAGGGTGCGGAAGCGCTTGAGGGTGACATGGGTATGGCTGCGGCAGCCGTCGAGGAAGGTGCCGAAAGTGTCGGCGGGCATGCCGTGCGGCCAGTCCGGCCGGGCCACGAAGCTGGGGTTGCTGGCCAGGGTGAGCAAGCCGCAGCAGTGGTCGCCCCGTTTGTGCGCCAGGGCGCTGGCGAGCATGCCACCTAGCGACCAGCCGCCCAACCAGACGTCGGTCGGCAGCCTGCGGTCCAGATGGTCGACCCAGGCCTGGACATCGCTGTGAGCCAGTTCCGGCAGCGCCATCAACTCGACCTGCAGGCGTGGATCCTGGGCGCGCAGGCTGGCGGCCAGCGGCTCCAGTGAAGCGGTGCCCAGGCCCCAGCCGGGCAGGAGGATCAGTCGGTTACGCATCGGCGGACTCCAGTTGTGGATAACACTCGGCCAATGCATTCAACAATAGCTGCACCTGCGCCTCACTGTGGGCGGCGCTCAGGGTCACCCGCAGGCGGGCACTGCCGGCGGGCACGGTGGGCGGGCGAATCGCCGTGACCAGCAACCCGCGCTCGCGCAGCAGGCGGGACAATGCCAGCGCCCTCCCCGCATCGCCGATCAGGATCGGCTGGATTGCGGTGTGGCTGTCCATCAGGGTCAGGCCGATCTGCTCGGCACCCGTGCGGAACTGCCGGATCAGCGCCGCCAGGTGCTCGCGCCGCCAGTGTTCGCGGCGTAGCAAGTCCAGGGCCTTGAGCGTGGCGCAAGCCAGCGCCGGTGGCTGGCTGGTGGTGTAGATGTAGGGCCGGGCGAACTGCACCAGCGCCTCGATCAGCTCCTCGCTGCCGGCGACAAAAGCACCGGAAGTACCACAGGCCTTACCCAGCGTGCCGATCAACACCGGCACGTCCTCGACGCCGAGGCCGCAATGCTCGACCAGGCCACCACCCTTGGCGCCAAGGGTCCCCAGGCCATGGGCATCGTCGACCATCAACCAGGCACCACGCTCGCGGGCCACCTTGGCCAGGGCCTGCAGGTCGGCGCAATCGCCGTCCATGCTGAATACACCGTCGGTGACCACCAGGGTATTGCCGGTCGCTTTGTCCAGGCGGCTGGCCAGGCTGGCCGGGTCGTTGTGTAGATAGCGGCTGAAGCGGGCGCCGCTGAGCAGCCCGCCGTCGAGCAGGGAGGCGTGGTTGAGGCGGTCCTGCAGCACCGTGTCGCCCTGCCCGACCAGCGCGGTGATCGCGCCGAGGTTGGCCATGTAGCCGGTGGAGAACAGCAGCGCACGCGGCCGGCCCGTCAGTTCGGCCAGCGCCTCCTCCACCTCGTGGTGCGGGGTGCTGTGGCCGATCACCAGGTGCGAGGCACCGCCGCCGACACCCCAGCGATCGGCGCCGTCGCGCCAGGCCTTGATCACCTCGGGGTGATTGGCCAGGCCCAGGTAGTCGTTACTGCAGAAGGCCAGCAGCGGCTGGCCGTCGACCACCACCTGCGGCCCCTGCGGGCTTTCAAGCAGTGGTCGCTGGCGGTACAGGTCGGCGGCACGCCGTTCGGCCAGCCGCGCGGCAAGATCGAAGGCCATGCTCAGGCCGAGGCTGCGTCGTAGAACAACTCGCTGCTGCGCTGCTCGACCAGCGCCTGCTCGATGGCGGCCTGGTGCACTTCGTCGGCGTGTTCTTCACGAGCTTCCGGCTGGATACCGAGGCGGGCGAACAGCTGCATGTCCTTGTCGGCCTGCGGGTTGCCGGTGGTCAGCAGTTTCTCGCCGTAGAAGATCGAGTTGGCGCCGGCCATGAACGCCAGGGCCTGCATCTGCTCGTTCATCTGCTCGCGACCGGCCGACAGGCGCACATGGGACTTGGGCATGAGGATCCGGGCCACAGCCAGCATGCGGATGAAATCGAACGGATCGACGTCCTCTTCATCGGCCAGCGGCGTGCCGGCGACCTTGACCAGCATGTTGATTGGCACCGACTCCGGGTGCTCGGGCAGGTTGGCCAGCTGGATCAAGAGGCCTGCGCGGTCGTCCAGCGACTCGCCCATGCCGAGGATGCCGCCGGAGCAGATCTTCATGCCGGCATCGCGCACGTAGGCCAGAGTCTGCAGGCGCTCGCTGTAGGTGCGGGTGGTGATGATGCTGGCGTAGAACTCCGGCGAGGTATCGAGATTGTGGTTGTAGTAGTCAAGGCCCGCCTGGGCCAGGGCCTGGGTCTGCTCCTGGTCGAGCTTGCCGAGGGTCATGCACGTTTCCAGGCCCATGGCCTTGACCCCTTTGACCATCTCCAGCACGTAGGGCATGTCCTTGGCCGACGGGTGCTTCCACGCCGCGCCCATGCAGAAGCGGGTCGAGCCGATGGCCTTGGCCCGGGCGGCCTCCTCCAGCACTTTCTGCACTTCCATCAGCTTCTGTTTTTCCAGCCCGGTGTTGTAGTGACCGGACTGCGGACAATATTTGCAATCTTCCGGGCAGGCGCCGGTCTTGATCGACAGCAGCGTGGAAACCTGCACGCGATTGGGGTCGAAGTGCGCGCGGTGGACGGTCTGGGCCTGGAACAGCAGGTCGTTGAACGGCTGCAGGAACAGGGCCTTGACCTCGGCCAGGGACCAGTCGTGACGTGTGGTTGCAATTGCGCTGGCGCTCATTGGCGTTTCCTTATCTATGGTCTGACTGACGCCGGGACAGGAAAACCCTCCAGCGCATCACGGATAGCTCGCATAGTCACGGAAGGCTCCATGAACTGTCAACCAATCAAGAACATGCTGGTTTACATCTGTACAAATACCGATCAATTCTGTTTGCTCTGCGACGAGCCTAGCGAGCAGCTCTATCCTTTGTGCATTGCCTGCGAGCAGGCACTGCCCTGGCTGGATGAGCAGTGCCGCCGTTGCGCGCTGCCCCTGGCCATGGATGGCCTTCTCTGCGGTGGTTGCCGCCGTCGCCCACCGGCATTCAGCCGGGTAATCGCGCCCTGGCATTACGGTTTTCCCATCGACACCCTGGTCAGCCGTTTCAAGCACAGCAGCCAGTGGCCGCTGGGGCGGCTGTTGGCACAATTGCTCGGCCACAGCCTGACGCACCGCTACAACGAAGGCCTGCCACGGCCGGACCGTCTGTTGCCCGTGCCGCTGGCCAAGCGTCGACTGCGCCAGCGCGGCTTCAACCAGGCGGCGATGCTCGCCCGCTGGCTCGCCGGGCAACTGCGCCTGCCCTGTGACGAGCGCCTGCTCCAGCGTGTGCGCGATACCCCGGCGCAGCAGGCCCTTGGCGCCCGGGCCCGGCACCGCAACCTGCGCCAGGCCTTTGCCCTTGCTCCCGGCTGCGAGCTCGACGGCCTGCACCTGGCACTGGTCGATGACGTACTGACCACCGGGGCGACCGCACAGGCCATCGCCCGCCTGCTGCGCCAGGCCGGCGCCCGGCGGGTCGACATCTACTGCCTGGCGCGCACGCCCAGGCCGGGCCAGGCTTGACTTGCCCCGGTGACGGCGGCAACGTCGCGGGACCTACACCACACCCGATGCCCGCCCATGTCCCTGCCTGCCCTGCTCACCCAGCACATCGTCCGCCGCCCACAGCGCATCGCCCTGTTGCAGCATGTCGCCGAACAAGGCTCGATCACCCGCGCCGCCAAGGCTGCGGGCATCAGCTACAAGGCCGCCTGGGACGCCATCGACGAACTCAACAACCTGGCGGCGCAGCCCCTGGTGGAGCGCAGCACCGGCGGCCGCGGCGGCGGTGGCGCACGGCTGTCCGCAGAAGGCGAGCGGGTGCTGTGCCTGTACCAGCGCCTGCAGGCCCTGCAGGCGGAGATTCTCGAGTCCGCCGAGGACAGCAGCGACCTCGACCTGCTCGGCCGCCTGATGCTTCGTACCAGTGCGCGCAACCAGCTGCAGGGGCGGATCAGCGGGCTGCGCCGCGAAGGCCGGCATGATCGCATCAGCCTGGACCTGGGCGGCGGGCTGGAGATCGAGGCCTTGATCACCCGGGGCAGCACCGAGCGGCTGGAGCTGGCGTTGGGGGGGACGGTGGTGGCGCTGCTCAAGGCCGGCTGGGTACGGTTGCTGGACGCGGCTGAGACGCCGGAGCCAGGGAGCAACTGCCTGAAGGCCAAGGTCGAGGAGGTACTCATCGAAGAGGATGGGCCGGGTGAAGTGCGCCTGGCGCTGGGCAATGGCCAGACCTTGTGCGCCATCGCCGAGGCAGCCTGGCTGGCGCAACGGCAGGTCCAGCCAGGAAGCGCCCTGCGGGTACAGTTTCATCCGTCGTTCGTGTTGCTGGGAGTGCCGGTCTAACCTGGCCGCGAAGCCCAGGCCGGCTTGGCCCGGGGTTTGGGGTAACATGCAGGCCGCAGTCCCCGCGACCGGAGCCTTTCATGTCCCATCCCTTCGACACCCTCACCCCCGACCTCGTACTGGACGCCGTGGAAAGCCTCGGCTTTCTCAGCGACGCACGGGTGCTGGCGCTCAACAGCTACGAGAATCGCGTCTACCAGGTGGGCATCGAGGACGCGCAGCCGCTGATCGCCAAGTTCTATCGCCCTGGGCGCTGGAGCGACGCGGCGATCCTCGAGGAACACGCCTTCACCCGTGAGCTGGCCGAGTGCGAAGTGCCGGTGGTGGCGCCGTTGCTGCACGATGGGCGCTCCCTGTTCGAACACCAGGGATTCCGCTTTACCCTATTCCCACGCCGTGGCGGCCATGCCCCGGAGCCGGGCAACCTCGACCAGCTCTATCGCCTCGGGCAGTTGCTCGGGCGCCTGCACGCGGTAGGCGCGAGCAAACCCTTCGAGCACCGCGAAGCGCTGGCTGTGGACAACTTTGGCCACGCCTCGCTCAAGACCCTGCTCGACGGCGAGTTCGTGCCCCGCGAGCTGCTGCCGGCTTATGAATCGGTGGCCCGCGACCTGCTCAAGCGGGTCGAGGACATCTACGCCCGCACCTCGTACCAGACAATCCGCCTGCACGGCGACCTGCACCCCGGCAACCTGATGCACCGTGACGACGTCTACCACGTGGTCGACCTCGACGACTGCCGCATGGGCCCGGCCGTCCAGGACCTGTGGATGATGCTCGCCGGCAGCCGCGAAGAGCGGCTCGGCCAGCTGGCCGAACTGATCGACGGCTACAACGAATTCCACGACTTCGACCCGCGTGAGCTGGCCCTGATCGAGCCTCTGCGCGCCCTGCGCCAGTTGCACTACAGCGCCTGGCTGGCGCGGCGCTGGGACGATCCGGCGTTCCCGCCGAGCTTCCCCTGGTTCGGCCAGCCGCGCTACTGGGGCGACCAGATCCTCGCCCTGCGCGAACAGATCGCCGCGCTCGATGAACAACCGTTGAAATTGTTCTAGGTCAACGCCGCGCTCTGTCTACAATAGGCGTCGCTTTATTTAGCTACCTAAGCAAGGATTCTGCATGCACGCCGCCAACCCGCGCCGCGGGTACCTCCTGGGCCTTGGCGCCTACATCATCTGGGGCCTGTTCCCCCTGTACTTCAAAGCGATCCAGAGCGTTCCGGCGGTGGAAATCATCGTCCACCGCGTGCTCTGGTCGGCCCTGTTCGGCTCGCTCCTGCTGCTGGTGTGGAAGCACCCCGGCTGGTGGCGCGAACTGCGCGACAACCCGCGGCGCCTGGCGATCCTCGCCCTCAGCGGCACGCTGATCGCCGGCAACTGGCTGACCTACGTGTGGGCGGTGAACAACGGGCGCATGCTCGAGGCCAGCCTGGGCTACTACATCAACCCGCTGATCAACGTGCTGCTGGGCATGCTGCTGCTCGGCGAGCGCCTGCGCCGCCTGCAATGGCTGGCGGTCGCCTTGGCAGCCTTGGGCGTCGCCCAACAGGTGTGGCAGGTGGGCAGCCTGCCCTGGGTGTCGCTGGCCCTGGCGCTGTCGTTTGGCTTCTATGGCTTGATCCGCAAGCAGGCACCAGTGGCGGCGCTGCCAGGGCTGGTGGTCGAAACCTGGATGCTGGTGCCCATTGCCATCGGCTGGTTGCTGCTGCACCCGACGGCCAGCAGCGCCAGCCCTGAGTTCTTCGGCAGCAGCGAAGCGCTGTGGCTGATCGCCGCCGGCCCGGTGACACTGGTGCCGCTGGTATGTTTCAACGCCGCCGCACGCCACCTACCCTACACAACACTGGGCTTCCTGCAGTACCTGGCACCGACCCTGGTGCTGCTGCAGGCGGTACTGCTGTTCGACGAACACCTGTCGTCGAGCACATTGATGGCGTTCGCCTTTATCTGGGCGGGGCTGGCTGTCTACAGCGTCGATGCCTGGCTGAGTTTGCGCAAGCGCGCCTGATCAAAAAATGATCATATTGCTGCAAGCCACGGATAACGTGGCCTGCAGCAAGCGCTCCAAAGGTTATCCACACCCTCGTCCCCGCCGTTTGTGCACAAGCCACTGAATAGTGGACGTTTTTTGCTCAAATCTCGCCAGGCCTTGCTGTAACTGGCCTCCAGCGTAGCGCCCCCAGCTTATCCACAGGGGCTTCCCCGCAAAATCGGGATAACCACCTCAGGGCCGCTTCGCGCCCCGGCGATCTCGAATCACTCCTCCGGCCGCAACCGCAACTCCACCATCAGATCATCCGCCAGGCTCTCCAGCCGCGCCTGCAGATCCTCCAGCGACAAGGTCAACGGCAACGCCAGCAATGCATCGGCATGAAACAGCGGCTCGCTGCTCATCGGCGCCGGCCGGACCTCGGTACTCAGGCGCTCGACGTTCACCCCTTGCTCGGCCAGCAAGCGGGTGATATCACGGACGATACCCGGCCGGTCGTTGCCCACCAGCTCCATGGCGATCGGTTTCCAGGTGCAGGACGGCTCGATCCCGCTTTCGGCAATGAGTACACGGATGCCGTGGTCACCCAGTTTCTGCAGCGACTCGACCAGTTCGGCATAGTTCTCCGCCGGCACCGCCACCCGCAGGATCCCGGCGAACTGCCCAGCCATGCGCGACATGCGGCTTTCCAGCCAGTTGCCATTATGATCGGCGATGCACTGGGCGATACGCTCGACCTGCCCGGCCTTGTCCGGGGCGATCACGGTGAGTACGAGATGGTCCACGGGCCACTCCTTCATTCGTCTGCGAAGGCCGCCCCAGGCGACCGGAATACGGGGATCGAATCAGTATAGGCAAGGCGCGGCAACCTGCCGCAGGACAGTCATGGCAATCAATCGTGTACTGTTTCAAGATTTATCTGGAACAATCCACCTGTTTTTTGCGAACATGTCGTCTCCCAGCGTGACCCCATGCGACCAACCGGTCGCAGAGCGACGCTTTTAGTCTGATGTTCACCTGCCTGCTGCTTCATGTAGTATGCGTCGACGCGGACTACAAAACGTCGTTTCGATGTCTGCCAAGGCGCCTGTGAAAATACGCCAACCGCCCGCCGGCCCGTCTGGCGAGCCGCACCCAGCCGCCCCCGGAGCACGTGGGCACGCACTGGTGCCGTGTTTAGAGAAGCGCTACAGGCTTAATACAGAAGAGCGAAAGCGAAATAGCTGAGCAGAGGTGAGGCAAGCAATGACTGGATACGTTCAAGTCGGTGGCCTTCAGGTCGCCAAGGTCCTGTTCGACTTCGTCAACAACGAAGCCATTCCGGGGACCGGCATCAACGCCGAGCAGTTCTGGGCCGGTGCCGAGAAGATCATCAACGACCTCGCTCCCAAGAACAAAGCCCTGCTCGCCAAGCGCGACGAGCTGCAAGCGAAGATCGACGCCTGGCACCAGGCCCGCAAGGGCCAGGCCCACGATGCCGTGGCGTACAAGGCGTTCCTCGGGGAAATCGGCTACCTGCTGCCACAGGCCGAGGACTTCCAGGCCACCACCCAGAACGTCGATGAAGAAATCGCCGTCATGGCAGGCCCGCAACTGGTGGTGCCGGTGATGAACGCCCGCTTCGCCCTGAACGCCGCCAATGCTCGCTGGGGTTCGCTGTACGATGCCCTCTACGGCACCGACGTCATCAGCGACGAGGGCGGCGCCGAGAAAGGCCAGGGTTACAACAAGCTGCGCGGCGACAAGGTCATCGCCTTCGCCCGTGCCTTCCTCGACGAAGCCGCGCCACTGGCCGCCGGCTCCCACGTCGACTCCACCGGCTACCGCATCGAAGGCGGCAAGCTTGTTGTGGCCCTCAAGGGCGGCAGCAACAGCGGCCTGCGCGACGACGCCCAGCTGATCGGCTTCCATGGCGACGCCAAGGCACCGACCGCCGTGTTGCTCAAACACAACGGCCTGCACTTCGAAATCCAGGTCGATGCCAGCACCCCGGTCGGCAGCACCGACGCCGCCGGCGTGAAGGACATCCTGATGGAATCGGCGCTGACCACCATCATGGACTGCGAGGACTCGGTCGCCGCAGTCGACGCCGATGACAAAGTCATCGTCTACCGCAACTGGCTGGGCCTGATGAAAGGCGACCTGGCCGAAAACGTCAGCAAGGGTGGCAAGACCTTCACCCGCACCATGAACCCGGACCGCGAGTACGCCGCCCCCAATGGTGGCAGCGTCACCTTGCACGGACGCTCGCTGCTGTTCGTGCGCAACGTCGGTCACCTGATGACCAACCCGGCGATCCTCGACGCCCAGGGCAACGAAATCCCCGAAGGCATCCAGGATGGCCTGTTCACCAACCTGATCGCCCTGCACAACCTCAACGGCAACACCAGCCGCAAGAACACCCGCAGCGGCAGCGTGTACATCGTCAAGCCGAAGATGCACGGCCCGGAAGAAGTGGCCTTCGCCGCCGAGATCTTCAGCCGCGTCGAAGACCTGCTGGGCATGCCGCGCAACACCGTCAAGGTCGGCATCATGGACGAGGAGCGCCGCACCACGGTCAACCTCAAGTCCTGCATCAAGGCTGCCGCCGAACGTGTGGTGTTCATCAACACCGGCTTCCTCGACCGCACCGGTGACGAGATCCACACCTCCATGGAAGCCGGCGCCGTGGTGCGCAAGGGCGCCATGAAGAACGAGAAGTGGATCGGCGCCTACGAGAACAACAACGTCGACGTGGGCCTGGCCACTGGCCTGCAGGGCCGCGCGCAGATTGGCAAGGGCATGTGGGCCATGCCCGACCTGATGGCCGCCATGCTCGAGCAGAAGATCGCCCACCCGCTGGCCGGCGCCAACACCGCCTGGGTACCGTCGCCGACCGCCGCCACCCTGCACGCCCTGCACTACCACAAGGTCGATGTGCAAGCGCGTCAGCGCGAGCTGGCTTCGCGCACTCCGGCTTCGGTCGACGACATCCTGACCATCCCGCTGGCCACTGACACCCACTGGTCGGCCGACGAGATCCGCAACGAGCTGGACAACAATGCCCAGGGCATTCTCGGCTACGTGGTGCGCTGGATCGACCAGGGCGTGGGTTGCTCGAAGGTGCCGGACATCAACGATGTCGGTTTGATGGAAGACCGCGCCACCCTGCGTATCTCGGCCCAGCTGCTGGCCAACTGGCTGCGCCATGGCGTGGTCACCCAGGAGCAGGTGCTGGAAAGCCTCAAGCGCATGGCCGCAGTGGTCGACAAGCAGAACGCGGGGGACGCCCTGTACCGCCCGATGGCGCCGAACTTCGATGACAACATCGCGTTCCAGGCCGCCGTGGAGCTGGTGGTCGAAGGCGCCAAGCAGCCGAACGGCTACACCGAGCCGGTGCTGCACCGTCGTCGTCGCGAGTTCAAGGCGCGTAACGGGGTGTAAGCCACCTGCAACGCATCGCAGGACCAGCCCGCTCCCACGCCAGTCCAGCGTGGGAGCGGGCTGGCCCCGCGATCGTTTTCAGCCCTGATCCATTCTCAACTCACGTCGCACCAGCTCCAGGAGCTTCCCCAGGTCCACGGGCTTGAGCAGGAAATCCACCACCCCCAGGTGCATCACGTCCACCGCCTCTTTCACATCGGTGTCGCCCGACACCACGATGATCGACAGCGCCGCCCGTTCCGATTCGCGAACCTGGCGGATCAGCTCCAGGCCGTCCTTGGGCTCCATGCGCAGGTCGGTGATCATCAGGGCGATACGCGGCTCATAGTGCAGCTTCAACATCGCCTCCTGCGCACCGTCGGCCGTCATGCAGGCGATACCCCGGCTCTTCAGGTACAGGCTCAGCGCTTCGCTGTTCACCGGGTTGTCGTCCACCACCAGTACCACGGGCCTGGGCGCGACGGGTGCACTCACCACGGCCAACGCCTCTCGCTCGGCGTCGCTCAGGATGTCGTCATGCTCTGCCATGGTCGTCTCGTCAAAAAAACCCCGTTATTCAAGTTCAGACCGCAAAACCCCCGCATGCAAACTGCCTTTCGTCGGCTATTTGACACCCGGGACAAGCAGCGAAAAGTCCGTCGCGCCTTATAGACTTACGTCCAATGGGCACCGCAGAGCCGTCGTCCGACCATGGAGCCCTAGAACAACAAGGTCTGCGCTACATATGCAGACATACTTATCGCGGTCGGTTCCATGAGCAAAAAGGACGCCTACAGCCAGGCGGGCAGAACAGCAGTGCTGCAAAACATCCAGGGCACCCTGCAATTCCTGCAGCGTTTCCCGCCGTTCAACCAGATGGAACACAACCACCTGGCCTACCTGGTGGAGCAGTGCCAGCTGCGTTTCCACGCGGCCGGCGAAAGCATCATCAAGCCTGCCGACGGTCCGGTCGAGCACTTCTACATCGTCAAACAGGGCCGCGTAGTCGGCGAGCGCCACCATGTCACCAAGCCGGGCACCGAAACCACCTTCGAGATCGCCAGCGGCGAATGCTTCCCGCTGGCGGCGTTGCTCGGCGAGCGGGCCACCCGCACCGAGCACCTGGCCGGCGAGGACACCTTCTGCCTGCAACTGGACAAGGCCGCGTTCATCCGCGTGTTCTCCATGTCCGAGGTGTTCCGCGACTTCGCCCTGCGCGGGGTCAGCAGCCTGCTCGACCAGGTCAACCAGCAGGTGCGCCAGCGCGCCGTGGAAACCCTGGGCACCCAGTATTCGCTGAACACCCCGCTGGGCGAACTGGCGCTGCGCCACCCGGTGGTGTGCGCGCCGGACACACCGCTGCGCGAGGCCGTGGGGCTGATGCACGAGCAGCAGGTCGGCAGCATCGTCATCGTCGACGACCAGCGCCATCCCATCGGCATCTTCACCCTGCGCGACCTGCGCCAGGTGGTGGCCGACGCCAGTGCCGAGCTGACCGCGCCGATCGAACGCTACATGACCGCCCGCCCGTTCCACCTAAGCCCCCAGGCCAGCGCCTTCGATGCCGCCATGGCCATGACCGAGCGGCACATCGCCCACGTCTGCCTAGTGGACAACCAGCGCCTGTGCGGGGTGATCTCCGAACGCGATCTGTTCTCCCTGCAGCGTGTCGACCTGGTGCACCTGGCGCGCACCATCCGCCATGCGCCACGCCTGGACAGCCTGGTGTCGCTGCGCGGCGAGATCGGCCAGCTGGTCGAGCGCATGCTCGCCCACGGCGCGTCCTCGACCCAGATCACCCAGATCATCACCCTGCTCAATGACCATACCGTGTGCCGGGTGATCGAACTGGTCATCGCCGAGCGCGGCGACCCGGGCGTGCCATTCAGCTGGCTGTGCTTCGGCAGCGAAGGCCGCCGCGAGCAGACGCTGCACACCGACCAGGACAACGGCATTCTCTTCGAGGCCCGCGACGCCGCCGAGGCCGAGGCCATCCGTGCCCGGCTGCTGCCGCTGGCCCAGCAGATAAACCACAACCTGGCCCAGTGTGGATTCACCCTGTGCAAGGGCAATGTGATGGCCGGCAACCCCGAGCTGTGCCTCTCGCGCAGCGAGTGGACACGGCGCTTCGCCGGTTTCGTGCGCGAGGCGAGCCCCGAGAACCTGCTGGGCTCGAGCATCTACTTCGACCTGCGCGTGGTCTGGGGCGACGAGCAAGGCTGCGAACAGCTGCGCCAGGGCCTGCTGGAGCAGGTCGCCGACAATCGCATCTTCCAGCGCATGATGGCCGACAATGCCCTGCGCCAACGACCACCGGTCGGGCGCCTGCGCGAGTTCGTGCTGACCCGTCAGGGGGACGACAAGGCCGCCACCCTCGACCTCAAGGTGCAAGGCCTGACCCCGTTCGTCGATGGCGCCAGGCTGCTGGCCCTGGCCCATGGCATCAGCGCCTGCAACACCCTGGAGCGCCTGCGCCAGCTGATCGCCAAGGGCATCATCGACCCGCTTGACGGCGCCGCCTATGAAGAGGCCTACCACTTCATCCAGCAGACCCGCATGCAGCAGCACCAGCGCCAGACCCGAGAGAACCAGCCCTACTCCAACCGGCTCGACCCGGACAGCCTCAACCACCTGGACCGGCGCATCCTGCGCGAGTCGCTGCGCCAGGCCCAGCGCCTGCAAAGCAGCCTGGCGCTGCGGTACCAGCTGTGAACCTGTTCACCTGGTGGCGCCCCGCCGCCCCCGAACTCACCGCCCCGCTGCGTCGTCGTCTGGCCCTGCTGCCAGGGCCGGCGCCACTGGGCGTTTGCTCGTTGCGTGAACAGCGCTGGGTGGTGCTGGACCTGGAGACCAGCGGCCTGAACCTCAATCGCGACCAGGTGCTGTCGATCGGCGCGGTGGCCATCGAGGACGGCGCCATCGCCCTGGGTCGCCCGTTCGAGCGCACCCTGCACCGGCCCGCGCAAAAGACCAACGCCAGCGTGCTGATCCACGGCCTGGGCCCCAGCGCCCTGGCCGCCGGCTGCGACCCGGCCGAGGCGCTGCTCGACCTGATGGACTTCATTGGCGACAGCCCGGTGCTGGCGTTCCACGCCCCGTTCGACCAGCGCATGCTGGCCCGGGCGCTGAAGGACAGCCTGGGCCTGCGCCTGCAGCATCCGTTCCTCGATGTGGCGGAGCTGGCGCCGATGCTCAACCCCGACACCGTGTTGCGTGAAGCCGGGCTGGACGACTGGATCGCCCGCTTCGGCCTTGAAGTCCAGGCCCGCCACCATGCCAGCGCCGATGCCCAGGTGACCGCGGAGCTGGCGCTGATCCTGTTCAGCCAGGCCCGGCGCCAGCAACTGGACAGCCCGTTGCAGCTAGAGCAGCGGGTGCGCCAGTGGCGGCGGCGCAAGGCGCACCATCACGGCCTCTGATCCATGCACGCTCCTACAGGAATTGCACATCACCTGAAGAGAACCGCAAAACGTTTGCGATTGCTGCCGGCAATCCGATAAGCGTCAATTGCGCCATCACCCCCGCCTCTGCCACAATCGCGAATAATTATCGTTAGTTAACGCATTCTTCCTCGGGGATCGCTTCTTGACGCCTGCGCACAGTCCACATGCCGAGCTGGTCGGAGCGCTGTATCGCGACCATCGCACCTGGCTGTTGGCCTGGTTGCAGCGCAGCACCACCTGCCGTCAGCGCGCCGAAGACCTGAGCCAGGACACCTTCGTGCGCCTGCTCGGTCGCGAGCGCCTGGACGCCCCCCGCGAACCCCGCGCCTTCCTGGTCGCCGTGGCCAAGGGCCTGTTGTTCGACCACTTCCGCCGCGCCGCCCTCGAGCAGGCCTACCTTGCGGAGCTGGCCCTGCTGCCCGAGGCCGAACACCCGTCGCCCGAGCAACAGCACCTGATCCTCGAGGATCTCAAGGCTATCGACCGCCTGTTGGGCAAGCTGTCGAGCAAGGCCCGCGCGGCCTTCCTGTACAGCCGCCTGGACGGCCTGGGCCACGCCGAAATCGCCGAGCGCCTCGGGGTGTCGGTGTCCCGCGTGCGCCAGTACCTCGCCCAAGGCCTGCGCCAGTGCTATGTCGCCCTCTACGGAGAACCGACATGAACCACGCCCCGGTCTCCAGCCAGGTGCTGGAAACGGCCATCGCCTGGAAGCTGTGCCTGGACGAAGGTAGCGGTACCCCGGACGAACGCAACGAATTCATGCGCTGGCACGCCGCCAACGAGGAGCACGCCCGCGCCTGGCTGCAACTGGGCATGCTCGACCGGCGCGTCAACGCCGCCGCCGGCCCGGTACGCCACACCCTGCTGCAATCAAGGGCCGGGTTGCGCCAGCGCCTTGGCGGCCTGGCCGGCATGCTGCTGCTCGGCGGGCTACTTGCCTGGGCCGCAGCGCCGACCCTGTCGCCGACCTACTGGCTGGCCGACCAGCGCACCGGCACCGGCGAGATGCGCACCCTGCGCCTGGAGGACGGCACCTTGCTGAGCTTGAACAGCCGCAGCGCGGTGGATATCGACTTCCGGGGCGAGCAGCGGCTGATCGTGCTGCACCGCGGCGAGATCTCGGTGGAGACCGGCCACAAGGACAGCCGTCCGCTGCTGGTGCGCACCGAGGATGGCCGCCTGCGCCCGCTGGGCACGCGCTTCCTGGTCAAGCGCGAGGAGGCCGGCACGCGCCTGGAGGTACTGCAGGCCTCGGTGGCCGCCAAGCCGCAGAACAGTGGCGACGAGCAGGTGCTGCGCGAAGGCCAGCAGGTGCTGATGAACGCAGACGGCCTGGGCCGGGTCGGCTCCGTGGCGGTCGGCAGCGATGCCTGGACCCGCGGCATGCTGGTGGTGGACAACGTGCGCCTGGCCGACCTGGTGGCAGCGCTCGGACAGTACCGCAGCGGCCACCTGGGTGTCAGCGACGAAGTCGCCGACCTGCGCGTGAGCGGCAGCTTCCCGCTGACCGACACCGACCTGGCCCTCGCCTCGCTGCAACCGGCGCTGCCGGTGAAGATCGAGCGGCGTACGCCGTGGTGGGTCACCGTTAGCGCCAAATAGCTTCAGCCACACTGCCCTTTGTGGAAGCCGGCTTGCCGGCTTCCAAAGGCTTCTGCAAATCAGTCGAAATTTTTTCAAAGCCCCCTGTCACTTTCCCAATCTCGCTCGGCAAGGAAGCAGTCAGCACTATTTCGTCGAGGAGCCGCTGCATGTCCCGTGCCGTTGATGCTTTGCTTCGCCCCAGCCTGATGGCCCTGGCCATCGGCCTGGCCGCCCCGTTGGTCAGCACCACCCTGTTCGCCGCCGAACAGGCCGCCCCGCGTGCCTACGACCTGCCCAGCGCGCCGCTGGCCAGCACCCTGAACCAGATCGCCAGCCAGGCCGGGATCGCCCTGGCGCTGGATCCGGCACTGGTCAGCGGACGCAATTCGGCACCCGTCAGTGGCCAGTACGACGCTGTCGGTGCCCTGCAGGCCGCGCTGCGCGGTACCGGCCTGCAGCTGCAGCAGAGCAGCGCCGGCAGCTACAGCCTGGTGGCAGTGAACGAAGGCAGCCTGGCGCTGCCGGAGACCAACATCAACGCCAGCAGCAGCTTCGAGAGCGCCTGGGGCCCGGTGGAAGGCTACACCGCCAAGCGCACCGCCGCCGGCACTAAGACCGACACAGCGCTGGTCGAGGTCCCACGCTCCATTTCCGTCGCCACCCGCCAGCAGATGAGCGACCGCGGCGTGCAAAGCCTGGATGACGCGGTGAAGTACATGCCGGGCATCGTCTCGGCCAGTTTCGGCAGCGACACCCGCTATGACTGGATGCGCGTGCGCGGCTTCGAACCGACCCAGTTCCTCGACGGCCTGCCCCTGCCCCGCGGCGTGTATGCCAACCCGAAAGCTGAAACCTGGAACCTCGACCGCCTTGCGCTGCTGCGGGGCCCAGCCTCATCCGTGTATGGCCAGACCCCGCCCGGCGGTTTGCTCGACATGGTCAGCCGCCGCCCCCAGACCGAGAGCAGCCACGAGATTCAACTGCAGTACGGCAGCGACAACCACCGCCAGATCAACTTCGCCAGCACCGGCAAGCTCGACGAGCAGGGCCAGTTCCTCTATGGCCTCAGCGGCGTGGTACGCGACAGCGGCACGCAGATCGACCATATCGACAACAAGCGCTACAACATCGCCCCGAGCCTGACATGGAACATCGACGAAGACACCTCGCTGACTTTCCTCAGCCAGTTCACCCGCGACGATACCGGTGCCACCAGCCAGTTCTACCCGATTCAAGGCACCAAGATCGACATGCCGTTCGGCAAGGTCTCCCGCCACAAGAACCTGGGTGACCCGGATTACGACTACTACGACCGCACCTATTACGCGCTGGGCTATGCCTTCGAGCATCGTTTCAACGATGTCTGGCAGTTCCGCCAGAATCTGCGTTACACCAAGTCGGAGCTTTCGTTCCAGACAATCACGGTCAGCAGCTACAACAAAGACTTTCCCCCGGTCACCGATGATGGCATTGCCAATCGCATGTCCACCAACACCGAGGAAAATATCGGCCAGTTCGCGGTCGACAACAACTTCCAGGCCGACTTCGCCACCGGTTCCGTCAGCCATACCGTGTTGATTGGCCTGGATCACCAGCGCACCAATCACGACTACCTGGCGATCTATGGTTTCGACTTACCGCCGATCGACGTCAACAACCCGGCCCATGGCCTGCCGATCACCCGCCCCGCTCGCTCCTCTGCCTATTACGATTACAACCAGAAGACGGTGCAGACCGGTCTCTATATCCAGGACCAGATGGCACTCGACAACTGGCGCCTGACCCTGGGCGGGCGACAGGACTGGGTTCACACCGGCACCAAGTTCTTCAACAAGGGTGATGCCACCAACACCCAGCGCGATAGCAAGTTCAGTGGCAACGCGGCGATCAGCTACGTCTTCGACTCCGGCCTGGTGCCCTACCTGTCCTATGCAGAATCCTTCCAGCCGGCCAGCAGCGCAGACGCGGACCCGCAGAAGACGTTCAAGCCGACCGAAGGCGAGCAATGGGAGCTGGGCATCAAGTACCAGCCACCGGGCTCCAACACCCTGCTCTCTGCCGCGGTGTACGACCTGACCCAGAAGAACGTCCAGGTCACCAACAACATCGGTGGCACACCGGTCACCAGCCAGACTGGCGAAGTGAAAGTCCACGGCCTGGAGCTGGAAGCCGTCTCCGACGTCACAGACAACCTGAAAGTGATCGCCGCCTACACCCTGGCCAAATCCGAAGTCCAGAAAGGGCCGTACAAAGGCAACCGCCTGCAACAAATGCCCAACCAGCAGGCCTCCCTGTGGACCGACTACACCTGGCATACCGGTGTGCTTGACGGCTTCGGCATTGGCCTGGGCGCACGCTACACCGGCAACCGCTACGGTGACGAAGCCAACACCTGGCTTGGCAAGAGCAAGGCCTACACAGTGTTCGACGCCGCCGTGCACTACGACCTGGGCCGCCTGGACAACAGCCTCAAGGGCGCCTCGGTGGCGATCAACGCCAGCAACCTGCTGAACAAGGACTACCTGTCCACCTGCGACGGCTACTACTGCTACTACGGCGACCAACGCAGTGTCGTCGCCAGCGCCACCTACAAGTTCTGAGTGGCCATCACGGGTCAAGCCTGTTCCTGCGGATCGTGGGAGCGGCTTGACCTGCGATCGTGTAAGGAACCGTGATGAAAAGCCAAACCATCCGCCGCTGGTCAGCGATCCACACCTGGAGCAGCCTGGTCTGCACGCTGTTCCTGCTGCTGCTCGCCCTTACCGGCCTGCCGCTGATCTTCCACCATGAGCTGGAGCACTTGCTGGGCGACGCGCCGCAGCTGCGCGAGATGCCCGCAGGCACCCCGCACCTGGACCTGCAGCAGCTGGTGCTCAAGGCCGAACAGCACCGCCCCGGCGAGGTGATGCAGTACTTCGGCTACGAAGAGGACGAGCCCAACGGCGTGGTGGCGATCATGGCCGCCACCGCCGGCACCCACCCCGACGATTCGCACACCTTCATGCTCGACGCGCGCACCGGCGAGGCCGTGGCCATGCCGGCGGCCAACGGCGGCTTCATGATGCTGATGCTGCGCCTGCACGTGGATATGTTCGCCGGGTTGCCCGGCAAGCTGCTGTTGGCGTTCATGGGGGTGCTGTTCATTCTCGCCATCGTCTCCGGCACCGTGCTCTACGCGCCGTTCATGCGCCGCCTGCGCTTCGCCACGGTCCGCCACGACAAGTCGCGGCGCCTGCGCTGGCTGGACCTGCATAACCTGATCGGCGTGGTCACCCTGACCTGGGCCCTGGTGGTCGGCATCACCGGGGTGATCAGCGCCCTGTCCGACCTGGTGATCGCCGCCTGGCGCAACGACAGCCTGGCGGCGATGGTCGCGCCCTACCGCGACGCACCGCCGCTCACCGAACGCGCCCCGGCCACGCAGTTGCTGAAGATCGCCGAACAGGCCGCGCCCGGCATGCGTCCTGACTTCATCGCCTTCCCCGGCACGCGCTTCTCCAGCGAGCACCACTATGCGGTGTTCATGAATGGCGCCACGAACCTGACCTCGCACCTGTTCACGCCGATCCTGATCGACGCGCGCACCCTCGAGGTGACGGCCGTGGGTGATCGTCCTTGGTACATGGATGCAATGGGCCTGTCCCAACCCCTGCATTTCGGTGACTACGGCGGCCGGCCAATGCAGATACTCTGGGCCTTGCTCGATGCACTGACCATCATTGTGCTCGTCAGCGGCCTGTATCTCTGGTGGAGCAAGCAGCGCAAACCACAGAGGACCAAACCGTGAGCCACCAGTCGCAGACTACCGGGCGTATTTTCGCATGGCCAAGCGTGATCGCGGCACTGAGCGCGGCAGGGCTGTTCGCAGCCTTGCTTGGCGACGGCGCCTGGGACGTCCTTTCATGGCTGGGGTTGGGCGTACCGGCGCTGCTGGGGTTTCGTGCTCTCCTGCGCAGATGAGGTAATCGGCTAACACGTCCGTCGCCGCCACGCACGCCAAGCTTCACCGCTTCATCACCTCGGAGCGGACTGCATGAGCCTGCAACATTTCCAATCTTTCGACCAACAGCTGGGTACCCTGCTCGCCTCGCCACCCTACCCTGATGCCTCGCTGGGCTGGCTTAACGCCCGCCAGCGTTTTTTTGCCAGCCTTTCCGGCTACTGGCTCGAAACGGGCAGCGGTGCAGAGAGTCGCCAGACTCGGTTGGTCGCATTGCTTCGCCAGCAATTGCTTGCCCAGGTCACCTTGCGTCTAGATGACCACACACTCGGCTCGAACCATGCCGAATTGCTCGAAACGTGTGTGCAGATGCCGTTGCCCTGGCAACGCCAACACCTGCCTGAGGCTCAACGACCGCAGGTCTATCGCCCACTGCTGGATATCGCCACCCCCCACTGGCGCAAATACCTGCCCGGCGTATTCGTGATCGTCGAAGGCGGTCCCGAGGGGGGCACGCCCGATCCCCGGCAAACCAGCAACCACGCTCTATTGTGCAGCCTGTCGCATGGCATAGAAGCGTTCGAAGACCTGGGGCAATTGCATGCCGAGCTGTGCGAGCGGCTCGACGACCCGCAGCAGAGCCGCGCACTGTTGCGGCATATCACCAGCAAAAGAGATCGCGACCTGGCCCGTAACGCAGAGCGCTTACGCTATGAATGGTTCAACGACGACCTGGTGCAGGCCCAGGCGCAATCCCTCATCGACGGACAACACGCCCGTCTGGTCCTGGTCTGGGAGAATGCGGCGCTACAAAGCCCGGTCGACTGGCCAACCCTGCGCGCACGCGTCGCCGAGGCTGGTGACCTGTTGCCCTGGGCCGACAGCCGGTCAGCCCTGCAAACCCGCTATGGGCTGTTGCTGGAAAGAAACTCACCCGCCTGGCTGAAGAACGCGTCTACGCAAGGCCTGACGCATATCATGCAGACCCTGCAGGAGCTGGTGATAGCCATCGACCAGGCGGCCGCACCAGGGATTCTGAACCATGAGCAATTTCTCGACGAGCATGACTTGAACGCCTGGACCTGCGGGCAACTGCGCGCTGCAATGCGTCATCAATACCAGTTCGATACCGATCCACTTGAGATCTACGTCAGCGTGACGCTGGCCCGGCAACAGGGACCGATGCTGCATCCTGGGCTCACCACCGGCTACGTACCCGTAGCCAGTCGCCGGCAAGTGGGCGACACGGTGGAACTGGTATCACGGACCTACCGCCTCGACCAGTTGGCCAGGCTCAACATCGGCTGGATCGACGTGGACTATTGGCTCACAGCACGCGTGCACCGCAAAGACGGCAGCCAAGTGCCGCAGATCACGCCGCGCCAGATCAAGCACATAATACGCACCCTGAACGTGGGCGAACGCTACAGCCAGTATCTGCGCACGCACCTGCTCGATTCACCCGCCGGGCAGTGGCGCCAAGCGTGCTTTGTCGCCATAAGCAGGGCGCGCATGCGTGCCGAAGCGGCCAAGGCGCGCTATGCCGGCCACTTTCTGGAGGACCCTTTTGAGCGTGGTTACACATGGACGAAAACGGCAATCGACCATCCGGACAGTAGACAACGCCCGAGCGGCAGTGTCCGTCAGTGGTTGATAAACAGCCACACGGTCCACGGCGTTTTGCTGGTGACACCCGATACCCCTGGCGTGCATCGTTTAGTTGTGTACACCCCCGACGCGCCGGACCGAAGATCCTGGCGGGAATTTCGCAACGCCCGGCATCTGCTCAGGACACTGCGCGACCAGCCCGCTCTGCGCGAGTATGTGAAGGACCGCGTGCCACTGGCCGACCGCGATGCGATCGAGCGCTGGTTGCTCAAGGGCGGGCTGGCGGCGCGGGTGAACACACCTCGGATCGTCGGGGATTTCCAGCAGGCCCGCTATCGGGCCGAAGTGAGCGCCGCACTCAGCGCAGTGGATTCAGCCACCAACACCAAGCTTGAACTGTTGGGAGAGATGAGCCTGCATGTGCTGTGGATCACGCTCGACCTGCTCAGCCTGGTATTGCCCAACCCCGCGCTCACCGCCTTGTCGTTCGGGCGAGCAGTGCTCTCGGTGCTGGACCTGGAGAAGTCTTGCCGTGAAGCAGACCGCATCGGCGTGCTCAAGCATATGGTCGAGGCCTTTACCCACACCAGCGACGGCATCAACAGCATAAACGGGTCTTCCGTGGTGCGTCGGGCGATCCGTGGCATGCCACCGACACCCGTGCTTAAACTGCCCCTGGAACTGGCCAAGCCTGTAGATACCAGCACATTGCGTTACCGGGTCGATGGCATTCACAAAGAGGGCATCTATGAACAACCTTCGCCTTACCCAGGGCTGACGTTCTACTTCATAAAGAACAGCGAAGAACGCACCTACCAGGTCTCGTACGATGGCTATCGCTGGCGGGTGATCGATCCGCGCAAACCGGACGCCTACACCAAGGTGCCAGTGAAACGACGCAAGGACGGCGAATGGGTCGTCGACTCACCGTTAGTGTGGCATGACGGCCTGCCAGACCTGCAGGCGCTGCTCGACAATTGCCGGCTCAGCTCAATCCCCGCTGGTGTCAAGCATGGCGAGGCGCTTGGGTTGTACCAAGGCAGCAACGGCCTGTACCTGCGGCTGGGCAGTCACGCGCTGCCACTGCGTCTGCACCTGCTGGACAACCACTATCACTTGATAATCGCAGGCCAACGCGAGCTCGGCGGTAACCCCTGGGCAATCCTGCGCTGGCACGAGCGACGATGGCAGATCCGCGTGCGCCAGACCGGACGCAGCAGCGAATGGCTCGAGCTGCCCCCGGTTTACTCCCCAAGCCTTGGAAGCAACTGATCGAGGCGCTGGTGCAACGCGCTGCCACTCGGCCAGTTGCGCAGCAGCCGCGCCCGGTCCCGGGCGAAGGCCGGGGCGAAGCTGAGCTGGGTGGCGTGCTGGCACATGGCGTCGAGGTCGATCAGCGACCATTGGCCGTCCTGCCAGAACAGGTTGTGGCCCTTGAAGTCGCCATGGCTGATACGCTCGCGGATCAGCTGCTGCATCACCCGTATCAAGGCCTCGACCTGCTCGTCGGGCGCCTCGCCGCTTTCCACGTAGGGTGCGAAGCATTCGATCAGGTCCGGCCCATCGGCGTACTCGGTCACCAGGTAGGCCGTGCTGCGCAGCCCCATCACCCGCTGCTCCAGCACCGCCAGGGGGCGAGGCGTGGCGATGTCGAGAAACGTCAGGCGATGGCCTTCGATCCACGAATGCCAAGCCCGGCTCGGGCGCCAGAAGCGCTTGAACCAGTGGGCGGTGTTCTTGATGTTGTAGCGCTTGAGCACCAACGTGCGCCCGGCTACCTCGATACGCGCCACGCTGGCCGCGCCACCGGTCTTGTACAGATGGCCCTGGTCGATCAGCGCATCGGCCTGCTCCAGCACCGGGCGCATCGCTTCGAGCTCGTTGCGGCAAATCGCCCGCA
Source organism: Pseudomonas sp. P65(2024) (assembly GCF_057480955.1). Classification (NCBI taxonomy): domain Bacteria; kingdom Pseudomonadati; phylum Pseudomonadota; class Gammaproteobacteria; order Pseudomonadales; family Pseudomonadaceae; genus Pseudomonas; species Pseudomonas sp. P65(2024). Next base: position 104,393 of record NZ_JBLIYX010000004.1, read on the forward strand.
GCCCGGACAGGTTGCGCTCGACGCTGAACAGTGTGCATTCGCGGCCGGCCTTGTCCAGGTAGTCCTTCAGGCGCCAGGCGCGCACCTTGTCCACCTGCTTGTGCAGCGCTTCCAGCGGCAGCGCGTGCTCGGCATTGGCCAGCACGTAGTGCACCAGCGCTTCCTCGATGAACGGCTCCAGGCGCTTGGGCAACTGGGCGAAGAACACCCCGAGGTTCTCCAGCACGCGCTGGCGCGACAGTTGCTGGCCGGGCGTCTCGGCCTTGATGCCGGCGCCGTCGATCAGGTACAGCTGGCCATCCTGGCGCAGCAAGTTGTCCAGGTGCAGGTCTTCCTGCCACAGGCCCTTGGCGTGCATCTGCGCCACGGCGGTGAGGGCCTCGCCCAGCACCAGGTGCTGCTCGTCGGCCAGCATCGGCAGTTGCTCCACCCGGGCCCAGGCGTCGCCCAGGCTTTCGGCATGGTCGAGGTATTCGAACAACAGCCAGCCGCCCTCGCCTTCCTTGAGGCCATCGGCCAGCAGGCGTGGAGTGGTCAGGCCTTGCTCGGCCATCAGCTGGGCGCCATCGCGCTCACGCTGGAAATGCCGGGCGGCATTGCCACCGACCAGCAACTTGGCCAGCACCTTGGTGCCACGCCAGATACCCGCGCCGACATAACGCTGGCCCGGCAGCACGCGCAACAGGCTGAGCAACTGCAGGTCGGCGCTGCCCGCGGCGTCGGCGAGGGTGACGGTCAGCGGCAGGCTCGGGCTGCGCCCGGCCGCCTTCAATTCGGACAGGCGCATCAGCGGGCCTCTTTGTGACGACGGCGTTGGGTCAGGCGTTGCAGCCAGGTGGATACCGGGGCGCTGTCCGCCGGCTGCTCCAGATAAGCCGACAGCAGCATGCGAACATCGGCCTCGTCCCAGGCCCGGGCGCGGCGCAGCAACGGCTCGAGGTCCTTGACCCGGTCACGCATGCCAAACAGCAACGGACGGGTCTTTTCCAGGTCGATCAGCTGGGCCTGCCAGCCCTCGCGGCGCTCACGCAGGAAGATGTGCTTGGGGTAGAAGCAGCCGTGCATCTGCCCGGCGGCGTGCAGGGTGCGGGCCAGCCGTCCACAGGCCTGGAGGATCGCCTGGCGCTGCGACGCGTCCATCTGCGCCCAGCGGCCGAGCAGTTGCTCAAGGTCGGTCCACTCGTCCAGCGCCCGGGTCATGAGGATCGCCCGGTGCTCGCCACCCTGCTTGCGCTCGCCATAGAAGACCGCCTGCAGCGCGGGAATCTCGAGCTTCTGGTAGCGGCTGATATTGCGAAACTCCCGGGCGAAGGTCGGCTCGCCAAAGGGCCGCTGCAGGCTGCGGGTGAAGTAGTCGCTCTGGCGCTTGAGGTAGAAACCCTTGCCCTCGAGCTCCAGGCGGAACACGCTGCTCCAGCCGCCACGGCCGGTATTGGGTTCGTCCACGGCATCCAGCTGCAGGGCCCACAGCGCCTCGAAGTCGCTCAGCCCGTGGCGTTGCAGCAGCGCCTGGTCGGCACTGGCCAGGTAATCGGTCATTCCCTTCCCTCGAAAAAGCCCAGCACCTGGCGAATGCGCTTCTTGTCACGGGCGTTCAGACGCGCGTGTCCGCGGTACTGCAGGTAGAAGCGCAGGCGCTGGGTCGCCGACAGGTGGTACTTGGCCACCTTGTCCAGGCACGCCAAGTCCTTGATCAACCGGTGGCGCAGCATGAAGCCGCGCCAGAAATCGCCGGTCGGGCAGTCGATGAAGAATAGCGTGCCCTGGTCGTCGACCAGCAGGTTGCGCCATTTAAGGTCGTTATGGGCGAAGTGGTGATCGTGCATCACCCGAGTGTGACGTGCCAGCTGGCGGCTGACGTGATCGACCCAGGCGGTGTCGCGCAGGCGCGGATCATTGCGTTCGGCCAACGCCGAGAGGTCTTCGGTGCGCGGCAGCTCGCGGGTGATCATCGCCCCGCGGCCAAAGGCCAGGCCCTGGCGCTCGAGCCCCCAGGCGACCACATCGGCGGTGGGGATGCCCCACTTGGCGAACTGCTTGAGGTTCTGCCATTCGGCCTTGACCCTGGGTCGGCCCAGGTAGCGGCGCATGTGCTTGCCGGCGCCGGTGTAGCGCTTGACGTAGTAGTTGACGCCATCGCGCTCGATGCGGATGACCTCGCTCAGCGGGTCGCGGGTCAGGCGCTCGCCCTGGAGGGCGAACACCGCGTCGATACTGCCGAAATCGGCCGCCAGGTGCGCATACTCGGGCGCCAGGTTCCAGCTCGCCATCAGAGTGCGTCCCCGTAACGTTGCTTGCGGTCGTAGAGTTTCTGCGCCTTGCGCTCCAGCCAGGCGAGCAGCGCGGCTTCGTCCTTGAGCACCTGGCGCAACGGGCGCTGGAAGTAGCCGCGCAGGAAGCGCAGCTTGTCGCGGCGGGTCAGGCCGATGTCCAGGGCCGAGAAATACAGGGCGGCCAGGTCCTTGTCGCGCCAGCGACGGGTGATCTTCGCCCGGGTCTGGGCGCGGTGCAGGTCGATCACCGACAGTTTGAAGTCTTCCGGCGTCACCGGGCGGTCGGTGTGCAGCAGGAAGTGGCAGATGTAACAGTCGCGGTGGTTGACCCCGGCGCGGTGCATGCCGCCGGTCATCTTCGCCACTTCGGCGATCAGCGCGCGCTTCAGGCGCGGCGCTGGCGGCTGCTTGACCCAGTCGATGCTGAAGTCTTCCAGGCTGACAGTGGGCGCCAGCTCTTCGGTAACGATGAACGAGTGCTGGGTGGCCGGATTGCTGCCACGCTCGCCGTAGGCCACCGCGGTCATGGTCGGCACACCGGCTTCATGCAGGCGCTGGATGGCCCGCCATTCCTGGCCGGCGCCGAGCACCGGCAGCTTGGCGCTGAACAGGTTCTTGAAGATCTCGCCCCAGCCGATGCCGCGGTGGATCTTGACGAAGAAGCCCGCGCCATCGACCTCGGTGCGCAGGGTGCGGCGGCCTTCCAGCTCGCGGTACACCTCGCCCTGCAGGGCCTCGACGGCCTCGAAGGGATCGCGCCCGGCCCACAGGCGCTTGAACGGTTCGGCCAGTATCAGCTTCATGCGGTCTCCTGACCGAGGATCACATCGGCGGCATGCTGCGGCATGCTGTACAGGTCGGCGGTCTCGGCGAAGGCCACACCGTGGTCCGACCAGGCCGCGCGGGCCTCGGCGTCTTCGAGCATGCGTTGCAGGTAGCGGTTCAACTGCTCCTGCTCGAACGGCTCGTCCAGCACCAGGCCGCTATCGGCCTCGGCGATGTAATGGGCATAGCCACAGACCTTGGACACCAGCACCGGCAACCCGGCGACCAGCGCTTCGAGCAGCACGGTCCCGGTGTTCTCGTTGTAGGCCGGGTGGATCAGCAGGTCGGCACCGAGCAAAAAACGCGGAATGTCGCTGCGGCCCTTGAGGAACTGCACCTGCTCGCCCAGGCCGAGCGCCGCGCTTTGCACCTGGAACAGCTTGGGGTCGTCCTGGCCGATGACCATCAGCTTGGTACGCTTGCGCAGGGCCGACGGCAACGCCGCCAGGGCCTTGAGGCTGCGGTCCACCCCCTTGGTCTTGAAGCCCGAGCCGATCTGCACCAGCAGCAATTCATCGTCGGCCAGGCCGAACTCCTGGCGGAAGTCGGCGCGAATGGTCGCGGCGTCGGCCGGGCGGCGGCGGTCCTGGGAGATACCCGGCGGCAGCAGGTGGAAGCGCGCCTCGGGGGTGCCGTAGTGCTTGATGAATAGCGGCTGCTGCACCTCGGAAATCATCAGGATCTCGGTATGCGCATCCTTGGCGAACACCGCCCGCTCGTATTCAGCGAAATGGCGGTAACGGCCCCAGCGGCGGTACAGGCCGCCGCGCAGGGTCTGGGCCTTGTCCTCGAAACAGCCGTCGGCGGCGTAGTAGACGTCCAGGCCGGGCATCTTGTTGAAGCCGATCAGGCGATCGACCGGACGCTTGGCCAGGTCGGCTTCCATCCAGGCGCTGAGCTTCTCGTTGCGGCGGTGGTTGAACAGCGCCTTGACCGGCGCCACCAGCACCTCGAAGCCCGGCGGAATATCACCTTCCCAGATCAGCGTGTACACGCGGATCTGGTGACCCCGCTTCTGGCACTCGAGGGCGATGCGCATGAAGTCGCGCTGCAGTCCGCCAAAGGGGAAATACTTGTAGAGCACAAAAGCCAGTTGCATCAACGAACATCCTCAGCCAGCAGCAGCGCGCTCAAGCGGCCCGCCACATGCTCGGGATTCAGGCGAGTGAAGCACAGCGGCCACTCGCGTTTGAGATCGAACCGGCGCAGGTCCTCGGCGCTCGGTTTGTAGGTGCACTTCTTCTGCAGGCACGGGGCGCAGGGGAAGTCGCTCGCCTGGTGGATCTGGGCGCGTCCGTAGGCGCCAGTCAGACCAGGGTTGGTGGGGCCGAACAGCGAGATGGTCGGCACATCCAGCGCGGCGGCCAGGTGGCCGAGGCCGGTGTCCACCGCCACGCAGGCCTTGGCCGCCGCCAGCACGCGGGCGACGCCGGCCAGGTTCAACTTGGGGAGCACCTGGCAGTTGTTCAAGCCTTGGGCAATGCGCTCGGCGCGGGCCTTTTCCGCCGGGTTGCCCCACGGCAGCATCACCTGCAGCTTGCGCCGGCCCATGCGCTCGGCCAGCTCGCGCCAGTAGGCCTCCGGCCAGTGCTTGGTGGCCCAGGTGGTGCCGTGCAGGAACACCACGTAGGGCGCGGCCGGCGGCAGTTGCAGGCGGTTGAGGTCCAGGCCGTAGTCGCCCAGCCCTTCCGGCAGGTCGTAGGCCAGGGCAAGGGCGAACAGCTGGCGCACGCGCTCCACGGCGTGCTGGCCGACGGCGACCGACAGGCGCCGGTCGTAGAAGCGGCTGGCCCAGCCCTCGCGGGCCGAGTAACGGTCCAGGCCGGCCACCGGCGCTTTCACATAGCGCGTCAGCCAGGCCGACTTGACCAGGCCCTGGGCATCGATCACCAGGTCGTACTTGTGTTCGCGCAGGCGTTGCTTGAACGCCTTCCATTCGCCGCTCTTGAGCGTCTGCCAGAGATTCTTGCGCCAGCGGCGTATCGCCACCGGGATCACCCGGTCGACCGCCGGATGCCAGCTGGGGATCTCGGCGAAGCCTTCTTCCACAACCCAGTCGAAACGGATGCCTGGGATGGCGTGGGCGGCGTCGGTGAGGGCCGGCAGGGTGTGGATGACATCGCCCAGCGACGAGGTCTTGATGATCAGTACCCGCACTCAGTCGACCTCGGCCACGGTATCGATCAGGTTCGGCCCGCCCAGGCCCTGCAGCGCGGCGATCACCTTGGCCGGCTCCAGCAGGCGCAGGCAGTTGTAGTGGCCGAAGCGGCAGGTGCGTTCGAAGCAGGGGCTGCACTCGATGCCGGTGCGCACCACCTCCACCTGGTCGGCCAGCGGCGGAGTGAAGCCCGGCGAGGTCGAGCCGTACACCGCCACCAGCGGGCGGTTGAGGGCGGCGGCCACATGCATCAGGCCCGAATCGTTGGACACCACCGCATCGGCGCAGGACATCAGGTCGATGGCCTCGGCCAGGGAGGTTTCCCCCGCCAGGTTGCAGGATTCCTCGCGCAGCCCGGGGATCAACCGGTCGCGAATCTGCTCGCCCACCGGATGATCGTTCTTCGAGCCGAACAGCCACACCTGCCAGCCCTGGCGAATCATCGCGTCAGCCACTTCGGCGTAGTGCTCGGCCGGCCAGCGCTTGGCCTCGCCGAATTCGGCGCCGGGGCACAGCGCCAGCACCGGGCGGTCCAGCGCCAGGCCGAACTTGGCCAGGGCCGCTTCGCGGCTCGCGGCTTCGATCTGCAGGCTCGGACGCGGGTAAGGCTTGGGCAACTCGGCATCCGGCGCGTAGGCCAGGGCCATGAAGCGCTCGATCATCAGCGGGTAGCGGGCTTTGTCCAGCTTGCGCACGTCGTTGAGCAGCAGGTAGCGCATCTCGCCGCGCCAGCCGGTGCGCTTGGGGATACCGGCGAAATACGGCACCAGCGCCGACTTGAGCGAGTTGGGCAGCAGGATCGCCTGGTCGTACTGGCCTGCCAGCGACTTGCCGATGCGCCGGCGCGTAGCCAGCTCCAGCGCGCCGTGGCCGAGCGGGAAGCTCAAGGCCTGGCGCACCTCGGGCATGCGTTCGAGGATCGGTCGGCTCCACTCAGGGGCCAGGACGTCGATCACGCAGTCGGGGTGCTGCTGTTTGAGGCACTGGAACAGGGTCTGCGCCATCACCATGTCGCCGACCCAGCTGGGGCCAATGATCAGTATTCTCATGCTTTATCCAGAAACATTCGGGGAGGCTGCAGGCTGCGCTACAACCTGGCCTCCCCTCTTTATATTCAGGCTATGTGGCGGACAGTGTACCACCGGTGGTGAGGCATGAACCTTTGGGGCCGCTGTGCGGCCCCAACAACCTCAAGTCAGACCCAGCTCACTCCAGATCCGCCTTACCTCACGACGCTCATCGACAAACTGCGCCGCATCGATCACCCCTGCCTGCTTCTGCAGGGCCTGGCGGTGCGACGCCGAGCGGAACGCCTTGTACACCTCGCGCAGCAGCACGGCGTCGGCGGCGGGCATCAGCCCGGCCTGCTCCAGCTCTTCGAGGATACGGATGTTATCGGTCCAGCGCAGTATGGCCGGATGGTCGTGGGACCAGGCCAAAGCGGCGTATTGCACCATAAATTCGATATCCACGATACCGCCGGCATCCTGCTTGATATCGAACGGCTGACCGGCCTCGAAGGCATTGCCCGCGGTGCCGGCGGCAGTGAGCTTGGTGCCCAGGTTGTCGCGCATCTTGGCGCGCATCTCGCTGACGTCGACGCGCAGCTTGTCGAGGTCGCGTGGCTGGCCGAGGACCTGCGCCCGCACCGACTCGAAGGCCGTCGCCACCTGCTTGCAACCCACCAATACGCGGGCCCGCACCAGTGCCTGGTGCTCCCAGGTCCAGGCCTCGTTCTGCTGGTAGCGCTCGAAGGCGCCCAGCGAGCTGACCAGCAGCCCCGAGGCGCCGGAGGGACGCAGGCGCATGTCCACGTCGTAGAGCTGGCCGGAGTTGGTCTGGGTGGTCAGCAGGTGGATGATGCGCTGGCCCAGGCGAGTGTAGAACTGCGCGCTGTCGATGGGCTTGGCGCCGTCGGTTTCGGCATTCGGGTCGCCATCATGGATGAACACCAGGTCCAGGTCAGAACCATGGCCCAACTCCAGGCCGCCGACCTTGCCGTAGCCGACGATGATGAAGCCCGGGTCGCACAGGCTGCCGTCGCTGCGCTTGGGCTGACCATGACGCGCCACGGTCTGGCGCCAAGCCAGGGCCAACACCTGGTCAAGAATCGCCTCGGCCAGCCAGGTCAGGTAGTCGCTGACCTTCATCAAGGGCAGGTTGCCGCTGATTTCCGAGGCGGCCACGCGCAGGTTGTGGGCCAGCTTGAAGTGGCGCAGGGCCTCCATCTGCTGTTCCAGGTCATCCTCGGGAATGCGCGTCAGGCGCTCGCGCAGCTCGGCGGCCAGCTCCGGCGCCAACGGCGGGCTGAACAACCGGCCTTCATTGAGCAGTTCGTCGAGCAGCAGCGGGTAGCGGGCCATCTGCTCGGCAATCCACGGGCTGGCGGCGCACAAGGTCAGCAGGCGGCGCAGGGCGCCGGGGTTTTCGGTAAGCAGCACCAGGTAGGCCGAGCGCCGCGCCACGGCCTCGACCAATGGCAGCACCCGCTCCAGCACCAGGTCGGGGTTGTCGTGCTCGACCGCCTGGGCCAGCAGCCGCGGAATGAAGGCGTCCAGGCGCTCGCGACCGATGCGCTGCATCGAGCGCAGGGTCGGGCTGGCCCGCAACGCGGTCAGGCGGCGCAGGGCCTCGGCCGGCTGCCGGAAGCCCGCTTCCTCCAATTGGCGGGAGGCGGCGTCTTCATCCTGGGCCTGCTCCCACAGGGGCGACCACTCGCCGCCGACCACCAGTTCGCCTTCGGCCTCATCTTCATCCGGGTCGGCGATGACCTGGCGGAAATGCCAGTCGATACGCCCACGCCAGTGCATCAATTGGCCGTGGAAGCTGTCCCAGTCGGCGAAGCCGAGCATGTAGGCGATGCGCGCGCGGTCGGTCGGGTCGTCCGGCAGCATCTGGGTCTGGCGGTCGGCGATGGCCTGGATCGCGTGCTCGGTGTAGCGCAGGAATTCATAGCCGTCGCGCAGCTCGGCGACCACGGCCGTAGGCAGGTAGCCCTGCCCTTCCAGGGTGGTCAGGACCTTGAGTAACGGCCGCTGCTGCAGGCTCAGGTCGCGACCGCCGTGAATCAGCTGGAACGCCTGGGCGATGAACTCCACTTCGCGAATGCCACCGGCACCGAGCTTGATGTTGTCGGCCATGCCTTTGCGCCGCACTTCCTGCTGGATCAGCTGCTTCATGGTGCGCAGCGCCTCGATGGCGGAGAAGTCCAGGTAGCGTCGGTAGACGAACGGCCGCAGCATCTCCTGCAACTGCGCGCCGGCCACCTGATCGCCAGCGACCACTCGCGCCTTGATCATGGCGTAGCGCTCCCAGTCGCGGCCCTGATCCTGGTAGTACTGCTCCAGGGCATTGAAGCTGAGCACCAGTGCACCAGCAGAGCCATAAGGGCGCAGGCGCATGTCGACGCGGAATACGAAGCCGTCGACGGTGACCGGATCGAGCGCCTTGATCAGGCGCTGGCCCAGGCGGGTGAAGAACTCCTGGTTGTCCAGCGAGCGCTTGACCCCTTCGGTTTCGCCGCCCTCGGGGAAGGCGAAGATCAAGTCGATGTCGGACGACAGGTTCAGCTCCACCGCGCCCAGCTTGCCCATGCCCAGCACCACCAGGTGCTGGGGCTGGCCGCTGCGGTTGCCGATGGGCGTGCCGAACTGCTGGCAGTGGCGCGGGTACAGCCATTGATAGGCTTCGTCGATGCTGGCGTCGGCCAGGTCGGACAGGTCGCGGCAGGTCTCGGGCAACGCGGCCTGGCGGGTAATGTCGCGCCAGATGATGCGCAGTTGCTGGCGGTTGCGCTCGCGGCGCAGGTTGCGCGCCAACTCGTCCTCATTCTGGGCGGCATCGGCCGCGGCGTTGATCTGCGCACGCAGCTGGCCCGGCGCGTAGGCCTGGCCCATCGTGCCGCTGGCCAGCAGTTCGAACAGCATCGCCGGATCACGCTGGGCCTGGGCCAGGACGAAATCGCTGGCGGCGGCGACCTGGTCGAACTGGCGTCGGTGCTCGGCGCTCAGGCTGTCCAGATCCAGCTCGGGGTGACCAATCAAGGCATCGCGCATGAATTGCTGGTTGCGAGCGACCAGCGGTTGGAGGACAGCAGGCAGATCGAGCGGCAAAGGCAGGCGCATGGTCTATCCTTGATCGGCGTGAAAGAGAGCGGTTGCGCAGGGCAAACGGGGGTTGGACCACGGTTGGACTGTCGTACAAAAGTTGGAAATAGCTGAAATAGACGAAAAATTGGCAAAACCCATCAAGATCTACCTATCAGCGACACACCACCAACCAACATGAACGTTTTTCCTCACAACCCGGGATGCGACCAAACGTCGCATTTGTGTAGTTTTACTACTACTCATGACCTGCCAAAGCATGAAATGAGAAAGCATTTGTAGTAAAACTACACCGCGCCGGATGACTGTCCGGTAATCCAAGAATTCACGACGTCTGCCCATAAGGCCAGTCGCAAACTCAGGCCATCGATTCTGGTGGCCTTTCCGCCCTGGAGCAAGCCATGCAAGACCTCGATCCAATCGAAACCCAGGAATGGCTGGATGCCCTGGAGTCGGTCCTCGACAAAGAAGGCGAAGACCGCGCTCATTACCTGATGACCCGTATGGGCGAGCTGGCCACCCGCAGTGGCTCGCAGCTGCCGTATGCCATCACCACGCCGTACCGCAACACCATCCCTGTCACCCACGAAGCACGCATGCCTGGCGACCTGTTCATGGAACGCCGCATCCGCTCGATGGTGCGTTGGAACGCCCTGGCCATGGTCATGCGCACCAACCTGAAAGACTCGGACCTGGGCGGACACATCTCCAGCTTCGCCTCCAGCGCCACCCTGTACGACATCGGCTTCAACTACTTCTTCCAGGCCCCGACCGAAGAACACGGCGGCGACCTGATCTTCTTCCAGGGCCACGCCTCGCCAGGCGTCTACGCCCGTGCCTTCATGGAAGGCCGCATCAGCGAAGACCAGATGAACAACTTCCGTCAGGAAGTGGACGGCAACGGCCTGTCTTCGTACCCGCACCCATGGCTGATGCCTGACTTCTGGCAGTTCCCGACTGTATCGATGGGTCTGGGTCCGATCCAGGCCATCTACCAGGCGCGCTTCATGAAGTACCTGGAAGCCCGTGGCTTCATCCCGGCCGGCAAGCAGAAGGTCTGGTGCTTCATGGGCGACGGCGAGTGCGACGAGCCGGAATCCCTGGGCGCGATCGCCCTGGCCGGCCGCGAGAAGCTGGATAACCTGATTTTTGTCATCAACTGCAACCTGCAGCGCCTCGACGGCCCGGTTCGCGGCAACGGCAAGATCATCCAGGAACTCGAAGGCGTGTTCCGTGGCGGCGGCTGGAACGTCAACAAAGTCGTCTGGGGCCGCTTCTGGGACCCACTGCTGGCCAAGGACACCAACGGTGCCCTGCAGCGCCGCATGGACGAAGTCATCGACGGCGAGTACCAGAACTACAAAGCCAAAGACGGCGCGTACGTTCGTGAGCACTTCTTCAACACCCCAGAGCTCAAGGCCATGGTCGAGGACCTGTCCGACGACGAGATCTGGAAGCTCAACCGTGGCGGCCACGACCCGTACAAGGTCTACGCGGCGTACCACCAGGCTGTGAACCACAAAGAGCAGCCGACCGTCATCCTGGCCAAGACCATCAAGGGTTACGGTACCGGTGCCGGCGAAGCCAAGAACACCGCGCACAACACCAAGAAGGTCGACGTCGACAGCCTGCGTCACTTCCGTGACCGCTTCGACATCCCGGTCAAGGATGCCGACCTTGAGAACCTGCCGTTCTTCAAGCCCGAAGAAGGCTCCGCCGAAGCCAAGTACCTGGCCGAGCGCCGCGCTGCCCTGGGCGGTTTCGTGCCACAGCGCCGTGCCAAGAGCTTCAGCGTGCCGACCCCGCCACTGGAAACGCTGAAAGCGATCCTGGACGGCTCGGGCGACCGCGAAATCTCCACCACCATGGCCTTCGTGCGCATCCTGGCGCAGTTGGTCAAGGACAAGGACATCGGCCAGCGCATCGTCCCGATCATCCCGGACGAAGCCCGTACCTTCGGTATGGAAGGCATGTTCCGCCAGCTGGGCATCTACTCGTCGGTCGGCCAGCTCTACGAGCCGGTCGATAAAGACCAGGTGATGTTCTACCGCGAAGACAAGAAGGGCCAGATCCTCGAGGAAGGCATCAACGAAGCCGGCGCCATGTCGTCGTTCATCGCCGCCGGTACCTCGTACAGCTGCCACAACCAGCCGATGCTGCCGTTCTACATCTTCTACTCGATGTTCGGCTTCCAGCGTATCGGCGACCTGGCCTGGGCCGCCGGCGACAGCCGCACCCGTGGCTTCCTGATCGGCGGTACCGCCGGCCGTACCACCCTCAACGGTGAAGGCCTGCAGCACGAAGACGGTCACAGCCACATGATGGCGGGCACCATCCCGAACTGCCGCACCTACGATCCGACCTACGGCTACGAGCTGGCGGTGATCATCCAGGACGGCATGAAGAAGATGACCGAAGAGCAACAGGACATCTTCTACTACATCACCGTGATGAACGAGTCGTACCAGCAGCCAGCCATGCCGGCCGGTGTCGAGGACGGCATCATCAAGGGCATGTACCTGCTCGAGGAAGACACCCGCGAAGCCGCGCACCACGTACAGCTGATGGGCTCCGGCACCATCCTGCGCGAAGTCCGCGAGGCCGCGAAGATCCTGCGCGAAGAGTTCAACGTCGGCGCCGACGTATGGAGCGTCACCAGCTTCAACGAACTGCGTCGCGACGGCCTGGCCGTGGAACGCGCCAACCGCCTCAAGCCTGGCCAGAAGCCTCAGAAGACCTACGTCGAAGAGTGCCTGGGCGGTCGCAAGGGCCCGGTCATCGCCTCCACCGACTACATGAAGCTGTTCGCCGAGCAGATTCGCCAGTGGGTGCCGAGCAAAGAGTTCAAGGTCCTGGGTACCGACGGTTACGGTCGCAGCGACAGCCGCAAGAAGCTGCGTCACTTCTTCGAAGTCGACCGCCACTTCGTGGTGCTGGCTGCCCTGGAAGCCCTGGCTGACCGTGGCGAGATCGAACCCAAGGTTGTGGCTGACGCCATCGTCAAGTTCGGCATCGATCCGGACAAGCGCAACCCACTGGACTGCTGAGGAGTATTTTTAAGTGAGCGAACTCATTCGCGTACCTGACATCGGCAGCGGTGAAGGTGAAATCATCGAGCTGTTCGTCAAGGTCGGTGACCGTATCGAGGCTGACCAGAGCCTGCTGACCCTGGAGTCCGACAAGGCCTCCATGGAGATCCCCGCGCCGAAGGCCGGTGTGGTCAAGGAACTGAAGGTCAAGCTGGGCGACCGCCTGAAAGAAGGCGACGAGCTGCTGGTCCTGGAAGTCGAGGGCGCCGCTGCGGCGCCTGAGGCTCCAGCCGCCGCGCCTGCCCAGGCTGCGGCTCCCGCGCCTGCCGCCGAAGCCGCCCCTGCTCCCGCTCCGGCCGCAGCCCCGGCTGCCGCCAGCGTGCAGGACATCCACGTGCCGGACATCGGCTCGTCGGGCAAGGCCAAGATCATCGAAGTGCTGGTCAAGGTCGGCGACACCGTCGAAGCCGACCAGTCGCTGATCACCCTGGAGTCCGACAAGGCCTCCATGGAGATCCCATCGCCTAGCGCCGGTGTGATCGAAGCCGTGCTGTGCAAGCTGGAAGACGAAGTGGGCACCGGCGACCTGATCTTCAAGATCAAGGCAGCAGGCGCCGCCCCTGCTGCAGCGCCAGCTCCGGCCGCTGCTGCTCCGGCTGCCGCTCCTGCCCCAGCCGCCGCACCTTCCGCCGCCGCGCCGGCTGCTGCTCCAGCTCCAGTCGCCACCGCGCCGGCCGCCGGCAGCAACGCCAAGGTTCACGCAGGCCCGGCCGTTCGTCAGCTGGCCCGTGAATTCGGTGTCGACCTGGGCGCGGTTGCCGCCACCGGTCCGCACGGCCGTATCCTCAAGGAAGACGTGCAGGTCTACGTCAAGGCCATGATGCAGAAGGCCAAGGAAGCTCCAGCCGCCGGTGCTACCGGTGGTGCAGGCATCCCGCCGATCCCGGCCGTGGACTTCAGCAAGTTCGGTGAAGTGGAAGAAGTGGCCCTGACCCGCCTGATGCAGGTCGGTGCCGCCAACCTGCACCGCAGCTGGCTGAACGTGCCGCACGTGACCCAGTTCGACTCCGCCGACATCACCGAGCTGGAAGCCTTCCGCGTCGCGCAGAAGGCCGTGGCCGAGAAGGCTGGCGTCAAGCTGACCGTGCTGCCGCTGCTGCTCAAGGCCTGCGCCTTCCTGCTCAAGGAACTGCCGGACTTCAACAGCTCGCTGGCGCCAAGCGGCAAGGCGATCATCCGCAAGAAGTACGTGCACATCGGCTTCGCCGTGGACACCCCGGACGGTCTGCTGGTCCCGGTGATCAAGAACGTCGACCAGAAGAGCCTGCTGCAACTGGCTGCCGAAGCTGCCGCGCTGGCCGAGAAAGCCCGCACCAAGAAGCTTTCGGCCGACGAGATGCAGGGCGCCTGCTTCACCATCTCCAGCCTCGGCCACATTGGCGGCACCGGCTTCACGCCGATCGTCAACGCGCCTGAGGTGGCGATCCTCGGTGTGTCCAAGGCGACCATGCAGCCGGTCTGGGACGGCAAGGCCTTCCAGCCGAAGCTGATGCTGCCGCTGTCGCTGTCCTACGATCACCGTGTGATCAACGGCGCCGCCGCCGCGCGCTTCACCAAGCGCCTGGGCGACGTGCTGGGCGACATCCGCACCATGCTGCTGTAACGCTGCACGCTGCCCCTCCCCCGGAGGGGCAGCCCCGTTTTCGAGCTGCCACGCTCGTACCTCAACCCCGCCAATTGGCGGGGCTTTTTTTGCCCGCATGAATGTCACGGCCTTGTAGAAACCAGCTTGCTGGTGAACAGGTGGATGGTTCGCCAGCAAGCTGGCGCCTACAGATTTCATGCAACTGGCCGACAACCTGTTCACAGCATCCCCCATGGCCGCTTGCCAGCCCCAGGGACATGATGCAACCTTGCCCGATGCGCCGTGCTCCAGGCCGCGCCCCAGTTCAAGCGAGTCTTCGATGAAAAGCCAACCCGATGCCGCCAGCCGTGTGGCGGCCGAGGTCGTGACGCAGCTTCCCGTGCCCTCGCGGCTCGGCATGCTGCGTTTCGAGCGGCTGAACGAAGCCAGCTGGGCCATGCTTTACCTCGACCCGGCCTGCGACCGCCAGTTCGGCCTGCCCGCCGCCGAGCTCTGCGCCCTGATCGGTTCGCCCTACGCCAGCCTCATGGAGCCGGAAGCACGCTACAAGCTGCACGACGAGATCCAGCTGCAGCTGGCTCAGCGCGGCTACTACCGGGTTAGCTACACCCTGCACGCCTGCCCGGCGCCGCTGCGCCTGCTGGAGGTCGGGGAGAGCTACAAGCAGCACAACCGCCAGCTGCTGCGCGGCTACCTGACGGTGTGCGACGACCACCGCCAGGACACACCGGACCTCGACGCCAACGACCTGGAGTCGCGCAACAACCGCCTGCAACTGGCCCTGCAACTGAACCAGCGCGCCCAACAAGAGCAACTCGAACACCTGGAGCGGGTTCGCGCCCAGCAGGACCTGATCCTGCGCCTGGCGCGCCAGCGCTACAGCATCGGTAACTCGCTGCTCGAAGCCGCCGAGCTGATCACCCGCAGTGCCTGCGAGATCTACAAGGTCGACTGCGCCAGCATCTGGTACCTGAACGACCAGCGCCTGGAGCCGATCAGCGCCTGGTACAGCCGCGACCAACAGCACCGCATGCCCGAGGCGATCGACGCCAGCCGCTTTCCGGACTATCTGGAAGCCCTGCACGCCAGCCGCGCCATCGACGCCCACAACGCCAGCCACGACCCGCGCACCCGCGAGATGGCCGAATCGCTGTACAGCACCGACGACAACGCCATGCTCGATGCCAGTGTCCGCATCGACGGCCAAGTGGTCGGCGTGCTGTGCCTGGAGCAGACCGGCCAGCCACGGGCCTGGCAGTCGGACGAGATCGCCTTCGCCGGCGAGCTGGCCGACCAGTTCGCCCAGGTCATCAACAACCACAACCGGCGTACCGCCGCCAGCGCCCTGCACCTGTTCCAGCGCGCCGTGGAACAGAGCGCCAGCGCCTTCCTGCTGGTCAACCGCGACGGCGTGGTGGAATACGTCAACCCCAGCTTCACCGCGATCACCCAGTACAGCACCGAGGAGGTCCAGGGCCATCACCTGGCCGAACTGCCGGCGCTGGAAAACTTGAGCGAGCTGCTGTTCGACTCACCGTCCAGCCTGGCCATGGGCAACAGCTGGCAAGGCGAGTTCAAAAGCCGGCGCAAGAACCTCGAGCCCTACTGGGGCCAGCTATCGATCTCCAAGGTGTACGGCGACAACCGCGAGCTGACCCACTACATCGGCATCTACGAGGATGTGACCCAGACCAAGCTGGCCCAGCAGCGCATCGAGCGCCTGGCCTACACCGACAACCTGACCAACCTGGGCAACCGCCCGGCGTTCATCCGCAACCTCGACGAGCGCTTCGCCCGCGACAGCGCCAGCCCCATCTGCCTGCTGCTGGTGGACATCGACAACTTCAAGCGGATCAACGACAGCCTCGGCCACCAGACCGGCGACAAGCTGCTGATCAGCCTGGCCCGGCGCCTGCGCAACAGCCTGGCCAACGGCGGCAGCCTGGCGCGCTTCGCCAGCAACGAGTTCGCCGTGCTGCTGGACGACACCAGCCTGGAAGATGGCCAGGGCGTCGCCCACCAGTTGCTGCGCACCCTCGACAAACCAATGTTCGTCGACAACCAGCTGATCAACGTCACCGCCTCCGTGGGCCTGGCCTGCGCGCCGCTGCACGGCAGCGACCCGGCCACGTTGATGAAAAACGCGGGCCTGGCCCTGCACAAGGCCAAGGCCAACGGCAAGCACCAGGTCCAGGTGTTCACCGAAGTGCTCAACGCCGAGGCCAGCTACAAGCTGTTCGTCGAGAACAACCTGCGCCGCGCCCTGACCCAGAACGAACTGGAAGTGTTCTACCAGCCCAAGCTGTGCCTGCGCAGCGGCCGCCTGCTCGGCCTGGAGGCGCTGCTGCGCTGGAACCACCCCGAGCGCGGCATGATCCGCCCCGACCAGTTCATCAGCGTGGCCGAGGAAACCGGCCTGATCATCCCCATCGGCAAGTGGGTGGTGCGCCAATCCTGCCGCATGAGCCAGCAGTTGCGCGAAGCCGGCTTCGGCAACCTGCACGTGGCCATCAACCTGTCGCCCAAACAGTTCTCCGATCCCGAGCTGGTCAGTTCGATCGGCAGCATCCTCAAGGAAGAAGCCCTGCCGCCGCACCTGCTGGAGCTGGAACTGACCGAAGGCCTGCTGCTGGAAGCCACCGAGGACACCCACCGCCAGCTCGACGAGCTCAAGGCCCTGGGCCTGACCCTGGCCATGGACGACTTCGGCACCGGCTACTCGTCGCTGAGCTACCTGAAGAAGTTCCCGATCGACATCATCAAGATCGACCGCAGCTTCATCAACGAGATCCCCGACAACCAGGACGACATGGAGATCACCTCGGCGGTGGTGGCCATGGCCCACAACCTCAAGCTCAAGGTGGTCGCCGAAGGAATCGAGACGCCCGAGCAGCTGGCGTTCCTGCGCCGGCACCGCTGCGACGTCGGCCAGGGCTACCTGTTCGACCGGCCGATTCCGGGGCGCGAGCTGAACGACAAGCTGCGCCGCTACCCGCGTGGGCCGGTGGACTGACAGCGGCGCCAACCTCGGGCACTATAGGAACCATTCGGGCCTCACCGCCGACAGGCCGGCTCCCACAGTCGAACGCATAACCCTGAGGGAGCCGGCTTGCCGGCGATTGGGCCAACACCTGTCCAACTGAAAAGACACAGAGGAACGGCCATGGTCCTGCGTTCGGAAATCCTGGTGAACAAAAACGTCCTGCCCACCGCGGAACAGGCCCTGCCTGGCCGCGAAACCCCGATGACCCTGCCCGAGTTCCACTACGTGTTCGAAGGCACCCCGCTGCTCGGCCCGTTCTTCGAAGGCGACATCGACTTCGCCATCTTCGGCCTGGGCTGCTTCTGGGGCGCCGAGCGCCGTTTCTGGCAGCGCGAAGGCGTGGTCAGCACCGTGGTCGGCTACGCCGGCGGTTTCACCCCCAATCCCACCTACGAGGAAGTCTGCTCGGGCCTGACCGGCCACACCGAGGTGGTGCTGGTGGTGTTCGACAAGAACCGGGTCAGCTACCGCGAGCTGCTGGCGATGTTCTGGGAGTTGCACAACCCGACCCAGGGCATGCGCCAGGGCAACGATGTCGGCACCCAGTACCGCTCGGCGATCTACTGCACCTCGCCGCAGCAGCTCGATGAAGCAAACGCGAGCAAGGCCGCCTTCCAGGCCGAGCTGGGCAAGGCCGGCTTCGGTGAGATCACCACCGAGATCGCCCAGGCGCCGACCGTGTACTTCGCTGAGGCCTACCACCAGCAGTACCTGGCCAAGAACCCGGAAGGCTACTGCGGCATCGGCGGCACCGGCGTGTGCCTGCCGCCCAGCCTGCAGGGCAACTGAGCCATGATCCTGTTCCATTCGCCGCTGTCGCCATTCGTGCGCAAGGTGATGATCGTGCTGCACGAGACCGGCCAGTTGGACCGCGTCACCGTGCAGGGCGTGAACATCAGCCCGGTGAACGGCGACGCGCAGCTCAACCAGGGCAACCCGATCGGCAAGATCCCAGCCCTGCGCCTGGACGACGGCAGCGTGCTGCACGACAGCCGGGTGATCTGCGAGTACCTCGACAGCCAGCACGTTGGCCTGCCGCTGATCCCCCGCGAGGGCTCGGCACGCTGGCGGCGTCTGACCCTGGCCTCTCAGGCCGACGCGATCATGGATGCGGCAGTGGCCACCCGCTACGAGACCTTCCTGCGCCCGGTGGACAAGCAGTGGGACGGTTGGGTGCAGGCACAGGGCGAGAAGATCCGCCGCAGCCTGGCGAGCCTGGAGCGCGAGCACCTGGCTGAGATCGCCTCGGGGTTCGATATCGCCGCGATCGGGGCGGCCTGTGCGTTGGGGTATCTGGACCTGCGCCAGCCTGAGTTCGATTGGCGTGGGCTGTATCCAGGGCTGGCGGCGTGGTATGCCGAGGTGGCAAAGCGACCGTCGATGGTGGCTACAGCTCCGTTAGCCTGAGACTGCGCCAGCGAGGGCTTCGCTCTCGTTTCGCGACACAAGACCGCTCCTACAGGATTACGCGATCGTCTGTAGGAGCGGCCTTGCGTCGCGAAAGGGCTGCAGAGCAGCCCCAGAATTCACCTCGGTATCACAGGAAATAGCTGGCCAATCCTCACAGCCAACCAGCGCCCGATCTCTCTATCCTCCCTCATACGCCCCTCCCCACCCGCGACCAGTCCAGCCGACGGGTCAGCACCATGAACACACCCAGCAACCCGAAGCAAAGCAGTGAGCCCATCAGCAGGGCGTAGTCCTCGGCGCTGAGCAGCCCATAGAGCATCGCGTACAACGCCGCCAGTCCGGCCGCAAAGCCCACGCCACGCCCCTGGCTGCGCAGTACATGAACCAGATAGAAGCCGATCAGCAGCACGCATCCTGACGCCGACAGCCCGTAGGCCAGGCCAAACCCCAGGTGCTCGGACAGCGACAGCAACAGCAAGTAGAAGAACGCCAGGGCCACGCCCACCAGGATGTACTGCACCGGGTGCACGCTGAGGTTCTTGAGCACTTCGAACAGGAAGAAGCCGGCAAAAGTCAGGGCGATGAACAGCAGCGCATACTTGATCGCCCGTTCGCTCTTGAGGTACTGGTCCACCGGGTCGACAAAGCTGACGCCAAAAGCACGCTCGTTGAAATCACCGCACTTGCCGACGGTCGCGCAAAGGCGCATGGACTCTTCCAGGTTGGTGGCGAAGAACGAGGTCTGCCAGTGGGCGCTGAAGCCCTTCTCATCGATCGCCCGGCGGCTGGGCAAGTAGCTGCCGACGAAGCTCGGGTGCGGCCAGTTGGCGCGCATGTCTACCGTGGTGCTGCGGCCGACCGGCAGCACCGCCAGCTGGCCGGTGCCCAGCAGGGCCAGGTCGAAGGCGTAGTCGAACTCGCGGGCCTTCTGGTCGCTGAACTGCGGCAGGGCCACATGCACGCCACCGGGCAACCAGTCGACGCCGCTGCCGGCCTCGAACGGCAGGCGCTGGTCATCCAGGGTGAGCTCCAGGCTGTTCTCGATGCCGCGAATGTCGCTGATGCCGACCATCAGGAACGGCTTGTCGAAGCGGTAGTCGTCGTAGTCCTTCTCGATCCCCCAGCGCTCAGGCAGCTTGAAGCGACCGCTGACCTGCCCCTTGGCATGGAACAGGCGCGCCTGGTAGATGCCGCGGGCGCGCAGCTCGGTATCGACACCGACATCCATCGCGAAGGTTTCCGGCAGGAAGTAGAGATTGCCGTGCATCGTGGTGGTCTCCTGGACGCTCGTGCCGTCCTTGTCGATCCAGCGCCGCTCGAACTTGCGATAGGGCACCACCAGTACCGGGCCGCTGACCAGCTGGTCGTAGCTGGAGCTCGCGGCGATCTCGCCCAGCACGTTGTTGCGCAGTTGCTGGCGTTCGTCGATCAGGCCGCCAATCATCAGCAAGGGGATCAGCAGCAGCAGGATCAGCACGGCGATCAGGCCGAGCTTGAAACCTAGGGTCTTGTTCATGGGGTAAGGCTCCGTTTGCGATGGGGGCAGTGTCTGCCCGCCGCGTGGAGCCCTCGGGGAGGAAATGTGGAGATTGTGTGGAGATTGCCTGGATGGCCACGCACCGTGGGAGCGGGCTTGCCCCGCGATGAGGCCCGGTCAGGCAGTAATGTTGCCTGGGCTGGCCACATCGCGGGGCAAGCCCGCTCCCACAGGGTACCTGCCTCTCAGCTGAGTCGACGCGCAGGCAGCCACAACCTCACCCGCACCCCACCCTGGACGTTGTCCACCGCCAGCCCCCCGCCATGCAACTGCATCACCTCGGCCACGAAGTTCAGCCCCAGCCCGGTGCTCTTGCGCCCGGTCCCGGGCCTTGGCAGCGAATAGAACCGCTCACTGACCCGCCCCAGGGCGTACTCGGGAATCGGCTGCCCCTGGTTGAACAGGCTCAAGGCCACCCGCTCGCCGTCACGCTCCAACTCGAAGGCCAGCGCGCCACGCTCGGGGGTGAAATCCAGCGCGTTGTCCAGCAGGTTGGCCAAGGCCTGACGCATCAGGAACGGATCGCACAGCAACCTGACGCCCGCCGGAATGCGCTGGCGCACCTGCAACGCGGCAGTGTCGATCCTCGCGCCATGGGCCAGCAGCAGCTCGTCGATCAGCGCTGCCACCGCCACCTGCTGCTCATCTTCCAATGCCTGCATCTGCTCGACCCGCGCCAGGTTGAGCAGGCGCTCGATCATCTGCTGCAGACGCTCGCTCTCGCGCTCGATGTTGCCGGCAAAGCGCGCCCGCTGCTCGTGCGGCATATCGCCCTGCAGCAGCTCCGAGGCGCCGCGGATCGCCGCCAACGGGCTCTTGAGCTCATGGGTGAGCGTATGCACATAGCGTTCGACATACGCCTTGCCCTCCAACTGGGTGCGCATGCGCTCCACCGCCGTGGCCAGTTGCAACAGCTCGCCGCCCTTGTAGTGCGGCAACGCGGCGCGCTCGCCCTCGCTGACCGCCTGGGCGTAATGGGTGAGCCGGCGCAGCGAGCGGGTCAGCCACCACGACAAGGCCGCGCCGACCAGCAGCCCCAGCACGATCAATCCCAGCCCGAGAATGAGCAGGCGCCGCTCGGAGCGGTCGATGTAGGGCTGCAATGAGCTGTTCGGCTTGGCCACGGTGACCACGCCGATGATCTGGCCCTGGTCGAGGATCGGCGCCGCTACATGCATCACCGAAGTGCTTTCGTCGTCCGGATCGCTGCGGGTCGAACGGGCGCCGTACTGGCCGCGCAGGGTCAGGTAGACATCATTCCAGCGTGAATAGTCCTTGCCCAGGTCCTGGCCGCTGGAGTCGAGCAGGACGATGCCCTTGGCGTCGGTCACGTAGATCCGGTGGCTGACCTGGTTCTTCGCCAGCCCCCAGATCTGCGCGCTGGGTCGCCGCTCGCCATAGGAGGCGAGCACCTGCGACAGGCGGCTCTGGTTCAGGGTGGCGTTCTTCACATCGTCGTGAAGGATCTCGGCCAGCAGGTTGGCGGTGTCCACCAGGGTTTCTTCCGATGATTGCCGCACCACCGGCCGTATCTGCTCGCGCACCGTGTTGAGCAGAAAGTAGCCCGCCAGGCCGACGAACAGGAAGTACACCAGGAAGATGCGGATGCCCAGGCGCATCAGGCGTGCTCAGGGCTGTAGCTGTAGCCCAGGCCGCGGTGGGTCTGGATCGCCTCGGCGTCGGGCGCGACCTGGCGCAGCTTGGCGCGCAGGCTCTTGATATGGCTGTCGATGGTGCGCTCGTAGCCGACGTCCGAAGCCACGCCGAGGCCGTCAAGCAGCTGTTCACGGCTGAATACCCGGCGCGGTTGCGCAAGCAGGCTCTGTAGCAGGCGGAATTCGTGGCGGGTAAGCGTCAACGGCTGGCCACGGTAGCTGATGCGCATGGCCAGGGTGTCGAGCTGGAACGGCATGCTTTCGCTGGCCGCGTCCGACCTGGGCGCCATGCGCTTGAGGATGGCCCGCACCCGCGCCGCCACCTCACGGGGGCTGAAGGGTTTGACCACGTAGTCGTCGGCACCGATCTCCAGGCCCAGCACCCGATCAATCTCGGCGTCGCGGGCGCTGAGGAACATCACCGGCACCTCGCTGAAGCGGCGCAACTGGCGGCAGGTCTCGAAACCGTTGATGTCGGGCAGGCCGATGTCGAGGATCACCAGGTCGGCCGGACGCTGGCGCTGCTGCTCAACGGCGGCGCTGCCGAGGGTCACCCACTCGGTGCTGTGGCCGTCGGCCTGCAGGGCGTAGACCAGGGTGTCGGCGATGGCGGATTCGTCTTCGACGATAAGGATGTGGGGCATCTGAGCGGCAAGCCTCAAGCTGCAAGCTTCAAGTGAAAGCGGATCGCGGCAACTTACACCGATCCGCCGTTTCTTGCAGCTTGTCCCTTGTGGCTTGCCGCTGCCGTATCAGCAGTCCGGCTTGCCCGCCGTGAACTTCTTCGCCGGGTTCACCGCCGCCTTGAACTCGCGCAGGGCCTTGGCGCCCACCAGCAGCGGGTAGTTGAAGCTGCTGCGGTCGACCAGGTTGACCTCCACGGTTCGCTTCACATCGCCCAGGCACAGTTCCAGGTCGACCACCGGGCGGCGTGACAACTCGGGCGCGTCGCCTTCGTCTTCCTCGTCGGCGCGGTTCTTGATCTTGCTGATGCGCGCCAGCTTGTGTTCGTAGACCTTGCCATTGGCATCCTTGGTGGCCAGGCGGAAACGCACCCAATCCTCGCCGTCACGGGTGAACTGCTCGATGTCCTTGGCCGACAGCGACGCAGTGTAGGCACCGGTGTCCATCTTGGCCTTCAGGGTTTCACCGATCTCCGGCAAGGCGATGTTCTCGTAGCGGCCATACAGGGTGGGCTCGGCGGCCATCGCCGGCAGCGCCAGAAGGGACAGCAGGGCAAGCAGGGGTTTCACGGGGCAGGCTTCCTTGAGAGGGGTCAGTGCTTAGACTGCGCAGGCAGGATAGGTTCGTTGCAACAGGGTAAACAACACAATGTGAAACATTTGTCCCAGTTAATGGCCGTACGACGTTTGGCTAAGGGCCAGACCCTGCTTATCATTGCCAACCGTTCACCTTACACAACAAGAGTCCCTTTATGCGTCGCCTGCTGACCGGCATCCTCACCCTCACCCTGCTGCTGCTCAACACCCTGGTGCTGATCGGCCCGTTGCTGGTCTTCGCCCTGCTCAAGCTGGTACTGCCCGGCCGTGGCCGCGACTACGCGTCAGCCGCGGTGATGTGGATCGCCGAGACCTGGTCGGAAATCGACAAGGCCATCTTCGCCCTGTGCATCCCCACCCAGTGGGACATCCGCGGCGTGGAAACCCTGCGCCAGGACACCTCGTACCTGTGCATCAGCAACCACCAGACCTGGGTCGATATCCCGGCGCTGATCGAAAGCCTCAACCGCCGCGTGCCGTTCTTCAAATTTTTCCTCAAGAAGGAGCTGATCTGGGTACCGCTGCTGGGCCTGGCCTGGTGGGGCCTGGACTACCCGTTCATGAAGCGCTACAGCAAGGCCTTCCTCGACAAGCATCCCGAACTCAAGGGCAAGGACCTGGAGATCACCAAGGCCGCCTGCGAGCTGTTCAAGCGCCAGCCGGTGACCGTGGTCAACTACCTAGAAGGCACCCGTTTCACCGAGGCCAAGCGCGAGCAGCAGCAGTCGCCCTATCGCCACCTGCTCAAGCCCAAGGCCGGCGGCGTGGCCTTCGTGCTGGCGGCGCTGGGCGAGCAGCTGGACGCCCTGCTCGACGTGACCATCGTCTACCCGGGCGACAAGGCACCGGGGTTCTGGGACCTGCTCAACGGCAGCATCAGCCGGGTGATCATCGACATCCGCGTGCGCGAGCTGGACCCGACGTTGAGTGCAGGCGACTACGAGAACGACCCGGCCTTCCGCCAGACCGTGCAGGCCTGGGTGAACCAGCTGTGGGTGGAGAAGGACCAGCGGATCGAGCAATTGCGCACCGAGATGCGCTGATGCCTATGGCACGCGCCCGTGAACAGGGCTTGTGCCACGAAAGGGCTGCAAGGCAGCCCATCGTCGCCGATCAGTTGATGATCTCGACAATATCTACATCCACTTCGCGACTCATCAGGTGTTTCTCCACCTCGCCGGTCAGCTTGACCTTGGTCTTGTCGTTGAACGGCGTCGGCGGCAGGTCTTCGTCGTCGATCTCGACGGTGATGGTGCCAGTGTTGTCCTTGAACTCGTACTTGTCGTCGTTGTTGATCTTCTTGGTCACGAAGCCCTGCAGCACCACCGGGGTGTCGTCGGCGGCATCGTTGGCGGCAGCGACCGTGGTCACGGCCTGGGCGCCAGGGCCGGTGTAGCCGGCGGCCAGGGCGGCGGTGCTGAACAGTGGGGCGAGGATCAGGGGCAGGTAACGAGCTTTCATGGTGATCGGGTCCTGTTTGCGTTTTGATGGCCCCAGATTACCGACGATCGCTGAATTGAAACTTAATACAACAAAAAGCCCGGCACTTGGCCGGGCTTCTCGCGTTGCACACCGATTACCGGTGGTACTGCGCCGACAACTCATGCACGGCGTTAATGAACACACCAGCGTGCTCAGGATCGACCTCGGGGGTGATGCCATGACCCAGGTTGAACACATGGCCGCTGCCCTTGCCGTAGCTGGCGAGGATGCGCGCCACTTCCTTGCGGATCGCCTCGGGCTTGGCGTACAGCACGGTCGGGTCCATGTTGCCCTGCAGCGCCACCTTGTCACCGACGCGGCGGCGGGCGTCGCCGATCTCGCAGGTCCAGTCCAGGCCCAGGGCGTCGGCACCGGCCTCGGCGATGCTTTCCAGCCACAAGCCGCCGTTCTTGGTGAACAGGATCACCGGTATCTTGCGCCCTTCGTGCTCGCGGATCAGGCCGCTGACGATCTTGCGCATGTAGGCCAGGGAGAACTCCTGGTAGGCCGCCGCCGACAGGTTGCCGCCCCAGGTGTCGAAGATCTGCACGGCCTGCGCCCCAGCCAGGATCTGGCCATTGAGGTAGCTGGTGACCGACTGCGCCAGCTTGTCCAGCAGCAGGTGCAGGGCCTCGGGATTGTCGTAGGCCATGGCCTTGGTCTTGCGGAAGTCCTTCGACGAGCCGCCCTCGACCATGTAGGTGGCCAGGGTCCACGGGCTGCCGGAGAAGCCGATCAACGGCACGCGGCCGTTGAGTTCGCGACGGATGGTGCTGACCGCGTCCATCACATAGCCCAGGTCCTTCTGCGGGTCGGGAATCGGCAGTGCCTCGATGTCGGCCAGGGTACTGATGACCTTCTTGAAACGCGGGCCTTCGCCGGTCTCGAAGTACAGGCCCTGGCCCATGGCGTCGGGGATGGTGAGGATGTCCGAGAAGAGGATCGCCGCGTCCAGCGGGTAGCGGTCCAGCGGCTGCAGGGTGACCTCGCAGGCGAATTGCGGGTTCATGCACAGGCTCATGAAGTCGCCGGCCTTGGCGCGGCTGGCGCGGTACTCCGGCAGGTAGCGGCCGGCCTGGCGCATCATCCATACCGGGGTGACGTCTACGGGTTGCTTGAGCAGTGCACGCAGGAAACGATCGTTCTTCAGGGCAGTCATGTCGGCATCCGGAAAAAAAGTGCGGGCATTTTCTCAGACGCGGGCACAAAAGGCACGGCCACGGCCATGCGTTTTGTCTATTGGGTGCCTTGGATCAAGCGTTTTTGTATACAAAATACCCTTGGGGCCGCTTTGCAGCCCATCACGACACAAGGCCGCTCCGCCATGAGGAATGCATTTCCCTGTGGGAGCGGCCTTGTGTCGCGATGGGCCGCAAAGCGGCCCCAACGATCGATCAGACTTCGAGGTAATCCAGGATGCCCTCGGCAGCGGTGCGGCCTTCGAAAATGGCGGTCACCACCAAGTCCGAGCCCCGCACCATATCACCACCGGCAAACACTTTCGGATTGCTGGTCTGGTGCTTGAACTTGCCCTTCTCCGGCGCCACCACGCGGCCCTGGCTGTCCAGCTGGATGCCATGCTGCTCGAACCACGGCGCCGGGCTCGGGCGGAAACCAAAGGCGATCACCACGGCGTCGGCCGGCAGGATCTCCTCGGAGCCCGGGATCGGCTCGGGGCTGCGGCGGCCACGGGCATCCGGCTCGCCGAGACGGGTCTCGACCACCTTCACACCCTCGACCTTGTCTTCGCCAACGATGGCGATGGGCTGGCGGTTGTAGAGGAACTTCACGCCCTCTTCCTTGGCGTTCTTCACCTCTTTGCGCGAACCCGGCATGTTGGCCTCGTCACGGCGATAGGCGCAGGTTACCGACTTGGCGCCCTGGCGGATCGAGGTGCGGTTGCAGTCCATCGCGGTGTCGCCACCCCCCAGGACCACGACCTTCTTGCCCTGCATGTCGACAAAGTCTTCCGGCGACTTCTCGAAACCGAGGTTGCGGTTGACGTTGGCGATCAGGAAGTCCAGCGCGTCATGCACGCCCGGCAGGTCCTCACCCGGGAAGCCGCCCTTCATGTAGGTATAGGTACCCATGCCCATGAACACCGCATCGTACTCGGCGAGCAGCTGTTCCATGCTGATGTCCTTGCCCACCTCGGTGTTCAGCCGGAACTCGATGCCCATGCCGGTGAAGACTTCGCGGCGATTGCTCAGCACGGTCTTTTCCAGCTTGAACTCGGGGATGCCGAAGGTCAGCAGGCCACCGATCTCGGGGTTCTTGTCGAACACCACCGGGGTCACGCCCGCGCGCACCAGCACGTCGGCGCAGCCCAGGCCAGCAGGGCCGGCACCGATGATGGCGACGCGCTTGCCGGTGGGCTTGACCTTGGACATGTCCGGGCGCCAGCCCATGGCGAAGGCTGTGTCGGTGATGTACTTCTCCACCGAGCCGATGGTCACCGCGCCAAAGCCGTCGTTCAGGGTGCAGGCCCCTTCGCACAGACGGTCCTGCGGGCACACACGGCCGCACACTTCCGGCAGTGTGTTGGTTTGGTGCGACAGCTCGGCCGCGGCCAGGATGTTGCCTTCGGAGACCAGCTTCAACCAGTTGGGGATGAAGTTGTGCACCGGGCACTTCCATTCGCAATACGGGTTGCCGCAGCCCAGGCAGCGGTGCGCCTGCTCCACGGACTGCTGCGGCTTGAAGGGTTCGTAGATCTCGACGAACTCCTTCTTGCGCTGGCGCAGCAGCTTTTTCTTCGGGTCCTTGCGGCCCACTTCGATGAACTGGAAGTCGTTGCTCAGACGTTCAGCCATTTTTCAAAACCTCTTTACCGCAGTTGCCGGCCTTAGGCCGCAAGCTGCAAGACAATCACTTGAGCAGGACGGGCCCCGCAAACGGGGCCGTCACTTGCAGCTGTTCTTACTGCGGGTTGGCACGGGTGCTGGACAGCAGTTGCTTGAGGTTGGCCGCCTTCGGCTTGACCAGCCAGAAGCGCCGCACGTAGTCGTCCAGGTTCTCGGAGAGCTCACGCCCCCACTCGCTGCCGGTTTCTTCCACGTACTCGCCCAGGACCCGTGCCAGGTGGCTGCGGTAAGCCTCCATCGCCTCACCACTGATGCGCTGGATTTCCACCAGCTCGTGGTTGAGTTTGTCGACGAAGCTATTGTCCATGTCGAGCACATAGGCGAAGCCGCCCGTCATGCCAGAACCGAAGTTGTAACCGGTCTTGCCCAGGACGCAGACAAAGCCGCCGGTCATGTATTCACAGCAGTGATCGCCGGTGCCCTCGACCACAGCGTGGGCGCCGGAGTTACGCACAGCGAAGCGCTCGCCCGCGGTGCCGGCGGCGAACAGCTTGCCGCCGGTGGCACCGTACAGGCAGGTGTTGCCGACGATGGCGCTGTGCTGGGTTTCGAACGGGCTGCCGGCTGGCGGCACGATGGTCAGTTTGCCACCGGTCATGCCCTTGCCGACGTAGTCGTTGGCGTCGCCTTCCAGGTGCAGGTTCAGGCCACCGGCGTTCCAAACGCCGAAGCTCTGGCCAGCGGTGCCCTTGAAGCGGAAGGTGATCGGCGCCGCGGCCATGCCCTGGTTGCCGTGCAGCCTGGCGATCTCGCCGGAGATGCGCGCACCGATGGAGCGGTCGCAGTTGCAGATGTCGAGGCTGAACTCGCCACCGGCCTGGTCGCGGATCGCCGGCAGGGCCATGGCGACCATCTTCTCGGCCAGCTCGCCCTTGTCGAACGGCGGGTTCTTGTCGACTTCGCAGAACTGCGGCTTGTCGGCCGGAATGTGCGAGCTGCCCAGCAGCGGCGACAGGTCGAGGTGATGCTGGCGCTCGGTGTCGCCCGGCAGCACGTCGAGCAGGTCGGCGCGGCCGATCAGCTCACCCAAGCTGCGCACGCCCAACTTGGCCAGCCACTCGCGGGTCTCTTCGGCGACGAAGGTGAAGAAGTTGATCACCATGTCGACGGTGCCGATGTAGTGATCCTTGCGCAGCTTGTCGTTCTGCGTGGCCACGCCGGTGGCGCAGTTGTTCAGGTGGCAGATGCGCAGGTACTTGCAGCCCAGGGCGATCATCGGCGCGGTGCCGAAGCCGAAGCTCTCGGCGCCGAGGATGGCGGCCTTGATCACGTCCAGGCCGGTTTTCAGGCCGCCGTCGGTCTGCACCCGCACCTTGCCGCGCAGGTCGTTGCCGCGCAGGGTCTGGTGGGTTTCGGCCAGGCCCAGTTCCCATGGCGCGCCAGCGTACTTGATCGAGGTCAGCGGCGAGGCGCCGGTGCCACCGTCGTAGCCGGAGATGGTGATCAGGTCGGCATAGGCCTTGGCCACGCCCGCGGCGATGGTGCCGACGCCGGCCTCTGCCACCAACTTGACCGACACCAGCGCCTGCGGATTGACCTGCTTGAGGTCGTAGATCAGCTGGGCCAGGTCTTCGATCGAGTAGATATCGTGGTGCGGCGGCGGCGAGATCAGGGTCACGCCCGGCACCGCGTAGCGCAGCCGGGCGATCAGGCCGTTGACCTTGCCGCCCGGCAGCTGGCCGCCCTCGCCGGGCTTGGCGCCCTGGGCCACCTTGATCTGCAGCACCTCGGCATTGACCAGGTACTCAGGGGTCACGCCGAAGCGGCCGGTGGCCACCTGCTTGATCTTCGAGCTCTTGATGGTGCCGTAGCGGGCCGGGTCTTCACCGCCCTCGCCGGAATTGGAGCGCGCGCCCAGGCGGTTCATCGCCTCGGCCAAGGCCTCGTGGGCCTCCGGCGACAGCGCGCCCAGAGAGATGCCGGCGGAGTCGAAACGCTTGAGGATGTCCTCCAGCGGCTCGACCTGGTCCAGCGCCAGCGGCTGCTCGGCGACCTTGACCTTGAGCAGGTCGCGGATCATCGACACCGGACGCTGGTCGACCAGCGTGGTGTACTCCTTGAACTTGGCATAGTCGCCCTGCTGCACGGCGGCCTGCAGGGTGTTGACCACATCCGGGTTGTAGGCGTGGTATTCACCGCCGTGGACGAACTTGAGCAGACCACCCTGCTGGATCGGCTTGCGCGCGCTCCAGGCCTCGGCGGCCAGCAGCTTCTGGTCGCTCTCGAGGTCGACGAAACGTGCGCCCTTGATGCGGCTCGACACGCCCTTGAAGCTCAGGCCGACCACTTCCTCGGCCAGGCCCACGGCTTCGAACAGCTGGGCGCCACGGTACGAGGCGATGGTGGAGATACCCATCTTCGACAGGATCTTCAGCAGGCCCTTGGAGATGCCCTTGCGGTAGTACTTGAAGACTTCGTCCAGGTCGCCCAGCACCTCGCCGGTGCGGATCAGGTCGGCCAGCACTTCGTAGGCCAGGTACGGGTAGACGGCCGAGGCACCGAAGCCCAGCAGCACGGCAAAGTGATGCGGGTCACGGGCGGTGGCGGTCTCGACCAGGATGTTGCTGTCGCAGCGCAGGCCCTGTTCGGTCAAGCGGTGGTGCACCGCGCCAACGGCCAGCGAGGCGTGGACCGGCAGCTTGCCCGGGGCGATGTAGCGGTCGCTCAGCACCAGCTGGGTCTTGCCGCCACGCACGGCCTCCTCGGCCTGGTCGGCGATGTTGCGGATGGCCGCTTCGAGGCCGACGCTCTCTTCATAGTTGAGGTCGATCAGCTGGCGGTCGAAGCCTTCGCGCTCCAGGTTCATCAGCGAACGCCACTTGGCGGGCGAGATGACCGGCGAGCTGAGGATCACCCGCGAGGCGTGCTCGGGGGACTCCTGGAAGATGTTGCGTTCGGCGCCCAGGCAGATTTCCAGGGACATCACGATCGCCTCGCGTAGCGGGTCGATCGGCGGATTGGTCACCTGGGCGAACTGCTGGCGGAAGAAGTCGTACGGCGAGCGCACGCGCTGCGACAGCACGGCCATCGGCGTGTCGTCGCCCATCGAGCCGACCGCTTCCTGGCCTTGCTCGCCGAGCGGACGCAGCACCTGGTCACGCTCCTCGAAGGTGACCTGGAACATCTTCATGTATTGCTTGAGCTGGTCGGCGTCGTAGCTGGCCACGCCCTGGTCGTCGGTCAGCGTCGCCTGGATGCGCGTGGCGTGCTGGCGCAGCCAGCGCTTGTACGGATGGCGCGACTTCAGGCGGTTGTCGATGGCGTCGGTGTCGAGGATCTGCCCGGTCTCGGTGTCCACGGCAAGGATCTGGCCCGGGCCGACACGGCCCTTGGCCAGGACTTCCTCGGGCTGGTAGCCCCATACGCCGATTTCCGAGGCGATGGTGATGTAGCCGTTGGTGGTGGTCACCCAGCGCGCCGGGCGCAGGCCGTTGCGGTCGAGCAGGCACACCGCGTGGCGGCCCTCGGTCATGACGATGCCGGCCGGGCCATCCCACGGCTCCATGTGCATGGAGTTGTATTCGTAGAAGGCGCGCAGGTCGGCGTCCATGGTCTCGACGTTCTGCCAGGCCGGCGGCACCAGCATGCGCACGCCGCGGAACAGGTCGATACCGCCGGTGACCATCAGCTCGAGCATGTTGTCCATGCTCGAGGAGTCGGAGCCGACGCGGTTGACCAGCGGGCCGAGCTCTTCGAGATCGGGGATCAGGTCGTTGGCGAACTTGGTGCGACGGGCCATGGCCCAGTTGCGGTTGCCGGTGATGGTGTTGATCTCGCCGTTGTGGGCGAGGAAGCGGAAGGGCTGGGCCAGCGGCCACTTCGGCAGGGTGTTGGTGGAGAAGCGCTGGTGGAACACGCAGATCGCGGTCTGCAGGCGCTCGTCGCCCAGGTCCGGATAGAACGCCGCGAGATCGCGCGGCATCATCAGGCCTTTGTAGATGATGGTCTTGTGCGAGAAGCTGCAGATGTAGTGGTCGGCGTCGTGGGCATTGGCCACGGACGAACGGCGACGGGCACTGAACAGCTTGATGGCGAACTCCTGGTCGCTCAGACCTTCGCCACCGATGAACACCTGCTCGATCTGCGGCAGGCGCTCCAGAGCCAGGCGGCCGAGGACGCTGGTATCGATCGGCACCTTGCGCCAGCCGACCAGCTTGAGGCCGGCGTTGACGATCTCGCGGTCCATGTTGGCGCGGGCGGCCTGGGCTTTGACCGGGTCCTGGTTGAAGAACACCATGCCGACGGCGTACTGCCTGGGCAGCTCGACGGCAAAGTGTTCCTGGGCCACGGCACGCAGGAATTGATCGGGCTTCTGTATGAGCAGACCGCAACCGTCGCCGGTCTTGCCGTCGGCGTTGATGCCGCCGCGGTGGGTCATGCAGGTCAGCGCCTGCATGGCGGTTTGCAGAAGGTGGTGACTCGGCTGCCCCGTCATATGGGCGATCAGGCCGAAACCACAGTTGTCCTTGAATTCTTCGGGATGGTACAGACCTGTTTTCATAGACACTTTCTCACCAGGTTCACCTCTCAACCGGAGGCAAATCTCTTTTTTAACAACCACTTACCATCCACGCCGATCAAACGCCAGCTTTTTTGCGGTGGTCATGGAAAACCATTGTTGCACAGCGACAGCGACGCCCACAAATTTTCATGTCTCACCATTGAAAATTTATGTCGCAATTTTGAATGTTTTTGGGCCATGCGCCGTGGTACGGCTTGACTAGAGTCTGAAGCGTTTCAGCCATGACTGCAACACAGGGCTTGTGGCCGGCAGTCTGGGACAGAAAAGCCTGCCGCGCTCGGGCGCAGCAGGCTGATCGAAAGCTAGAAGTCGCTCAGCAACTGGGCGGCGGGGTGGTGCCGCCCGGAAGGTATCAGCGGGCCGTGGCCAGCTCTTGTTGGACGCTGCCGACGGTACGTGGCCAAGGTTTACCAGCCTGGACCTTGGCTGGCAAGTTCTTGATTGCCGCAGCAGCGGCGTCGCGGCTGGCGAAGTTGCCGTAGGTGACGACAAACAGCGGCTTGCCCTGCAGGTTTTTCTTGAAGTAGCGATAGTCGCCACCCTGCGCCTTGACGAACGACTGGGCCGACGCCTCGGAGCTGGTGCCGAAGATCTGCACCACGTAATTGCCCGGTTTCTGGCCGGCATACCAGCTGCTGTTGCCGGCGCCGCCCGTGGCGGTTTTCTCGGCAGGCTTGCTGGCGGGCTTGGCGCTGGCGACCTGGGTTGGGGCCGGGGCGGGCTTGGCGGGTGCAA
Source organism: Pseudomonas sp. P65(2024) (assembly GCF_057480955.1). NCBI lineage: Bacteria > Pseudomonadati > Pseudomonadota > Gammaproteobacteria > Pseudomonadales > Pseudomonadaceae > Pseudomonas > Pseudomonas sp. P65(2024). The sequence goes on from NZ_JBLIYX010000004.1 coordinate 136,957, forward strand.
CCGGTTTTACTGGCTGGGTTGCGACAGGCTTCGGCGCAGGCGCAACCGACTGTGCCGGAGCGGTGGTTACCGGTTGGGCAGGAGCTGGTGCCGGGCTGGCGGTGGCACCTTGCGGCGGCGCGATGGTGGTCACGGTCGGCGGCACGGCGGCCGACGGCGCGGCAGGCTGCAAAGCGGTATCACCCGCAGGCCCACCCTCTTCGCCCTCGCCCATGCCGGCGGCCTGGGCCAGGGGCTCGCGCATCACCGGCTGCGACTGGCCGACCAGCGGCAGCGGCATCGGTTGCGAGGAACCGGAGAACTCGATGGCGGGCGCGCCGTTGCTGCCCTGCCCCAGTGGCAATTGAGCCTGGGCGGCCGGCGCCTCGGTCGGGGCCTTGTCGCCCTTCTTGGGCATCAGGACCGCCGCGCCAACGGCGACCACGACCACAGCGGACAACGCGAGCACGTGTTTCTTAGGCATTTTGAACCCCATGGATGGTCGCTTGACCGTGGTACGGCTGGCGATCATGGCTTCGATCAAGGTATCGCGGGCGACCTGGTTGATGTTCCCAGGCCAACCGTCGGAGTTTTCGTGGATGTCGACGATCTGCTCGGCGCTGAACACCTCGATGCCCCGGCCGGCGCCTTCCAGGCGCTGTTCCAGGTACTCGCGAGTCTCTTCCTCGCTGTACGGGGCCAGCTCGATGACATGGAAGCGCTCGCCATCGGCATTGAGCTCTTCCAGCCCGGCAATCAGCGAAGGCTCGCCGAACAGGAACACATGCGGGCGCCCTTCGGCCACGCCTGCCGCCAACTCCAGCAACGCTTGGAGTGCCGACTCGTCGAGTTGTTCCGCATCGTCCACCAGCAGATAGACTTCCTGGCCGGTCAGCGCCAGCTGAACCACCTGCGACAGGATCGCCTGCACCTCCGGCTGCGCCACGTTCAGCGACTGCGCCACCTGGCCCAGCACGCTGGCAGCGTCACTGGCGCCACGGGCGGACACCACCACGCTCTGCACCGACTGCTTGTTGGTACTGGCCACCAGGGCCTGGCGCAGCAGGGTCTTGCCGCTGCCCACCGGGCCGCTGACCACCAGCATCAGCTGGCTGTAGCGCGCCAGGTGATGCAACTGGCCCAGCACCGGCTTGCGCTGGGCGGGGAAGAACTTGAAGCCGGGCACCCGCGGTGCGAACGGATCGTGGCTCAACTGGTAATGGTCGAGGAACGCCTCATCGGCATGCAGACTGGTCATTGCGTTGTCACAACCTCAAAGCTGGGCCACGATCGCGCGGTAATCCGCCGCCAGGGTGGCCTGAAGAATCTCTGTCGAATAGTCGTCGGTGACGACGGCCTCGCCCATCTGGCGCAGCAGCACCAGGCGCAGGCGCCCGTCGAGCACTTTCTTGTCGACCGCCATGTGCTCCATGAAATGCGCCGGGGTCATTTCCTGTGGTGGCACCACCGGCAATCCTGCGTCCTGCAGCAGGCGAATTCCGCGATCGCGCGCCGGCTGGTCGATCCAGCCCAGGCGCATGGACATTTCCAGGGCCATCACCGTGCCCGCCGCCACGGCTTCGCCGTGCAGCCAGACGCCATAGCCCATGTGTGTTTCGATGGCATGGCCGAAGGTGTGGCCAAGGTTGAGCGTGGCACGCACGCCCGATTCGCGCTCGTCGGCACCGACCACGGCGGCCTTGGCCGCGCAGGAGCGGCGGATGGCTTCGGTCAGGGCGGCGGAGTCCAGGGCGCGCAACGCCTGCATATTGTCTTCAAGCCAGGCGAGGAACGGCTTGTCGCAGATCAGGCCGTACTTGATGACTTCGGCCAGGCCTGCGGAGAGCTCGCGCTCGGGCAGGGTCTTCAGGCTGGTGGTGTCGATCAGCACCGCGTTGGGCTGATAGAAAGCGCCGACCATGTTCTTGCCCAACGGGTGGTTGATGCCGGTCTTGCCGCCCACCGAAGAGTCCACCTGGGACAGCAGCGTGGTCGGCACCTGGATGAAGTCGACGCCGCGCTGGTAGCAGGCCGCGGCAAAGCCGGCCATGTCGCCGATCACGCCGCCACCGAGGGCAACCACGGTGGTGCGACGGTCATGGCGGGCGGTGAGCAGGGCGTCGAAGATCAGCTGCAGGGTTTCCCAGTTCTTGTGGGCCTCGCCGTCAGGCAACACCACGGGCAGCACCGAATACGCGCCCAGGGTCTTGCTGAGGCGTTCGAGGTACAGGGGCGCGACGGTCTCGTTGGAGACGATGGCAACCTGCCGCCCGGCAATGTGCGGCGCCAGCAGCTCGGGCTGGTCCAGCAGGCCTTCGCCAATGTAGATCGGGTAGCTACGTTCGCCCAGGTCGACCTTTAGTGTCTGCATGTATCCCCACAATGTGCTTGGACGCGGTGGCGGTTCGGCCCCGCGCGGTGACGTTCAGCCCCGTCTCGGCGTTGGTCGCCGAGGATAGACCCCGCTCAGCGGGGCGGCAACTTCTGCAGGCGCTCGAGGATGTCGAGCACCACCATGCGTGGTGGCCGCTCGTCGGTTTCCACCACCAGGTCGGCGATTTCGCGATACAGCGGGTCGCGCGCCTCCAGCAGGGCGCGCAACGTGGCCTCCGGGTTGGCGGTACGCAACAGCGGTCGGTTGCGGTCACGGGAGGTGCGTCCCACCTGCTGCTCCACCGAGGCGTGCAGGTAGACCACCCGTCCGCCGGCGCGCAGCGCCGCACGGTTGGCGTCGCGCATCACCGCGCCTCCGCCGGTGGCCAGGACCACGCCGTCGAGCGCGCTGAGCTCGGCGATCATCGCCTGCTCGCGGTCACGAAAGCCCGGCTCGCCTTCCTTGTCGAAGATCCACGGGATGTTGGCGCCGGTTCGCAGTTCGATTTCCTTGTCGGAATCCTTGAACAGCAGGCGCAGCTCTTTGGCCAACAGGCGCCCGATGGTGCTTTTACCAGCGCCCATGGGCCCCACAAGTATCAAATTTCGCACAGAATCAACGACTCACAGCAATCGCCTGGTCACTCATGATACGCGGAGTCAGGAAGACCAGCAGCTCGGATTTTTTCTCTTGTAATGCATCGCGTCGAAACAGCCGCCCAACATACGGCAGATCGCCAAAAAATGGCACCTTGTCGACCACTTTGTTCTGCGACGTCGAGTACACGCCACCAATCACAATGGTCTGCCCATCGGTGACCCGCACCTTGGCGTTGACCTCGTTCTTGCGGATCGGCGGCACATCGTTGAGGGCATTGATGAAGTCCGGCTCGTCCTTGGTCACCCGCACCGCCATGATCACCTTGCCGTCCGGCGTGATCTGCGGCGTCACCTCCAGCGACAGGGACGCCTCTCGGAAGGAGACCGAAGTGGCGCCACTGCGGGTGGTTTCCTGGTAGGGCACTTCGGTGCCCTTGAGTATGCGCGCGGTTTCCTTGTCGGCCGTGACCACCTTGGGTTGGGAGATGATCTCGCCATTGCCGCTTTTTTCCATGGCGCTGAGCTCCAGATCGAGCAGGATATCGCTGCGCAGCAGCCCCACTCCCAACGCGGCACCTCCCCGCTCGACGCCAAGATCGACGAAAAGGTCGCTGCCCAGCCGGCGGTCCGAGCCATACAGCGGTCCACCCCAGCGCACGCCCAGGGCCTTTTCGTAATCGACATTGGCCTCGACGATCCGTGCCTCGATCATGACCTGGCGCACCGGCACATCCAGCTGAGTGACCAGCCTGCGCAGTTCGGCGAGCCGCGCGGCAGGCTGGGTGGCTACCAGGGTATTGGTGCGAGCGTCCACACTGAGGCTGCCACGCCCGGCCAGGGCACGGTCGTCCGCCAGGCTCGCCAGCAGCAGCTCCGCCAGCTCGCCGGCCTTGGCATGGAAGACAGGGATCAATTCACGCTGCAGTGGCTCGATGCCCTGGACCTGCCCAGCGAGCTCTGCCACAGGAGCAACCAGCAGCACATTCCCCTCCCGGCGCCTGCCCAAGCCCTTGCTGCGCAGCACCAGATCAAGCGCCTGCTCCCAGGGCACGTCTTCCAGGCGCAGGGTAATCCGTCCCTGCACCGAGTCGCCGACCACCAGGTTGACGCCCGCGTGATCGGCCATGACCTGAAGCACCGAACGCAGCTCGACGTCCTGGAGGTTGAGCGACATCGGCTCACCCTGAAACGTCTCGGCCTGCGTCGCCTGAAGCCCCAACATCAATAGCACGCCGCTCAACCATTGCCTCGGTCCCATCCCTGACCTCTCCTTGTTCATGCGTCCCAAGAACCAGATACCTGGGATGTGCTTGCCAGCGCCCATCGATGTAGATCCGCTCCTGGACCTCCACCCGGTCAACCTCAATGGCCACCACGACACTTCCTTCGAGCCCCAGTCGATCGCCTTCCGCGACCCGGTACAGGCGACCTGCGAAGCGCAGCAATGCCTGTCGCCGCCCCGCCTGGGAGAGGCTGCCGACCATCTCCAACCGTGCCAATGGAACATGCGCCAGCCCACTGTCCTCACTCGGGGGCAACCAAGCCCGGAAAGGGTCGAATGCCGTCTTCGACAAGACCGCCTGGGCCGGCTCGTCCGCCAATGACGCCGGGACCGGCAGCTCTTCCCCAGGGTGGTAGGCATGCAATCGCAACTGGGCGGCGATTTGCCCGATGCCCCCATCCTTCAGGGCCAGCCTGAGCCGGTCCACATTCAACAGACGCAACTGCCGCAGCGATTGCTCCAGCCACAGGCGCAGCGCCGGATACTGTCCCGACACCGCGATTTCCAGCGGTTGCACTCGATACGCTGGCGCCTGCTTTGCCTCCTGCACCTCGACTCGCTCGAATACCAGGCCATGTTCCTGCCCCGATAGCGCCAACTGATCGAGTAGCTCGCTCATGCCCTCTCCCGCGGCCAGCCGCCATCGTGTCGCCTGCAAAAGCGTCCGGGCATGTTCAAGCGCCCGCTGCTCCACACCCAGTTCGACGAGGCGCGCCCTGCGCTGCGCCAGTTCATCCTGTAGCTGGAGCTGTTGCCGGACAGACTCGAAATGCCCCTGAACCGGATCACGCAGACGTACCAGGTAGCCCACACAAGCAACCATGAGCGCGAGCGACAGGCACACCACGGACCTCACCACTCCCGACCGACCTGCCAGCGCCTGCCAGTCAAGGAGCCACAGGCGGGTCACGACTCGCCCGCCAGCAATCGCGCCGCCAGCAGGAACGCGTCACCCTCGTCATGACGCCTGAGCTGAACGAGCTCGAGGTCCCGCACCACGCCAACGTGCTCCAGGTCGCGCATGAACTGGGCGACCACCGTCGCAGAGGCAGCCAGACCGCCCAGGCGCAAGCGTCCCGCCTCGACATCCACCTCCGTCAAGCGAGCACCTTCTGGCAGGGCCTGCTCAAGGGCGAGGAACAAATCAGGCATCTGCGACCGCCCTGTGCCGAGTGCAGACAACGCGGCATGCTCGGCCTGTAACGCCTCCCGCCTGCCGCGCAGTTGATCGACCTGCCTCAGCGAGATATCGATCCGCTCGAGCTCCGCCTGATGCGAGACGACTATCAGTGCTTGTCGGGCCAGGCGCGACCGCGCCATCTGATCGAGCCATGTGACCGCGCCCAGGGCCACCACCAGGGTGACTACGAGCCTGATCTGAAATTGCCGCACAGCCCTGGCCCTGCGGTGCTCGCGCCAGGGCATCAAGTTCAGTCTCACCCTCATGCCCGGCCTCCCATGGCCAAGCCGCAGGCCAGGACCATCGAAGCTGCACAAAGGCCATCATGCTCCCGGAGACCTGCCAGCGGGAGCGGGCAACCCACCTGGCATTTCACATCCAGGCGTTCTCGCAAATGCGCCGCCCGGGCTTCATCGGCAGCGGAGCCGAACAGGACAACGTCAGCGATGGGCGCCTGCTCATCCAACCGCCAGAGGCTATCGACAGCGACATCCCAGTGCGCCGGCGAGCCCAGGGCGAGCCGCTGGCGCTGCGCAATGGGGTCGCCGTGCCAGCGGTGCATGACCACTTCGCCCGGCTCCAACTGCAGCAGCACAGCTGAGCGAGCCTGCGCCTCAGACAGCAACGCTCGCCGTAGCGCGAAGCTGTCCACCTCCACGGCTTCAAGTTGCAATCCGGCCTTGGCAAACACCCGCTCCCACGGATCGAGCTGGCTTTGCCGGCAGGCCACCACCAGCACTTCGAATTGCCCGGGATCATCGGCGCATGCACCCTGCACCCAGTAGTCAAGGGCCAGATCCTCAAGCGGGAAGGGAAACAACTGCTCGGCCTGAGCCAACACGGCCGCCTCGATACCAAGGTCGGCCAGCCCGGCAGGCAACCGGCAACGCTTGCAGATGACCTGAGAGGCGGGCAATGCCAGGGCGACGCGCAACTGCCTGGTTCGACATTGAACATGGGCCCGCCGCAACCCCATCACCAACCCCTGCGCCTCGTCGGATGCCACCCAGCCAGGCGTCGCCGGCTCGAAGCGCTCCTGCGCCCACCCCTGCACACGCCAACCGCCGCGCTGGCGATGCAGGTGCAGCATTCTTATGGAACCGGAGGCAATTTCCACCCCCAGCAGTGAACCGGCGTCCCTGCCAAAGCATCCAAGCATGGCTGTTCCTTTCTGGTCATCGGCAGCCCGCGCCGTAGTGGCGCGAGCGGTCGTCCTACGCCCCGGGCGGTCACCCGGTGGGACGAAAAATGCTTATAATGGCCAGCGTTTTCCTGTCCGCCGGCCCCGCGCGCAATCCACTCCTCAACCTGGACACCCAAAAGCCTTGATACGTCTGCTGAAGTTCTTCTGGTGGTCTCTCGTCGCCGTCATCTGCGCGCTCGTGCTCGGTGTGAGCGGTGCGTTTCTGTATCTTAGCCCCAGCCTGCCCTCGGTCGAATCGCTCAGAAGCGTCCAGTTGCAAATCCCCCTGAGGGTGTACAGTAGCGACGGCAAGCTGATTGCCGAGTTCGGCGAGATGCGGCGCTCGCCGATCAAGTTCCAGGAAATTCCCCCACAGTTCATCCAGGCGCTTCTGTCCGCCGAAGACGACAATTTCCTCAACCACTACGGGGTAGATCCCAGCAGCCTGATGCGCGCGGCATCGCAGTTGCTCAAGTCCGGGCATATCCAGACCGGCGGCAGCACCATCACCATGCAGGTGGCGAAGAACTTCTTCCTCACCAGCGAGCGCAGCTTCTCGCGCAAGACCAACGAGATCCTGCTGGCCCTGCAGATCGAGCGCGAGCTGACCAAGGACGAGATCCTCGAGCTCTACGTCAACAAGATCTACCTGGGCAACCGCGCCTACGGCATCGATGCCGCTGCGCAGGTGTACTACGGCAAGTCGATTCGCGACGTAAGCCTGGCGCAGATGGCGATGATCGCCGGCCTGCCCAAGGCGCCCTCGCGCTTCAACCCCCTGGCCAACCCGGTACGCGCCAAGGAGCGCCGTGACTGGATCCTCGGACGCATGTACAAGCTCGGCAAGATCGACGAAGCCAGCTACCAGGCGGCCCTGGCCGAACCGCTGAACGCCAGCTACCACGTGCCGACTCCGGAAGTGAACGCCCCCTATGTCGCCGAGATGGCCCGCGCCGAGATGGTCGGCCGCTACGGCAGCGACGCCTACACCGAAGGTTTCCGCGTCACCACCACGGTGCCGAGCGACATGCAGCAGATGGCCAACAGCGCGGTGCTCAACGGCCTCAGCGAGTATGACGAACGCCACGGTTACCGCGGCCCCGAGGCACGCTTCCCGGGCAAGACCCGTGCGGCCTGGCTGCAGGAACTGGGCAAGCAGCGCACCCTCGGCGGCCTGGAGCCGGCCATCGTCACCCAGGTCGAGAAGACGGGCCTGAAGGTGATGACCCGCAGCGGGCTGGAAGAGAATGTGGCCTGGGATACCATGAAGTGGGCCCGCCCATACCTCAGCAGCAACTCACAGGGACGTTCGCCACAATCGCCCGGCGACGTCGCCCAGGTCGGCGACCTGGTCCGCCTGCAGCGCCTGGAGGACGGCAAGCTCAAGTTCAGCCAGGTACCTGGGGCCCAGAGCGCCCTGGTCACCCTCGACCCTTACAACGGCGCCATCCGCGCCCTGGTCGGCGGATTCTCCTTCGAGCAGAGCAACTACAACCGCGCCATGCAGGCCAAGCGCCAGCCGGGCTCGAGCTTCAAGCCCTTTGTCTACAGCGCCGCGCTGGACAACGGCTACACCGCCGCCAGCCTGGTCAACGACGCGCCGATCGTGTTCGTCGATGAGTACCTGGACAAGGTCTGGCGCCCGAAGAACGACACCAATACCTTCCTTGGCCCGATCCGCATGCGCGAGGCGCTGTACAAGTCGCGCAACCTGGTTTCGATCCGCCTGCTGCAGGCCATGGGCGTGGACCGCACCATCGACTACATCGCCAAGTTCGGCTTCAACAAGCAGGACCTGCCGCGCAACCTGTCGCTGGCACTGGGCACCGCGACCCTGACGCCGATGGAGATCGCCACCGGCTGGAGCACCTTCGCCAACGGCGGCTACAAGATCAGCCCCTACCTGATCGAGCGCGTCGAAAGCCGCAACGGCGAAACCCTGTTCACCGCCAACCCGGCACGGGTGCCCCAGGGCAGCCAGGACCAGGCCGGCCTCGCCGCCCCCGAGCAGGCGATCAGCGTCGCGCCGATGCCGGGCGAAGCACCGTCGGCCCTCGGCCAGACCGCCCCGGCGCCGCAGGTACCCGCCGTGGCCGAGCAGATCATCGACGGGCGCACCTCGTACATTCTCACCAGCATGCTGCAGGATGTGATCAAACGCGGCACCGGCCGCCGCGCCCTGGCCCTCGGCCGCACGGACCTGGCAGGCAAGACCGGTACCACCAACGAGTCCAAGGATGCGTGGTTCTCCGGCTACAACGCCGACTTCGTCACTACCGTCTGGGTAGGCTTCGACCAGCCGGAAACCCTAGGCAGACGCGAGTACGGCGGCACCGTGGCGTTGCCGATCTGGATGAGCTTCATGGGCGCGGCGCTCAAGGGCAAGCCTGAGCACGCACCGGCCGAGCCGGAAGGCATTCTCAGCCTGCGTGTCGACCCGGTCAGCGGCCGCGCCGCCACACCAGGCACACCGAATGCCTACTTCGAGCTGTTCAAGGCCGAGGACTCGCCACCTTCGGTAGACGAGCTGGGCAATGGCGCCGTCCCCGGCAGCCCGCTGCCGGCGGATGAAGCGGCGCCGATGGATCTGTTCTGACCACAGCGCGGGACAGCTGCGCGATGCTTTGACAGCGGCAAGCAAAAAGCCCCGACTCTCACGAGCCGGGGCTTTTTCATGACGCTACGACCGGATCAGCCGTTGAACACGTCATCCACGCTTTTCAGCGGGTAGTGCTTCGGATACGGCAGGGTGGCCACGCCGGATTCGATGGCGGCCTTGGCCACGGCATCGGAAACCACGGTGATCAGACGGGCATCCAGCGGCTTCGGAATGATGTATTCGCGGCCGAATTCCAGGGCCTGTACGCCGTAGGCTTCGCAGACTTCCTTCGGCACTGGCTGCTTGGCCAGGTCCTTCAGGGCGATGGCGGCGGCGATCTTCATTTCTTCGTTGATGCGCTTGGCGCGAACGTCCAGGGCACCGCGGAAGATGAATGGGAAGCCCAGTACGTTGTTGACCTGGTTCGGGTAGTCGGAACGACCGGTGGCCATGATCACGTCGCTGCGGGTGGCGTGAGCCAGCTCCGGAGCGATTTCCGGATCCGGGTTCGAGCAGGCGAACACGATCGGGTTGGCGGCCATCGACTTCAGGCCCTCCGGGCTCAGCAGGTTCGGACCGGACAGGCCGACGAACACATCGGCGCCGTTCAGTGCATCAGCCAGGGTGCGCTTGTCGGTGGCGTGGGCGAACTGGGCCTTGTACTGGTTCAGGTCGTCGCGGCCGGCGTGGATCACGCCGCTGCGGTCGATCATGAAGATGTTCTCGACCTTGGCGCCCATGCTTACCAGCAGCTTCATGCAGGAGATGGCGGCGGCACCGGCGCCCAGGCAGACGATCTTCGCCTCCTCGAGCTTCTTGCCGGCGATTTCCAGGGCGTTGATCATTCCGGCGGCGGTAACGATGGCGGTACCGTGCTGGTCATCGTGGAAGACGGGAATGTCGCACTGTTCGATCAGGGTGCGCTCGATCTCGAAGCACTCAGGTGCCTTGATGTCTTCCAGGTTGATGCCGCCGAAGGTGATGGAGATGCGGCGAACGGTGTCGATGAAGGCCTGCGGGCTCTCCGACTCGACTTCGATATCGAACACGTCGATACCGGCGAAACGCTTGAACAGAACACCCTTGCCTTCCATTACCGGCTTGGAGGCCAGCGGGCCGAGGTCGCCCAGACCGAGGATGGCGGTGCCATCGGAAATCACCGCAACCAGGTTGCCCTTGCCGGTGTACTTGTAGGCCAGCTCCGGATCACGGCCGATCTCGCGCACAGGCTCGGCGACGCCAGGGCTATAGGCCAGGGCGAGGTCACGGGCGGTGGCGGTGGGCTTGGAGAGCTCGACGCTCAGCTTCCCCGGACGGGGCTGGGCGTGGTATTCGAGAGCGGCGGTTTTCAGGTCTGACATGATGGGCATTCCGCTGTTTACTGTTCTGACGGACCGCCGAGGATACGCAAAGAGCCGGGGGGCGACAAGACTGCCCGGTCACTATGTGTCAAGGCCTTTGGCCTACGACTTTACGCTATAACCCACGGGGCTTACGGGACCCAGTGTGTACAATCCAATAGCAAAATGTCTACAACTATTTACCCTGAAACAGCCGCCAACATGCTCGGATCAGTCAATGGCAACAGCCAGCGTCGCTGCCCGGGCTTGAGCCCTCCCTTGCGGGATCGGTCCAACACCCAGCCACGCGCCTCGACCTGGCGTCCCTTGAGGTTAGCGAAGAAGCTGGCGGGGAAGCGCTGCTGCAGACGAGCGGGGACCTGCAGCACCACGGCATCGTCGAGCTCCAGCCAGATACCGCCACGGTTGCGCTCGATACCCTTGATCTTGCCGCCGATCACGGCAAAACCGGACTGCCTGACTTCCCTCGCACGCACTACCGGCGACTGGCGCCACAACCCGGCCCCGGCATTGCGCGCCTGCTGCTCGGCCTGTTGCTGGCAGCCCGACAAGGCCACGTTGGGGGCGATGGCGACTCGGTAGCCGAGGCCCTCGCTGAGCAATTGTGCTTCGAGATTGTCGCCAGTACGGCTATAGATGTGCGCCAGGGTACGACCGTACTTGTCCTTGGGTTCCACGCCCGGGACCAGGCCGACGCGACCATTGCTGGCCTCGACCAGCGCCTGCAGGCGCCGTTTCGCAGCCTCGGCGTAAGGCTCGCTGGTGCGGCCCTTGCGGCCGATCTCGGGCGCATTGATGCCGATCAGCCGCACGTTGCGCCCGTCAGTCAGGCGCAAGGTGTCGCCGTCGACTACCTGGCGCACCGTCACCTGCTGCGGCTGCTCGGGCAACGGACAGAAGGCCAGGGCCGGAAAATGCCAGATCGCGCCCACAAAAAAGGCGCCCGCAAGGGGCGCCTTCTTTTGCAGCAACGCGAACCTCGAGAGATTCGCCATGCGCATGATTACTTCTTGGTACCGAACATACCGAAGCGATCGGCGAACTTCTGTACGCGACCACCGGTGTCCAGGACTTTCTGCTTACCGGTGTAGAACGGGTGGCACAGGTTGCAAACGTCGATCGCCAGGACGCTGCCCAGGGTCGAACGGGTTTCAAACTTGTTGCCGCAGCTGCAGGTGACTGCAACTACTTCGTAGTTCGGATGAATATCTGCTTTCATGGTCACTTCCTCGAGCTGCGTGCCGCCACCCAACACCTATTGTTGAATACCGCACGTAATTAGGCGGCGAATAATACCAGAGCGCGGCCGCAGCGCAAGTTGTCGCTTGCACCGACCGTCGTCTGCTAGGCTCGCCTGATTTGTGAAACGCCCTCCAGAGACCTTCCGCGTGTCCGACGTCATCCTGCGCCTTGCCCTGCCCTCGCCCCTGCGTCGCCTGTTCGACTACCGGGCGCCCGCGAGCATGGCGCGCCAGGCACTGACGCCCGGCATGCGCATCCGCGTGCCATTCGGCCGCCGCGAGATGATCGGCGTGCTGGTGGAGATCGCCACGCACAGCGAAGTCCCCGCCGACAAGCTCAAGCCGGCCAGCGCCCTGCTCGACCCGGTTTCGCCCGTGCCACCCGCACTGTTCAAGCTGTGCCTGTGGACGGCGCAGTACTACCAGCACAGCCTGGGCGACACCTTGAGCTGGGCCCTGCCGACCCTGCTGCGCCAAGGCGAGCCGGCCGAGGCGCGCCAGGAGCGTTTCTGGCACGTCGCCCCCGGGGCACGCCTGGAGGATCCGCGCATCGCCCGCGCCCCGCGCCAGCGCGATGCCCTCAAGACCCTGTCGCAGCACCCCCACGGCGTAGCCCACAGCCTGTTGAGCAAGCTGGGCCTGAACAAGGACAGCCTCGACCTGCTGCTGGCCAAGGAGCTGGTGAGCGTCGAAGTCCGCCGCCACCTGCCCGCCGCGCGCCACGAGCACTGGCTGGCCCAACCGGAGCTGCCGCTCAACGAGGAGCAGCGCGCGGCGTTCGAGGCGGTGCGCGCGGGCTTCGGCGCCTTCCACGCCTACCTGCTGGCCGGGGTCACCGGCAGCGGCAAGACCGAGGTGTACCTGCAGCTTATTCGCGAAACCCTCGAAGCCGGCAAGCAGGCGCTGATCCTGATCCCCGAGATCAACCTCGGCCCGCAGACCCTGCAACGCTTCGAGCAGCGCTTCAACGCCCGCATCGCCCTGCTGCACTCGGCGGTGGGCGACCGCGAACGCCTGGACGCCTGGCTGGCGGCCCGCGATGGTGACGCCGACATCATCATCGGCACCCGCTCGGCGCTGTTCACGCCGATGAAGAACCCGGGCCTGATCATCATCGACGAGGAACACGACGGTTCCTATAAACAGCAGGAAGGCCTGCGCTATCACGCCCGCGACCTGGCCGTGGTCCGCGCCCACCAGGAGAACATCCCGATCCTGCTGGGCTCGGCCACGCCGTCGCTGGAAAGCCTGCACAACGCCCACAGCGGCCGCTACGGCCTGCTGCGCATGAACCAGCGCGCCGGTGGCGCCAAGGCACCACGTTTCCTGCGCCTGGACGTACGCAGCCTGCCATTGGACAGCGGCATCAGCGGCCCGCTGCAACAGGCCATCCGCCAGACCCTGGAGGCTGGCCAGCAGGTGCTGGTGTTCCTCAACCGCCGCGGCTTCGCTCCGACGCTACTGTGCCACGACTGCGGCTGGCTCTCCGAGTGCCCGCGCTGCGATGCGCGCATGACCGTGCACCAGCGTTCCGCCGTGCTGCGCTGCCACCACTGCGGCTATGACGAACGCCTGCCGTTGCAGTGCCCGCAGTGCGCCCACGTCGACCTGCGTCCGGTGGGGGCCGGCACCGAGCGCGCCGAAGAGCGGCTCAAGGTGCTGTTCCCCGACTACCCGATCCTGCGCGTGGACCGCGACAGCACCTCGCGCAAGGACGCCATGCACAACCTGTTCGCCACCATCCAGCGCGGTCAACCGAGCATCCTGGTTGGCACCCAGATGCTGGCCAAGGGGCACCACTTCCCTCGCGTCACCCTGGTGGCGATTCTTGATGCCGATGGCGGGCTGTTCTCCGGCGACTTCCGCGCCAGCGAGCGCATGGCCCAGCTGATCGTCCAGGTTGCCGGTCGCGCCGGACGCGCCGAAGAGCCGGGCAAGGTCATCGTGCAGACCCACCTGGCCGACCATCCGCTGCTGGTCCAACTGACCGAGCAGGGCTACTTCGCTTTCGCCGAGCAGGCCCTGAGCGAACGTCGCGCCGCCGGTCTGCCGCCGTTCGCCCACCTGGCCCTGCTGCGTGCGGATGCGCACAAGCCGGGCCAGGCCGAGGGCTTCCTCGACGAAGCCTGCGCCGCCGCCGAGCGGGTCATGGCCGAACAAGGCCTGCATGGCACCGAGCTGCTCGGCCCGGTCCCGGCGCCCATGGAACGACGGGCGGGCCGCTTCCGCGCGCAACTATTGCTCCAGGCCAATGCCCGGGCTCAGCTGCATCGACTGATCAGTGCCTGGTTGCTAGTGTTGGAGCAGATGCCATCGGGGCGGCAGGTGCGCTGGTCGCTGGATGTGGATCCGGTGGACCTGTACTGAATGCTTCAAGGTTACCGTGGGAGCTGGCTTGCCCCGCTATGACAGTGGCCTGGCCCCAAAAGGTTGGCAACCCGTCCCCGGCAACGGATAATGCCCAGTTTTTCCACCTGCGCATCGAAGCGCTCACCGCGCTTGCGGTCGAAAAGAGAATCCCATGAAAGACACCATTCGCCAGCTGATCCAGCAAGCCCTCACCCAACTCGTCACCGACGGTGTGCTGCCTGAAGGGCTGACGCCGGCGATCCAGGTGGAAAACGCCCGGGACAAGACCCACGGCGACTTCGCCAGCAACATCGCCATGATGCTGGCCAAGCCAGCCGGCATGAAGCCGCGCGATCTGGCCGAAAAACTCATCGCCAGGCTGCCGGCCAGCCCCGACATCACCAAGGTCGAGATCGCCGGCCCCGGTTTCCTGAACTTCTTCCAGAACACCGACGCCCTGGCCAGCCGCCTCGACGCCGCCCTGGCCGACGAGCACCTGGGCGTGCGCAAGGCCGGCCCGGCCGAGAAGGTGGTGATCGACATGTCGGCGCCGAACCTGGCCAAGGAAATGCACGTCGGCCACCTGCGCTCGACCATCATCGGTGACAGCGTCGCGCGCGTGCTGGAATTCCTCGGCGATGACGTCATCCGCCAGAACCACGTGGGCGACTGGGGCACCCAGTTCGGCATGCTGCTGGCCTACCTGGAAGAAAACCCGATCACCAGCGACGAGCTGTCGGACCTGGAGAACTTCTACCGCGCCGCCAAGAAGCGCTTCGACGAGTCCGAGGCGTTCGCCACCCGCGCCCGCGGCCTGGTGGTCAAGCTGCAGGCCGGCGACCCTGAGTTCATGGCCCTGTGGACGCGCTTCAAGGACATCTCGCTGTCGCACTGCCAGAAGACCTACGAGCTGCTCAACGTCAAGCTGACCATGGCCGACGTCATGGGCGAGAGCGCCTACAACGCCGACCTGGCCAACGTGGTCGCCGACCTCAAGGCCAAGGGCCTGCTGGTCGAGGACCAGGGCGCCCAGTGCGTGTTCCTCGAGGAGTTCAAGAACGCCGAGGGCGAGCCGCTGCCGGTGATCGTGCAGAAGGCCGACGGCGGCTACCTGTACGCCACCACCGACCTGGCCGCCGTGCGCTACCGCAGCAACACGCTGAACGCCGACCGCGCCCTGTACTTCGTCGACCAGCGCCAGGCCCTGCACTTCAACCAGGTGTTCGAAGTGGCTCGCCGCGCCGGTTTCGTCGGCCACCCGATGAAGATGGAGCACATGGGCTTCGGCACCATGAACGGCGCCGATGGCCGCCCGTTCAAGACCCGTGATGGCGGCACCGTCAAGCTGATCGACCTGCTCACCGAGGCCAAGGACCGCGCCTACGCGCTGGTCAAGGAGAAGAATCCTTCGCTGGCCGAGGACGAACTGCGCCACATCGGCGAGGTGGTCGGCATCGGCGCGGTCAAGTACGCCGACCTGTCCAAGCACCGCACCAGCGACTACAGCTTCAACTTCGAGCTGATGCTCAACTTCGAAGGCAACACCGCGCCGTACCTGCTGTACGCCTACACCCGCGTGGCTGGCGTGTTCCGCAAGCTCGGCAAGGGCTTCGATGAAGTCGACGGCAGCATCGTCCTGCAGGCCGCGCACGAGCAGGACCTGGCCGCGCGCCTGGCGCAGTTCGGCGAGATCCTGAACAGCGTCGCCGAAAAAGGCACGCCACACGTGCTGTGCAGCTACCTGTACGACCTCGCCGGCCTGTTCTCCAGCTTCTACGAGAACTGCCCGATCCTTTCCGCCGAAACCGCCGAACAGCAGCAGAGCCGCCTGCGCCTGGCTGCCCTGACCGGCCGCACCCTCAAGCAGGGCCTGGAACTGCTCGGCCTGGAAACCCTGGAGCGCATGTAAGTTGGCTGCAAAGAAGAAACCCGCACCCAAGCGCGGCGCCAGCCGCTCCCAGCCGCCTGCCAGCAAGCAGCCGATCCCGGGCTGGGTGTGGCTGGCGGTCGGCCTGACGGTCGGCGCCTTCATCGTCTTCCTGATGAAACTCGAGCCCGGCGGCGGCGACATCAAGCGCACCAAGCCCGAGCAGCAGAAGCCGGAGAAGGTCGCCGAGGCGAGCAAGACCACCACGCCGACGCCACAGCAGCCGGTGAAGCCGAAGTACGACTTCTACACTCTGCTGCCGGAGTCGGAAGTGATCGTGCCGCCCGAGGCGGTGCCGGAGAAGACCCCGCCGGTCCCGGCGCAGCCGCCTGTGCCGAGCACGCCGGTTACGCCGGCAGAAGCGGCGAAGATCGACACCGCCCGCGCCCAGGCCGCGCTGCTGGGGCAGACACCGCCACCAGCGCCACCGGTGATCAAACCGGCGGCCACCACCCAGTTCTTCCTGCAGGCTGGCTCGTTCCGCAAGCAGGCGGATGCCGACAAGGTCCGTGCGCAGATCATCCTGCTTGGCCAGGCGGTCAAGGTGGAGTCGGGCACGGTCAAGGAAGAGACCTGGTACCGCGTGATGGTCGGCCCGTTCAGCAACCGTGAACAGCTGACCGTGGCACAGAAGCAACTGGCCGGGGCAGGCTTCAGCAACCTGCTGCTGCAACAGCGGCGCCAGTAACGAAAAAGGCCTTGCCGCATTCAGCGACGAGGCCTTTTTTTCATACCCGGCGACGCTCGGCGTTAACCTGGGAGATCTGGCTGTTGAGCGTCCAGAAGTCATACAGCACGCCCAGCAGGAACAGACCGCCGGTGAACAGGTAGATCAAGGCACTGATCCACTTGCCCTGATACAGCCGGTGCACGCCGAAAATGCCCAGGAAGGTCAGCAGGATCCACGCCAGGTTGTAATCCACCCCGCCCGATTCGAAGCGCATGTCCGCCTCACGGTCCATCGACGGGATCAGGAACAGGTCGATCAGCCAACCGATACCCAGCAACCCGAGGGTGAAGAACCAGATCGTCCCGGTGATCGGCTTGCCGTAGTAGAAACGGTGTGAGCCGGTGAAACCGAAAATCCACAGCAGATAGCCGAGCACCTTGCTGTGGGTGTCGTGCGAAGGGACACCCTGTTGATAACCATTCATTCGAAACCCTCGTGGGATAGCCGAAAATTTTCTAACGGAAAATGTGACTTTTCCGTTTTTACCCGACATATGGTACGTGGCAGAGCGACCAACGGATCAAAGTTTGATCAAAAAGCTGTTATAAAGTTGCGCGCCAACACTTATAAGAGCTTCATCTATGCCACCTTTCTTCAAGACATGGCTGACCCTCTGCCTTCTGTTGCCCCTGGCCGCCCACGCCACCAACCGTGAGCAACGTCTTCCCAGCGGATTCACCGGTTACACGACCAACGCCGACGCCACGGTGAAACGCGCCCCGATCCAGTACCGCAGCACCAACAGCCTGCGCACGCGTCCGGCCAATGCCGCCAAGCAGCATGCCGTGGGCATGCAGGCGGTGGCGATGTCGCCGAAGCAGAGCAGCGAAGTGCTCAGCCGTGCGGTGAACGTGCTTGGCACCCCCTATCGCTGGGGCGGCAGCAGCCCGAAGAAGGGCTTCGACTGCAGCGGCCTGGTCAAGTATGCGTTCAACGACGTGGCGGATGTCGACTTGCCGCGCACCTCCAACGCCATGGCCCAAGGCCAGGGCGTCAAGGTGGCCAAGGGCGACCTCAAGCCAGGCGACCTGATCTTCTTCAACATCAAGAGCCGTCGGGTCAACCACGTCGCCATCTACCTGGGCAACGACCGCTTCATCCACGCGCCACGCACCGGCAAGCGGGTGAGCATCGACAGCCTGGAGAAACCTTACTGGCAGAAGCACTACGTGGTGGCCAAGCGCGTGCTGCCCAAGCAGCAGCAACAGGCGCTGAGCCTGGCCAAACGCTGAATCGCCGATCGCGGTGCGCCGGCGCGACTTGCCCCGCGATCAGTTTGAGGCCCTGTCGATAATCCCCCGCGCTTCCAGCGCCTGCAGCGCACCCTCCATCGTGCACATCCCCACAGCCGCACCAGCCTGCATCAGCGAATGAATCTGCGCCAGACGCCCCTCGCGGATCAGGTTGCGCACCGCCGGCGTCGCCACCAGCACCTCCCGCGCCGCGACCCGACCGCCGCCTGATCGCCGAACCAGCACCTGCGCGACCACCAGCCGCAGGGAGTCGGCCAGCATGCTGCGCACCAGCGGCTTTTCCTCCGGCGCGAACACCTCCACCAGCCGGTCGATACTGCTTACCGCCGATCGCGTATGCACGGTGGCCAGTACCAGGTGCCCGGTCTCCGCGGCGCGCATCGCCAGGCGAATGCTGTGCAGATCGCGCAGCTCACCGATCATGATCACGTCCGGGTCCTGACGCAGGGCGCTGCGCAGGGCCTGGGCAAAGTCACGGCTATGCAGGCCGACCTCACGCTGGTTGACCAGGCTGCGCTGGCTGGCGTGGATGAACTCGATCGGGTCCTCGAGCGTGACGATATGCAATGCGTATTCGCGGTTGAGCCGATCGATCAGCGCCGCCAGGGTGCTCGACTTGCCACTGCCGGTGGCCCCGCCCACCAAGATGAAGCCATCCCGGTACTGGGAGATGATTTGAAATACATCTACCAGCTCAAGCACCTCCAGACAGGGCACGCTCGCGGGGATCAAACGCACGCTGGCACTCGGGCCATTGCGCTGGCGGAACAGGTTCAGCCGAAAGCGCCCCAGCCCATCCAGGCTCACCGCCAGGTCCAACTCTTCGCCGGCAGCCCACTGTCGCCGCTGCTCGTCATCAAGCACGGCAGCCATCCCGTCTTCCAGCGCTCCTGCCGTCAGCACCGGCAGGTCCAGGCGCTGCAACACCCCATCCACGCGCAGCAGCGGCCGCTCGCCCGCGGCCAGGTGCAGGTCGCTGGCAGCGGCAGCCAGGGCCCTGCGCAAGAGGTCGGTCACATCCATGAGACTCCCCAACGGCGATCAAGCAGGTAGAATGCCGCAGACCCCAAAGCCGTCGGCGACGAACCATGTCCACCCTAGCAGACAACATTGACGCCATTGCCACCCGCATCGACAGCGCGGCCAAGGCCGCCGGACGCGACCCGGCCAGCATCCAGCTGCTGGCGGTGAGCAAGACCAAGCCCGCCAGCGCGATTCGCGAGGCCTACGCCGCCGGGTTGCGCGATATGGGCGAGAACTACCTTCAGGAAGCCCTGACAAAACAACAGGCACTTTCCGACCTGCCCTTGATCTGGCACTTCATCGGCCCCATTCAATCGAACAAGACCAAGGCCATCGCCGAGCATTTCGACTGGGTACATTCCGTGGACCGCCTGAAGATCGCCCAACGCCTCTCCGAGCAGCGCCCTGCCGGCCTGGCGCCACTGAACGTCTGCCTGCAGGTCAACGTCAGCGGCGAGGACAGCAAGTCCGGTTGCGCGCCTGTCGAGTTGCCGGCCCTGGCCCAAGCGGTGAACGCCCTGCCCGGCCTGCGCCTGCGCGGCCTGATGGCGATTCCGGAGCCGACCGAGGACCGCGCCGAGCAGGAAGCCGCCTTTGCCATCCTGCGCCAACTCCAGGTACAGCTGAATCTCGGCCTGGACACCCTGTCGATGGGCATGAGCCACGACCTGGAAGCCGCCATCGCCCAAGGTGCGACCTGGGTCCGCATCGGCACCGCCCTGTTCGGCGCCCGCGACTACGGGCAGCCCTGAATCCATGCTTAACTCACTCTTTCCCTCAAGGACCTGACATGAGCAAGACTCGTATTGCCTTTATCGGCGCCGGCAACATGGCCGCCAGCCTGATCGGCGGCCTGCGTGCCCAGGGCCTGGACGCCGCGCAGATTCGTGCCAGCGACCCGGGTGCCGAGACCCGCGCGCGGATCCAGGCCGAGCACGGCATCGAAGCCTTCGAAAGCAACGCCCAGGCCATCGAGGGCGTCGACGTGATCGTGCTGGCGGTCAAACCGCAGGTCATGAAGGCCGTCTGCGAAACGCTGAAGCCGAACCTCAAGTCCGGTCAGCTGGTGGTGTCCATCGCCGCCGGCATCACCTGCGCCAGCCTGCAGGCCTGGCTGGGCGCGATCCCGGTGGTGCGCTGCATGCCCAACACCCCGGCGCTGCTGCGCCAGGGCGTCAGCGGCCTGTACGCCACCGCAGAAGTGTCCACCGAGCAGCGCCAGCAGGCCGAGCAACTGCTGTCGGCTGTCGGCACCGCCTTGTGGCTGGACGAAGAACAACAGCTGGATGCCGTCACCGCCGTCTCCGGCAGCGGCCCGGCCTATTTCTTCCTGCTGATCGAAGCGATGACCGCCGCCGGCGAGAAACTCGGCCTGCCGCGCGAAACCGCCTCGCAACTCACCCTGCAGACCGCCCTGGGCGCCGCCCGCATGGCGGTTGCCAGCGATGTCGACGCCGCCGAGCTGCGCCGCCGTGTGACCTCGCCGGCCGGCACCACGGAGGCGGCGATCAAGTCGTTCCAGGCCAGCGGTTTCGAGGCGATCGTCGAGCAGGCACTTCAGGCCGCGGCGAAACGTTCCGCCGAACTGGCCGAACAACTGGGTAAATAAGGAGCCATTGATGAATGCATTGTCCGGCGCCGCGATCTTCGTGGTGCAAACACTGGTCAGCCTGTACCTGGTGATCGTCCTGCTGCGCTTCGTGCTGCAACTGGTCAAGGCCGACTTCTACAACCCGCTGAGCCAGTTCGCCGTACGCGCCACCCAGCCGCTGCTCAAGCCGCTGCGCCGGGTGATCCCCAGCATCGCCGGCCTGGACACCTCCTCGCTGCTGCTGTCGATCCTTATCCAGGCGCTGCTGATGGCCTTTGTGCTGATGGTCACCTACGGCACCTTCGGCGATATCCTGCACCTGCTGATGTGGTCGATCCTGGGCATCACCTCGCTGTTCCTGAAAATCTTCTGGGTGGCGATGATCGTCATGGTCATCGTCTCGTGGGTCGCGCCGAACAGCCACAACCCGGCCGCCGAGCTGGCCTACCAGATCAGCGAGCCGGTACTGGCGCCGTTCCGTCGCCTGGTGCCGAACCTCGGTGGCATGGACATTTCGCCGATCTTCGCCTTCATCGCCATCCAGGTGATCCAGTCGTTCCTGATGCCCCAGCTGGCGGCCTACGCTGGCATGCCGCAAGAACTGTGGCGGATGATCTGACCCACACTGCATCCAGCGGCAAGCCTTTGCTTGCCGCTGGGGGTAGCGCTCTTTAGACTTACGCCTCCGTCAAGCGTGAGCAGGGTCGATGTCCACTGTCCTTCCCGAAGATTCCGTCGGTCTGGTAACACCACAGATTGCCCGGTTCGATGAACCGCTGGCCCTGGCTTGTGGCCGCTCCCTGGCCTCGTACGAACTCATCTACGAAACCTATGGCACCCTCAACGTCGCCGCCAGCAATGCCGTGCTGATCTGCCATGCGTTGTCAGGCCATCACCATGCCGCCGGCTACCATGCCGCCACCGACCGCAAGCCAGGCTGGTGGGACAGCTGCATCGGCCCCGGCAAGCCGATCGACACCAACCGCTTCTTCGTGGTCAGCCTGAACAACCTGGGTGGCTGCAATGGCAGCACCGGCCCCAGCAGCCTCAATCCGGCCACCGGCAAGCCCTATGGCGCCGACTTCCCGGTGCTGACCGTGGAGGACTGGGTGCACAGCCAAGCGCGCCTGGCCGACCGACTGGGGATCCAGACCTGGGCCGCCATCGTTGGCGGCAGCCTCGGCGGCATGCAGGCCCTGCAGTGGACCATCACCTACCCGGACCGCGTGCGTCACTGCGTGGACATCGCCTCGGCGCCCAAGCTGTCGGCGCAGAACATCGCCTTCAACGAGGTCGCGCGCCAGGCCATTCTCACCGACCCCGAGTTCCACGGCGGCTCGTTCCAGGACCAGGGCGTGATTCCCAAGCGCGGCCTGATGCTGGCGCGCATGGTCGGCCACATCACCTACCTGTCCGACGACTCGATGGGCGAGAAATTCGGCCGCGAACTCAAGAGCGACAAGCTCAACTACGACTTCCACAGCGTCGAGTTTCAGGTCGAGAGCTACCTGCGCTACCAGGGCGAGGAGTTCTCCGGCCGCTTCGACGCCAACACCTACCTGCTGATGACCAAGGCGCTGGACTACTTCGACCCGGCCGCGGCCCATGGCGGCGACCTGGCCGCGACCCTGGCCCACGTCACGGCGGACTACTGCATCATGTCGTTCACCACCGACTGGCGCTTCTCGCCAGCACGCTCGCGGGAGATCGTCGACGCCCTGATGGCCGCGCGCAAGAACGTCTGCTACCTGGACATCGACTCGCCCTACGGCCACGACGCCTTCCTCATCCCGACGCCCCGCTACATGCAGGGTTTCGCGAACTACATGAACCGCATCGCCCTCTGAGGACCGCATGAGAGCCGACCTGGAAATCATCCAAGACTGGATCCCCGCCGGCAGCCGGGTCCTCGACCTGGGCTGCGGCAACGGCGAACTGCTGGCCTCCTTGCGCGAGCGCAAGAACGTCACCGGCTATGGCCTGGAGATCGACGCCGACAACATCGCCGCCTGCGTGGCCAAAGGCGTCAACGTCATCGAGCAGGACCTGGACAAGGGCCTGGGCAACTTCGCCAGCAACAGTTTCGACGTGGTGGTCATGACCCAGGCCCTGCAGGCCGTGGAGTACCCCGACCGGATCCTCGACGAGATGCTGCGGGTGGGTCGCCAGTGCATCATCACCTTCCCCAACTTCGGCCACTGGCGCTGCCGCTGGTACCTGGCGACCAAGGGTCGCATGCCGGTTTCGGACTTCATGCCGTATACCTGGTACAACACGCCGAACATCCACTTCTGCACCTTCGAGGACTTCGAGAACCTGTGCCACGAGCGTCATGCCAAGGTCCTCGACCGCCTGGCCGTCGACCGTCTACACCGTAACGGGTTGGGCGGGCGGCTTTGGCCTAATCTTCTAGGAGAGATCGGTATCTATCGGGTCAGCAGCCCGGGCCTGCAGGAGCATCAGCTCGCGGTCTGACCCTCGCGAACGGAGGAATGGGATCATGCGTCGACTAGCACTGTTTCTGATCAGCCTATGCCTGGCCTTGCCGGTACTGGCTGCCGATGCCGCCAAGCCGGAGCGCAAGGAAGTGTTCGGCGACGTGACGGTCCACTACAGCGCCTTCACCTCGAGCATGCTGCAACCGGACATCGCCGCCGCCACGGGCCTGACCCGCAGCAAGAACCAGGGCGTGCTCAACATCGCCGTGCTCAAGGCCGAAAAGCCTTCGACAGCGGTCGTCAGCGGCACGGTGAAGGACCTGACCGGGCGCAGCAACCCGCTGTCGTTCAAGCAGATCACCGACCAGGGCGCGGTCTACTACATCGCCCAGTTCAAGATCGACCAGGCCGAGACTGTCACCTTCGATATCAACGTCGAAACGGGTGGCGTCAGCCATAAACTCAGCTTCAACCAGGAAGTATTCCCAGGCGAATGATGAATCTTACGCAACTCGTATTGGCCAGCCACAACGCCGGCAAGCTCAAGGAACTGCAGGCCATGCTCGGCGAGTCCGTGCACCTGCGTTCGATCGGCGAATTCAGCCAGGTGGAGCCGGAAGAGACCGGCCTGTCGTTCGTCGAGAACGCCATCCTCAAGGCGCGCAACGCCGCACGCATCTCCGGCCTGCCGGCCCTGGCCGACGACTCGGGCCTGGCGGTGGACTTCCTCGGCGGCGCGCCGGGCATCTACTCGGCGCGCTACGCCGACGGCAAGGGCGACGCGGCAAACAACGCCAAGCTGCTCGAAGCGCTCAAGGACGTGCCTGAAGAACAGCGCGGCGCGCAGTTCGTCTGCGTCCTGGCCCTGGTGCGCCATGCCGACGATCCGCTGCCAATCCTCTGCGAAGGCCTGTGGCACGGTAGCATCCTGTTCGAGGCCAGCGGCGAGCATGGCTTCGGCTATGACCCGCTGTTCTGGGTCCCGGAGCGCAACTGCTCCAGCGCCGACCTCGCTCCGGTCGACAAGAACCAGCTCAGCCACCGCGCCCGCGCCATGGCCCTGCTGCGTCAACGTCTGGGCCTGGCATGACCGAAAAGCTGTTCGTGCAACCGGCGGGCCTGATCCTTCCCGAGCTACCGCCGCTGTCGCTGTACATCCATATACCCTGGTGCGTGCGCAAATGCCCGTACTGCGACTTCAACTCGCACCAGGCAGGCCCCACGCTACCAGAAGCCGAATACATCGACGCCCTGCTGGCCGATCTCGACCAGGAACTGCCTGCCGTCCAGGGTCGTTCCATCAGCACGATCTTCTTCGGCGGCGGCACCCCCAGCCTGTTCAGCGCTGATGCGCTGGGTCGCCTGCTGCGCGGAGTCGAGCAACGCATCCCGTTCGCCCCGGACATCGAGATCACCCTCGAGGCCAACCCAGGCACCTTCGAGCAGGAGAAGTTCAAGGCCTACCGGCAGACCGGAATCAACCGCCTGTCCATCGGCGTGCAGAGTTTCCAGCCTGCCAAGCTCGAGAAGCTCGGGCGCATCCACAATGGTGCCGAAGCGGTACGCGCCGCCGACATGGCCCGTGCGGCAGGCTTCGACAACTTCAACATGGACCTGATGCACGGCTTGCCGGACCAGTCGCTCGACGACGCCCTGGGCGACCTGCGTCAGGCCATCGAACTGGCGCCGACGCACCTGTCCTGGTACCAGTTGACGGTAGAGCCGAACACGGTGTTCTGGAACCAGCCGCCCGAGCTGCCCAAGGACGACATCCTCTGGGATATCCAGGAAGCCGGCCAGGCGCTGATGGCCGAGCACGGTTACCGCCAGTACGAAGTCTCGGCCTACGCCCAGGCCGACCGTGCCGCGCGGCACAACCTGAACTACTGGCGCTTCGGCGACTTCATCGGCATCGGTGCCGGCGCCCATGGCAAACTGTCGTTCCCCGACGGACGCATCCTGCGCACCTGGAAGACCCGCCTGCCCAAGGACTACCTGAACCCGGCCAAGCCGTTCAAGGCCGGCGAGAAGCTGTTGCCGGCCGATGAGCTACCCTTCGAGTTCCTGATGAACGCCCTGCGCCTCACCGACGGGGTGGAAGCCGAACTGTTCAGCCTGCGCACCGGCCTGCCCCTGGCGCAGCTGGCCGAAGCCCGCCGTGAAGCCGAACAAAAAGGCCTTTTGCGGGTCGAACCGGATCGGCTGGCAGCCACGCCGCGCGGCCAGCTGTTCCTCAACGACCTGCTGCAGTACTTCTTGAATTAAGGATGACCCATGGACCTGGTACTTGACCTGCTCTCGACCGTTTCCCGCTGGAGCCGCAGCAACCTGTCGGAAATCTCGCTGGCCCTGGTGGGCTGCCTGCTGGTGCTGTTCGGCACCGATATCAAGGGTTGGGTGGAAGGCCGCCTGGGTGGTCTGGCCGGCGCCCTGCGGGTGCCGTTCATGGCGCTGCTGGTGATGATCGGCAGCGGCGCGGCACTGATCTATGCGACGCCGTGGATCGTGAAGGGGCTGGGGCAGTTCAACAACTATGCGCTGGCACCGGTGCTGCTGGTGGTGCTGGTATTGATTGGGGTCGTCGCTGATCGGCGGGGCTGACTGCTTGCTAAAAGCCGCCCTGGCGAGCCAGGACGGCTTCTCACCCGACTAACCCTTAGCGGGCATCGTCAAAGTGATCGCGCAGGAAGTCCCTGGCGGTCCTGAAAACGATCAGGATCCGAACCAGCGTCCAGACGCGGCTCAGCGTATTCAGCAAACGCGTCCTGTATTCGAGGCCATCCTAAGATCCAGTTGTGACTGTCTCCAGTGGTGTTCGTGGGATAGGCTTCGTAACCCGAGGCCCGCATAAAAAAACCGCCCTTCTCAAGGCGGTTTTTTTGTACCTGCAATCTCGCAGGCTTGAAGGACAGCGCCGAACGAATCCGGCTCAGCTCACCTTCTCGAACTTCAAGTCCCACACCCCATGCCCAAGGCGCTCCCCACGGCGCTCGAACTTGGTGATCGGCCGTTCTTCCGGGCGCGGTACATAGGCGCCATCAGCCGCCTGGTTGCGATAGCCTGGCGCTGCGCTCATCACTTCCAGCATGTATTCGGCATAGGGCTCCCAGTCGGTCGCCATGTGGAATACGCCACCGGGCTTGAGCTTGCGGCGCACCAGCTCGGCGAACTCCAGTTGAACGATCCGGCGCTTGTGGTGACGGGCCTTATGCCACGGATCCGGGAAGAACAGCATCAGGCGGTCGAGGCTGTTGTCGGCCACGCAGCGGTTAAGCACTTCGATGGCATCGCAATCGTAAACCCGCAGGTTCTTCAAGCCTTGGGTCAGCACGCCATTTAGCAACGCACCGACACCCGGACGGTGCACTTCGACGCCGATAAAGTCCAGCTCCGGCGAGGCGGCTGCCATCTCCAGCAGCGAGTGCCCCATACCGAAGCCGATCTCCAGGGTGCGCGGCGCCGAACGGCCGAACACCTGGTCGTAGTCCACCGGGCTGTCGGTCAGCGGCAGGATGAACAGCGGACCACCCTGCTCCAGGCCGCGTTGCTGGCCTTCGGTCATGCGCCCGGCGCGCATCACGAAGCTCTTGATGCGGCGGTGCGGGCGGGCTTCGCCGTCTTCGGTGATCGGCGTTTCTTGCGATTCAGTCATCTGGGGCTCTTACTTGATCAGACCTTCCAGCGGCGAGGACGCGCTGGCATAGAGTTTCTTCGGCATGCGCCCGGCGAGATACGCCATGCGGCCGGCAAGGATGGCGTGCTTCATGGCCTCGGCCATCAGCACTGGCTGCTGGGCGTGGGCAATGGCCGAGTTCATCAGCACTGCCTCGCACCCCATCTCCATGGCGATGGTGGCGTCGGAAGCAGTACCCACGCCAGCATCGACCAGCACCGGCACCTTGGATTCCTCGAGGATGATCTGCAGGTTGTAGGGGTTGCAGATACCCAGGCCGGTGCCGATCAGGCCGGCCAGCGGCATGACGGCAATGCAGCCGGCTTCGGCCAACTGGCGGGCGATGATCGGGTCATCGCTGGTGTAGACCATCACGTCGAAGCCGTCCTTGACCAGCACTTCGGCGGCCTTGAGGGTTTCGATCACATTGGGGAACAGGGTCTTCTGGTCGGCCAGCACTTCCAGCTTCACCAGTGTCCGCTCCTCGTGGGACTTGTGCCCGTCGAGCAGCTCACGGGCCAGGCGGCAGGTACGCACCGCCTCGACCGCATCGAAGCAACCCGCGGTGTTCGGCAGGATGGTGTACTTGTCGGGCGACAGCACATCGAGCAGGTTCGGTTCGCCCGCGTTCTGGCCGAGGTTGGTGCGACGCACGGCCACGGTGAC
The DNA here is from genome assembly GCF_057480955.1 of Pseudomonas sp. P65(2024). NCBI lineage: Bacteria > Pseudomonadati > Pseudomonadota > Gammaproteobacteria > Pseudomonadales > Pseudomonadaceae > Pseudomonas > Pseudomonas sp. P65(2024). Next base: position 164,405 of record NZ_JBLIYX010000004.1, read on the forward strand.
GATCTCGGCACCCGAGGCCTCGGTGGCCAGGCGGGTTTCTTCCATGTCACGGTACTTGCCGGTGCCGACCAGCAGGCGCGACTGGAAAGTGCGCCCGGCCAGGACGAAAGGCTTGTCGCTGCGAACGTTGCTCATCGATGTTCCTCTGGAAAGGTTACGGGGCTTCTGGATGAATCGGCGAGACGTGCTCAACCACCGCCAATGGCATGAACCACTTCGACCTGGTCGCCTTCGCTCAATCGCGTGCTCTCGTGCTGGCTGCGCGGCACGATGTCCAGGTTCAGTTCAACCGCCACCCGGCGACCAGCCAGCTCCAGCCGGCCCAGCAGCGCCGCGACGCTCAAGCCGTCGGGCAGTTCGTAAGGCTCACCGTTCAATTGAATGCGCATGCGCACGGCCACCATTGTTCTTTGGGGCCCGCATTCTAGCCCCGATCCACCTCGCAACCCAAGGGCGATGCGCGCCATTAGTCGCGATTGTGGACCGTTCGGTCAGCCCAGGCGCCAGGCGGCCAGGCCCAGGCACAGCCAGCCGGCGAGCAAGCACAGGCCGCCCAGCGGAGTGATCATGCCGAGCTTGCTCAGGCCGCTCAGGGTCAGTACGTAGAGGCTACCGGAGAACAGCAGGATACCCACCGCGAACAGACCGCCGGCCCAGCCGACCAGGCGCCCCGGCAGGTGCGCCGACAGCACCGCCACCGCGAGAATCGCCAGTGCGTGCACCAGTTGGTAGCTCACGCCGGTATGGAAGATCGCCAGGTAGTCGGCGCTGAGACGGCTCTTCAGGCCATGTGCGGCGAAGGCGCCGAGGGCCACGCCGGTAAAACCGAAGAACGCGGCGAGCATCAGGAAGCTGCGAAGCATGGGACGACTCCTCGGGAGGGGTCTGTATAATGGCCCGTTCCAACGGTCCGGCCAAGCCATCACCATGCTCTCATCTCTCCTGCGCCGCCTCTCCCGCGCCCTGCTCTGGTTCGCCGCCGGCAGCGCCGCCGTGGTCCTGGTGCTGCGCTGGGTTCCACCGCCCGGCACCGCGCTGATGGTCGAGCGCAAGGTGGAGTCGTGGTTCAGCGGCGAGCCCATCGACCTGCAACGCGACTGGACGCCCTGGGAGGACATCTCCGACGAACTCAAGGTCGCGGTCATCGCCGGCGAGGACCAGAAGTTCGCCAGCCACTGGGGCTTCGACATCCCGGCGATCCAGGCGGCGCTGGCCTACAACGAGCGTGGCGGCAAGGTGCGTGGCGCCAGCACGCTGACCCAGCAGGTGGCCAAGAACCTGTTCCTGTGGTCCGGACGCAGTTGGCTGCGCAAGGGGCTGGAGGCCTGGTTCACCGCGCTGATCGAGCTGTTCTGGTCGAAGGAACGGATTCTCGAGGTCTACCTGAACAGCGCCGAATGGGGCAAGGGCGTGTTCGGTGCCCAGGCCGCGGCACGCTACCACTTCGGCGTGGACGCCAGCCGCCTGACGCGACAACAGGCCGCACAACTCGCCGCGGTGCTGCCTAGCCCGATCAAATGGAGTGCCAGCCGGCCAAGCGCCTATGTGGCGAGCCGCGCGGGGTGGATTCGCCGGCAGATGAGCCAGCTGGGTGGGCCGAGCTACCTGATGCAACTGGATACTTCGCGCAGGCTTTGAGGCACGCTCCCACGCGCCACAACACACGAAAAAGCCGCTGTCTCTTGCGAGAACAGCGGCTTTTTCACTCCAGCCAGGCGCCGATCAGATCGTGATCAATGCCTTGACCTTGTTCATCGCGTTCTTCTCCAGCTGGCGAATACGCTCGGCCGAAACGCTGTATTTCTCCGCCAGCTCATGCAGCGTGGCCTTTTCTTCGGCCAGCCAGCGCTGATAGAGGATATCGCGGCTGCGATCGTCCAGGCCTTGCAGCGCTTCATGCAGGTTGCTGGTGGAGTTGTCGCTCCAATCGGCGTCCTCCAGCTGCACGGCCGGGTCGTAACGGTGGTCTTCCAGGTAATGCGCGGGCGACTGGAAGGCACTGTCGTCGTCGGCTTCGGCCGCCGGGTCAAAGGCCATGTCCTGGCCGCTCAGGCGGCTTTCCATCTCGCGTACTTCACGGGGCTCGACACCAAGGCTTTCGGCCACGCGATGCACTTCGTCGTTATTCAACCAGGCCAGACGTTTCTTCTGGCTGCGCAGGTTGAAGAACAGCTTGCGCTGGGCCTTGGTGGTGGCCACCTTGACGATGCGCCAGTTGCGCAGGATGAACTCGTGGATCTCGGCTTTGATCCAGTGCACCGCGAAGGACACCAGACGCACGCCCATTTCCGGGTTGAAACGCTTTACCGCCTTCATCAGGCCGACGTTGCCTTCCTGGATCAGGTCGGCCTGGGCCAGCCCGTAGCCTGCATAGCTACGGGCGATGTGTACGACGAAACGCAGGTGGGCCATCACCATTTGCCGAGCGGCCTCGAGATCCTGCTCGTAATAGAGACGCTCGGCCAGATCACGCTCCTGCTCCGGCGACAGCAATGGGATGCTGTTGACCGTGTGCACATAGGCTTCCAGGTTTGCACCGGGAACCAGGGCATAGGCAGGTTGCAACGATGTGGTCATTCAAGTACCTCCAGCTTACAGACTCGTGCCTTGTGGGCACTGCCAGCATAGACAAGGAACCGTTGTACAAGTTCCAGGATGAAAAATTTGTCAATACTGGCCATGAAACATTTATCGCGGTGCCAGCTCGTTCAAGTGACGAGCGACGGCGATCCATGCACCGATATACCCCAACAACACCGCCCCGATCAAGAGTGAAAGGCCATCCGAGGCCGGTACGCCACCCAGGGCGAAATCACTGCCATACAGCCCGGACAGCCCGACCACCGCGTCGTTCAGCCAGTTCAGGCCGAACGCCAGGATGCCCCAGGCCAGCACGCCCGCACCCAGGCCGTACAGGGCGCCCATGTACAGGAAAGGCCGGCGTACGTAGCTGTCGGTGCCGCCGACGAGCTTGATCACTTCGATCTCGACCCGGCGGTTTTCGATATGTAGACGAATTGTGTTACCGATTACTAACAGCAGAGCGGAAATCAGCATTACCGCCAGGCCGAAGACGAACCGGTCTCCCAGCTTGAGAATCGCCGCCAGGCGCTCGACCCACACCAGGTCCAGCTGCGCCGCTTCCACCCGCGGCAGCTCGGACAGACGCTGACGCAAGGCTTCCAGGGCCGGCTTGTCGACCTCGGTCGGGGTCACCACCACCACGCCGGGCAGTGGATTGTCCGGCAACTCGCGCAGCGCCTCGCCCAGGCCTGACTGCTGCTGGAACTCTTCCAGCGCCTGCTCGCGACTGACGTACTGGGCCTCGGCGACGCCCGGCATGCCCTTGATCTCGTTACGCAAGGCCTCGCCATCACGGCTGCTGGCATCAAGCTTGAGATACAACGAAATCTGCGCCGCGCGCTGCCAGGAACCGCCGAGTTTCTCGACGTTCTTCAGCAGCAGCGACAGGCCCATGGGCATGCTCAGCGCCACAGCCATCACCAGGCAGGTGAAGAAACTGCCGATCGGCTGCTTGCCCAGCCGGCGCAGGCTGTCGGCCAGGCTGGCGCGGTGGCTTTCCAGCCAGGCGTGCAGCAGGGTGCTGAAGTCCGGGCCGTCATCGTCGTGGTCGCCACGCTTCTTCTTCGCCGGTTGCGGGTCGGCGGCTTTCGGCGCCACGCGCTCGGAAACCTTTGGTGTACGTGTGGTGCTCATTGCCCGGCCTCCCCATCGCCGATCAAGCGGCCGCGTTGCAGCGTCAGCATGCGGTGGCGCATGCGCGCGATCAGCGCCAGGTCGTGACTGGCGATCAATACCGTGGTGCCCAGGCGGTTGATGTCCTCGAACACGCCCATGATCTCGGCGGCCAGGCGCGGGTCGAGGTTACCGGTAGGTTCGTCCGCCAGCAGCAGGGCCGGCTGGTGGACGATGGCGCGGGCAATGCCCACGCGCTGCTGTTGGCCGGTGGACAGGTCGGCCGGGAACAGCTCGCCTTTGTCGCTCAGCGACACGCGCTCCAGCGCCGAATCCACGCGCTTGGCGATCTCGGCCTTGGACAGCCCGAGGATCTGCAGCGGCAGGGCGATGTTGTTGAACACCGTGCGGTCGAACAGCAGTTGGTGGTTCTGGAACACCACGCCGATCTGCCGGCGCAGGAACGGAATCTGCGCGTTGCTGATCTGGCCCAGGTCCTGCCCGGCCAGCAGCAGCTTGCCGCTGGTCGGACGCTCCATGGCCAGCAGCAGGCGCAGCAGGGTGCTCTTGCCGGCGCCGGAGTGGCCGGTGACGAACAGGAACTCGCCACGACGCGCCCGGAAGCTCAGTTCGTGCAGGCCGACATGGCCATTGGGATAGCGCTTGGCTACCTGTTCGAATCGGATCATGAAGGTTCCCGCTCGGCGAACAGCGCCTTGACGAAGGGTTCGGCCTCGAAGGTGCGCAGGTCATCGATACCCTCGCCCACACCGATGAAGCGGATCGGGATGTTGAACTGCTTGGCCAGGGCGAAGATGACGCCGCCCTTGGCGGTGCCGTCCAGCTTGGTCAGGGCCAGGCCGGTCAGCTCGACGCTCTGGTTGAAGTACTTGGCCTGGCTGATGGCGTTCTGCCCGGTACCGGCGTCGAGCACCAGCAGCACCTCGTGGGGCGCCTCGGCGTCGAGCTTGCCGATTACCCGACGGACCTTCTTCAGCTCTTCCATCAGGTTGTCCTTGGTGTGCAGGCGACCGGCGGTGTCGGCGATCAGCACATCGACGCCACGGGCCTTGGCGGCCTGCACCGCGTCGAAGATCACCGAGGCCGAGTCGGCGCCGGTGTGCTGGGCGATGACCGGGATCTGGTTGCGCTCGCCCCAGACCTGCAACTGCTCCACCGCCGCGGCGCGGAAGGTGTCGCCGGCAGCCAGCATGACCTTCTTGCCTTCCAACTGCAGCTTCTTGGCCAGCTTGCCGATGGTGGTGGTCTTGCCGGCGCCGTTCACGCCGACCACCAGGATCACGTAGGGCTTGCTCTGCGCCTCGATCTTAAGCGGCTGCTCGACCGGGCGCAGCAGGGCGGCCAGTTCGTCCTGCAGCGACTTGTACAGGGCGTCGGCGTCGGCCAGTTGCTTGCGGGCGACCTTCTGCGTCAGGTTCTGGACGATGGTCGAGGTGGCCTCGACACCGACGTCGGCGGTCAGCAGACGGGTCTCGATCTCGTCGAGCAGGTCGTCGTCGATGACCTTCTTGCCCAGGAACAGGCTGGCCATGCCCTCGCCGATGCTGGCGCTGGTCTTCGACAGGCCCTGCTTGAGGCGGGCGAAAAAGCCCTGCTTGGCAGGCTCGGCGGCGACTGGCGCAGGTTCGACGGCAGCCGGAGCGACAGGCACTTCGGGTTCAGGCTCAACCACAGGGGCAACAACCACCGGGGCGGGCTCGGGCACCACCACCTCAGGGGCCGGGCGCTCGGGAATGACCGGCGGCGCCTTGGGTTCGAGGTCCGCCACCAATGCAACCGGCTCTTCCGCGACCGGCAGCACCAGGTTGCTCAAGGGTGCAGGTGGCGCTGGCTCAACCATGGCCGTCGGCAGGTCCGCCGCATTCGCGGGCAAGCCCTCAGTCACAGGAGCCTGCGGCGCGTGTACCTGAACAACAGGCTCAGCCTCGACCACCAGGGCAGGCTCGACCGGGACGTCCACCGGCACGGGCTGGGCGGGTTCAGCCACCTGGGTGGGTTGCACCACCTGCGGAGCAACCGGTTCAGGCTCGGCCGGCACGCTGACTGGCGCAGGCTGGGGGGCCTCGGCCAGCGGAGCAGGCTGCTCGGCGGGAGGTTGCTGTACCACCGGCGCCTCGACGGGCGGTTGGGGGGCTTGCGGCTGTTCGGCGACAGGTTGCTCCGGCTTCTTGCGGAACCAGCTGAACAGGCCTTTCTTCTCGCCAGCCGCGGCCGGCGCTTTTTTGTCGTCGTTGGAACCAAACATGGAAGACGGCTATCTCAGGGTAGCGATGCGCCAGCAGTGGCGCACCGGGAATTCTTAACTCACGCAGAACAGACTACTGTGAAGCCAGCGGGTTCATGCGCAACGTTTTGTCGTAAGGGCCTGTGGGCCAGAACGGCGACAGGCATGGTCGCCAGGCAACCGGATCAGTATCCTAGCACCTCCTGGCCCGCCGACGCTAAACCCAAGCGGGCCGCCGAACAGGTTGAACACCGTATGAATGCTCTAGCCCGCCGCGCCGCTGGCCTGTTGCTCGGCACGCTGTGCCTGCCGCTGGCGGCCTTCGCCGCCGATGTGCAACCCACCCACGAATTCATTCTCGACAACGGCCTGAAAGTGGTCGTGCGCGAGGACCACCGTGCGCCGGTAGTGGTTTCGCAGATCTGGTACAAGGTCGGCTCCAGCTACGAGACGCCGGGTCAGACCGGCCTGTCCCATGCCCTTGAGCACATGATGTTCAAAGGCAGCGCCAAGCTCGCCCCCGGCGAAGCCTCGCGCATACTGCGCGATCTCGGCGCCGAGGAGAACGCCTTCACCAGCGACGACTACACCGCCTACTACCAGGTGCTGGCCCGTGACCGCCTGCCGGTGGCCTTCGAGCTGGAAGCCGACCGCCTGGCCAGCCTGCGCCTGCCAGCCGACGAGTTCAGCCGCGAGATCGAGGTGATCAAGGAAGAGCGCCGCCTGCGCACCGACGACCAGCCCAACGCCAAGGCCTTCGAGCTGTTCCGCGCCATGGCGTACCCGGCCAGCGGCTACCACACCCCGACCATCGGCTGGATGGCCGACCTCGAGCGCATGAAGGTCGAGGAACTGCGCCACTGGTACGAGTCCTGGTACGCGCCGAACAACGCCACCCTGGTGGTGGTCGGCGACGTCAAGCCCGACGAGGTGAAAGCCCTCGCGCAGAAATACTTCGGCCCGATCCCCAAGCGCGCCGTGCCACCCAGCAAGCTGCCGCTGGAACTGGCCGAGCCAGGCCTGCGCCAGCTCACTCTGCACCTGCGCACGCAACTGCCCAGCCTGGTCTACGGCTTCAATGTGCCCGCCCTGGCCACGGCCAAGGACCCGCGCAGCGTCAACGCCCTGCGCCTGATCTCGGCCCTGCTCGACGGCGGCTACAGTGCCCGCATGCCGGCGCGCCTGGAGCGCGGCCAGGAACTGGTGGCCGGTGCCTCGTCCAGCTACAACGCCTTCACCCGCGGTGACAGCCTGTTCATGATCTCGGCCACGCCCAACGTGCAGAAGCACAAGACCCTGGCCGAGGTGGAAAAAGGCATCTGGCAGCTGCTCGACGAGCTTAAGACCACGCCGCCGACCGCCGAGGAACTCGAGCGCGTGCGCGCCCAGGTAATCGCCGGCCTGGTCTACGACCGCGATTCCATCAGCAGCCAGGCCACCACCATCGGCCAGCTGGAGACCGTCGGCCTCTCCTGGAAGCTGATCGACAGCGAGCTCGACGACCTCAAGCGCGTGACCCCGGAAGACATCCAGACCGCCGCCCGCACCTATTTCACCCGCGAACGCCTGAGCGTTGCCCATGTACTGCCCGAGGAGTCCGCCCATGAGTGATCGCAGCGCACCGCGCTACACCCTGTTCGGCTTGGCGATCATCGTGCTGGTGGTGGCTGTCGCCGCGCTGCTGGCGCGCCCGGCCCAGTCCGACAGCCAAGGCAAGGCAGACACCGCGGCCCGCCCGGCCAACACCCTGCAATCGCTGGCCGAACTGGACAGCAAGGCCCCCAGCCGGCGCCAGCTGAACATCCAGCACTGGTCCACTGCCGAAGGCGCCCGCGTGCTGTTCGTCGAGGCCCGCGAGCTGCCGATGTTCGACCTGCGCGTGACCTTCGCCGCCGGCAGCAGTCAAGACGGCGGCACCCCGGGCCTGGCCACCCTGACCAACGCCATGCTCAACGAGGGCGTGGCCGGCAAGGACGTCACCGCCATCGCCGAAGGCTTCGAAGGCCTGGGCGCCGACTTCGGCAATGGTTCGTACCGCGACATGGCCGTGGCGTCGCTGCGCAGTCTCAGCGCCAGCGACAAGCGCGAGCCGGCGCTGAAGCTGTTCACCGAGGTGGTGGGCCAGCCGACCTTCCCCGAGGACGCCCTCAAGCGCATCAAGAACCAGCTGCTGGCCGGTTTCGAATACGAAAAGCAGAACCCGGGCAAGATCGCCGGCAAGACCCTGTTCGCCAACCTCTACGGTAAACACCCCTACGCCAGCCCCAGCGACGGCACCGCCGAAACCATCCCCGGCATTACCCTGGAACAGCTGCGCGGCTTCCACGCCAAGGCCTACGCGGCCGGCAACGCGGTGATCGCCCTGGTCGGCGATCTCAGCCGCGGCGAAGCCGAAGCCATTGCCGCCCAGGTCTCCGCCGGCCTGCCCAAGGGCCCGGCCCTGGCCAAGCCCGAGCAACCGGTCGAGCCCACGCCGGGCACGACCCATATCGATTTCCCGTCCAAGCAGACCCACCTGATGCTGGCCGAGCTGGGCATCGACCGTAACGATCCGGACTGGCCGGCCCTGTCGCTGGGCAACCAGATCCTCGGTGGCGGCGCCTTCGGTACCCGCCTGATGAGCGAAGTGCGCGAAAAACGCGGCCTGACCTACGGCGTGTACTCGGTGTTCAGCCCGATGCAGGTGCGCGGCCCGTTCATGATCAACCTGCAGACCCGTGCCGAGCTCAGCGAGGGCACGCTCAAGCTGGTCCGGGATATCCTTGCCGACTACCTCAAGAGCGGCCCGACCCAGCAGGAGCTGGACGACGCCAAGCGCGAACTGGCCGGCAGCTTCCCGCTGTCCAACGCCAGCAATGCCAGCATCGTCGGCCAACTGGGCGCGATCGGCTTCTACAACTTGCCGCTGAGCTGGCTGGAAGATTTCATGCAGCAATCCCAGGCGCTGACCGTCGAACAGGTCAAGGCCGCCATGAACAAGCATCTGGCGGCGGACAAGCTGGTGATCGTCACCGTCGGCCCGAAGGTGGCCCAGCAGCCCCTGCCGGCCCCCACTGACAAACCCGCCGAGCAGCCGCTCGGCGTACCGGAGCACTAATGGCAAGACCCAACACCCCAGCGCGCCCGGCACCGGGCGCCAGCAAGGGCCCCGGCCAGCTGCGCATCATCGCCGGCGAGTGGCGCAGCCGCCGTCTGGCCGTGCCGGAAGGCGAAGGCCTGCGGCCGACGCCTGACCGCGTGCGCGAGACCCTGTTCAACTGGCTGGCGCCGCATATCGAAGGCGCCCTGGTGCTCGACGCCTTCACCGGCAGCGGCGCGCTGGTGCTGGAGGCCTTGTCTCGCGGCGCCGAAAACGCCGTGGCGCTGGACAGCAACCCGGCGGCCATCGTCAATCTCAAGAACAACCTCGAGCTGCTGCGCTGCCCGCGCGGGCAGATCCTGCAGACCGACGCCCTGCGCTACCTGCAAGGCCCGGCCAAACAGCAGTTCGATGTGGTGTTCCTCGACCCGCCGTTCCACCAGGACCTGCTGGCCAACACCTGCAACCTGCTGGAGCAGGGCCAGTGGCTGCGCGAGCAGGCGTGGATCTACACCGAAAGCGAAGCCGTGCCCTCCTCGCTGCCGATGCCGGGCAACTGGCGCCTGCACCGCGAGAAGAAGACCGGCCAGGTGCACTACGCGTTGTGGCAACGAGCGGGCACCGACCAATAGCGCAGGTACAGTGGCGGTGTTTCATGGCACTCTAGGCAGGCACACCACGAGTCGCCCAGCATGCCCAGCCTCACCGCCACCTTCCGTCCGGCCACCGGCCTGTCCAACCCTCACCTGCAGACACTGTGGGGGCCTCTCTGGCGCAAGCTCCCGGACCTGCCGCGCAACCGCGAGCGCCTGTGGCTGGCCGACGGCGACTTCCTCGACCTCGACTGGCACGGACCGCACCAACCCGACGCGCCGTTGGTGCTGGTGCTCCATGGCCTCACCGGCTCGTCCAATTCGCCCTACGTCAAAGGCCTGCAACTGGCCTTGCAGGGGCGTGGCTGGGCCAGCGTCGCGGTGAACTGGCGCGGCTGCTCGGGCGAGCCCAACCTGCTGGCGCGCAGCTACCACTCCGGGGCCAGCGAAGACCTGGCCGAGACCATCCGCCACCTGCGGGCGCAGCGGCCGCTGGCACCGCTGTATGCCGTGGGCTATTCGCTGGGCGGCAATGTGCTGCTCAAGTACCTGGGAGAAAGTGGCTCGTCCAGCCAACTGGAAGCGGCGGTGGCGGTGTCGGTACCGTTTCGCCTGGACCAGTGCGCCGACCGCATCGGCCTGGGATTTTCGAAGATCTACCAGGCGCATTTCATGCGCGCGATGATGGCGTACGTGAAGGACAAGCAGCGGCACTTTCGCAATCAAGGTCACCATGAAGGGTTGGCAACCCTCGAGCGCCTTGGCCCATTGCGCAACCTGCGCACCTTCTGGGACTTCGACGGCAAGGTGACCGCGCCACTCAATGGCTTCAGCGATGCCCATGACTACTACCGCCGGGCGTCCAGCCGCTATTACCTGGGAGAAAACCGCACGCCGACGCTGATCATCCATGCCAGCGATGATCCGTTCGTGTTCGGTCACAGCCTGCCGACTGCCGACGAACTGGCGCCACTGACGCAGTTCGAACTGCACAATCGCGGTGGCCATGTCGGGTTCATCGAGGGCAGCCTGCGCAATCCGGGGTATTACCTGGAACGGCGGATCCCGCAGTGGCTGATGGAAGAGCGATAGTCTCCATCCAGGAATATGGCTGAGGGAAGGCTTCGTGGGAGCGGGCTTGCCCCGCGATAGCATCACCGGGCCCACTCCCGCCTCACGAATTACTCGCCAGTGGCCACGCCGCGCTGCGGATCGTTGATCCACTCACTCCACGACCCGGCATACAGCCGCCCCAGCGGATATCCCGCGAGCGCCAGGGCAAACAGGTTGTGGCAGGCGGTCACGCCAGAGCCGCAATAGGCCACCAGGTCCTGCGGCGAACGGCCGGCCAGCTTTTCGGCAAAACGCTGCTTCAGCGTGTCGGCCGGCAGGAAACGCCCGTCGGCGCCAAGGTTTTCGGTGAACGCCGCGCACTGGGCGCCCGGAATGTGCCCGGCCACCGGGTCGATCGGCTCCACCTCGCCACGAAAACGCGGCAACCCGCGGGCATCGATCAGGGTCAGCGTCGGATCGTTCAGGCGCTTGCCCAGGTGTGTGGCGTCGATCAGCAGCTTCATGTCCGGCTCGCCACTGAACGTCCCCTCGCGACGCGCGGGCGGGTCGAGGCTCAACGGCAGGTGGGCGGCGTGCCAGGCCTTGAGGCCGCCGTCGAGAATGAACACCGCATCGCGCTTGCCCAGCCAGGCCAGCAGCCACCACGCACGGGCAGCGAAGGCGCCGGGGCCATCGTCGTAGAGCACCACCTGGCTATCGTTGTCCACGCCCCACTCGCGCAGGCGCTCCACCAGCCGCTGCGGATCGGGCAGCGGGTGACGACCGGTGCGACCCTTGACCACCGGCCCGCTCAGATCACGCTCGAGGTCGGCGAAATGCGCCCCGGCGATATGCCCCTCGGCATAACTACGTTGGCCGTAGTCGACATCTTCCAGGGCAAAGCGGCAATCGAGGATCACCAGGCCGGGCGCTTCCAGGCGTTCGGCCAGCTGTTGCGGGGTGATCAGTTGCGCAAGGGGCATGACAATCTCCTGATGAATGGCTCGAAGACCCCGGGTCACTGCTCCAGGGCCTGGTTGAACGGAACGTGGAACTCATCGCACAACGCCTGCACCGCGGCACGCGAGTCTGGAGTGACATACCCCAGTTCCAGCACCACCACCTGATAGACGCCACGCATGAACGCTTCTTCACCCAGGTGCGCGCAATGCTCGCGGGTGGTGCTGAGAAAACGCACCCAGGAGGTCAGCACGATCCATGCGTTGATAGTCAGCGACTCGATCTGCGGGCCGTCCATGCTCAGGATGCCGGCCTCGACGAAGCCCCGGTAGATCGCCTGCCCCTGCAGCAGGCAGCGCCGCGAGAAGCGCCGATAACGGGCCGCCAGCTCCGGGTCGCTGTCGAGCAGGTGCTCCAGGTCGCGGTGCAGGAAACGGTAGTTCCACATCGCCGCCAGCAACGCCTTGAGGTAGAAGCGCTTGTCCTCGACGGTGGCAATGCGGCCCTGGGGCGGGCGCAGGAAACTGTCGACCAGCTCTTCGTACTGGTTGAACAGCACGGCGATGATCGCCTGCTTGTTGGGGAAGTGGTAGTACAGGTTGCCGGGCGAGATCTCCATGTGCGCGGCAATGTGGTTGGTGCTGACGCAACGCTCGCCCTGCTGGTTGAACAGCTCCAGGCTGCTCTGCACGATGCGCTCTCGGGTCTTCATGCGCGGGGCCATGCTCAGCTCCAGTCTCCAGCTTGATTGATCGAGCCCATCTTACGGCTTCCCGCAGGTCGGGTGCACCGCCGGCCAGGTGAAAATAGTGCACCATCGTACCAATTAGAGTATATACTCTATTCACTTACCACCCCGGAGCCGCCATGACCTCGCCTGCCGTTCTCCCTCCTGTGCAATCCGACCTCGACCTGCAAGCGACGTTCGACGTCCTGCGTCGGGCCTTCGCCGCTAACCCGATGCCCGCCGCCGCGCAGCGTCGGCAGTGGCTGAAAAGCCTGCGCGAGGCGCTGCTGGCCGAGCAGGAGACGCTGATTGCGACCATCGACGCCGACTTCAGCGGCCGCAGCCGCGACGAGACCCTGATCGCCGAGCTGATGCCGTCGGTGCTCGGCCTGCGCGATGCGGAAAAACAGCTGGGGCGCTGGATGCGCGCCTCGCGGCGCAAGGTCGGCCTGGCCTTCCAGCCCGCCAGCGCGCGGGTGGAGTACCAGCCACTGGGAGTGGTGGGGATCATCGTGCCGTGGAACTACCCGCTGTTCCTCGCCATCGGCCCGTTGACCGGCGCCCTGGCCGCCGGCAACCGGGTGATGCTCAAACTCAGCGAATCCACGCCCGCCAGCGGACAGGCCATCAAGGACCTGCTCGAACGGGTGTTCCCCAATGACCTGGTCAGTGTAGTACTGGGCGAGGTGGAAGTCGGCCAGGCCTTTGCCCGCCTGCCGTTCGACCACCTGCTGTTCACCGGGGCCACCAGCGTCGGCCGTCATGTGATGCTGGCCGCCGCGCAGAACCTCACCCCAGTGACCCTTGAGCTGGGCGGCAAGTCACCGGCCATCGTCTCAACCGATGTGTCGTTGGACACCGCCGCCGAACGCATCGCCTTCGGCAAGACCCTCAATGCCGGCCAGACCTGCGTCGCCCCCGACTACGTGCTGGTGCCCCGCGAGCGCCTGGACGCCTTCGCCGAGGCTTACCGGCGCGCCGTGCACCGCTTCTATCCGCGCCTGACTGATAACCCCGACTACAGTGCGATCATCAACGAGCGCCAGCTCGCTCGCCTCAACCGCCTGCTCGACGATGCCCGCGAGCAAGGCGCCCAAGTGATCGATCTCTACCCCGACGAGCCCCGCCAAGGCCGCCATCTGCCGCCACACCTGTTGTTGCAGGTGAACGACGGCATGCAGGTAATGCAGGACGAGATCTTCGGCCCGTTGCTGCCCCTGGTGCCCTACGACCGTCTGGATGACGCCCTGGCCTACATCAACCAGCGTCCCCGACCCCTGGCGCTCTACTATTTCGGCTACGACAAGGGCGAACAGGCACGGGTTCTACGCGACACCCACTCCGGTGGCGTCTGCCTCAACGACACCCTGCTGCACGTGGCCCAGGACGACTTGCCGTTCGGCGGCGTCGGCCCGTCCGGCATGGGCCACTACCATGGCCACGACGGTTTCCTGACCTTCAGCAAGGCCAAGGCCGTGCTGGCCAAGCAGCGCATCAATGCTGCCAAGACGATCTACCCGCCCTATGGCAAGGCCTTGCAGCGCCTGGTCTACAAGCTGTTCATCCGCTGAGCGCCGGCGCACATGCATCGTCGCGACCTGCTCAGGTTCAGCTTCGGCGCCAGCCTGTTTCTGGGTGCCACCAGCCTGGTCGGCTGTGCGCCACAGGCGGCCTCGCCCGGTTATCAGGTCCTGCGCGATGACGACCTGCCTCTGCTGCAAGCCCTGGTACCCGTCGTGCTGGCGGGTACCCAGGCTTCCACCGAATGGGTGTTGCACAGCCTCGACCACAAGCTGGCGGCGCTGTCGCCCGCCATGCTCAAGCTGACCCGGCAACTGTTCGACGTGCTCACCCTGCCCCTGACCCGAGGACCGCTGACCGGTATCTGGGACGGCTGGGCCAGCGCCACGGATAGCGAGCTGGAGCGCTTTCTCGAACGCTGGCGGGACAGTTCGCTGAACCTGCTGCGCCAGGGCCATGCCTCGCTGCTGCAACTGCTGCTCATGGCCTGGTATGAGCGCCCCGAGGCCTGGGCGGCATGCGGCTACCCAGGGCCGCCGAAGATCTGACCCACCGACAAGAGCATCGCCAAATGCCCGTCCCCGACCCGTTTCGCCAAGGCCTCGCCCGAGGCTGGATCACCCACGATGGCTCGCGCCTGGAGCAGGACCTGAGCCTGGAAGCCGACGTCGCCGTGATCGGCAGTGGCGCGGGCGGCGCCACAACCGCCGAACGGCTGAGCGCGGCCGGCCTGAAGGTACTGCTGATCGAGGAAGGCCCGCTGAAGACCAGCAGCGACTTCCACCTGCTGGAGCACGAAGCCTATGCCGATCTCTACCAGGAGGGCCTGGGCCGCCTGAGCAAGGACGGCGCCATTACCATCCTGCAGGGTCGGGCGGTGGGCGGCACCACCCTGGTCAACTGGACCTCGAGTTTCCGCACGCCGCCGCAGACCCTGGAGCACTGGGCCCGTGAACATGGGGTCAAGGGCCTGGACAGCGACAGCCTGAAACCCTGGTTCGAACGCATGGAGCAGCACCTGGGCATCAGCCCCTGGATGATGCCGCCCAATGCCAACAACGATGTGCTGCGTCGCGGCTGCGAGGCGCTCGGCCTGCGCTGGGCGGTGATACCGCGCAACGTGCGCGGTTGCTGGAACCTGGGTTACTGCGGCATGGGCTGCCCGGTCAACGCCAAGCAGTCGATGCTGGTCACCAGCATTCCGGCCACTCTCGAGCAAGGCGGCGAACTGCTCTACCTGGCCCGCGCCGAGCGCTTCAGCCACGATGGCCAACGTATCGACCACCTGCAATGCCAGGCCCTGGACGCCCAGGGGATCGAGCCCACGGGGCGCCAGGTGCGGGTGCGCGCCCGGCATTACGTACTGGCCGGAGGCGGCATCAATAGCCCAGCGCTGCTGCTGCGCTCCGAAGCGCCCGACCCCCACCAGCGCCTGGGCAAACGCACCTTCCTGCACCTGGTCAACTTCAGCGCCGCGCAGTTCGAGGCGAAGATCGACCCGTACTACGGCGCGCCGCAGTCGATCTACAGCGACCAGTTCCAATGGCAGGACGGCGTCGCCGGCCCGGTCGGCTACAAGCTCGAAGTCCCGCCGCTGCACCCGGCCCTGGCCAGCACCCTGCTCGGTGGCCATGGCCAGGACAATGCCCTGCGCATGGCCGAGCTGCCCCATACCCACGTGATGCTGGCGCTGCTGCGCGATGGTTTCCACCCGGACAGCCCCGGCGGCCAGGTGGAGTTGCGTGGCGATGGCTCGCCGGTGCTCGACTACCCAGTCACCGACTACCTTCACGACGGGCTGCGCCGGGCCTGGCACAGCATGGCACAGATCCAGTTCGCCGCCGGTGCCCGCCGGGTGCTGCCGGTGCATGGCGATGCCCGGTATGTCGATAACCCGGAACAGGCCAAGGCGTTGATCGACAGCCTGCCCCTGGAACTGTTTCGCATGCGCCTGGGCAGCGCCCACGTCATGGGCGGCTGCGCCCTGGGCGAGGATCCGCGCCAGGCGGTGTGCGACAGCCTGGGCCGGCATCACCAGCTGGAAAACCTGTCGGTCCACGACGGTTCGCTGTTCCCCACCAGCATAGGCGCCAACCCGCAGCTTTCGGTCTACGCCTTGACCGCCCTGCTTAGCGAAGCGCTGGCTGGCCGCCTGGCACCCAGCGCATGACAGCCAATAGCCATGCTGTCTATAGTGCCATCGACCGGCCACGCGACTTGGCCGGGCGCAGTCGCTGCGCTACCATCCGACTCCCCAACGCACTCCAGCCAGGATGACGCGATGAACCGAGTGTTGTACCCGGGTACTTTCGACCCCATTACCAAAGGCCATGGCGACTTGGTCGAGCGCGCCTCGCGCCTGTTCGACCATGTGATCATCGCCGTGGCGGCCAGCCCCAAGAAAAACCCCCTGTTCCCCTTGGAGCAACGGGTAGCGCTGGCCCGCGAGGTCACCAAGCACCTGCCCAATGTCGAAGTCATCGGCTTTTCCTCGCTGCTGGCGCATTTCGCCAAGGAGCAGAACGCCAACGTGTTCCTGCGCGGCCTGCGCGCGGTATCCGACTTCGAGTACGAGTTCCAACTGGCCAACATGAACCGCCAGCTGGCGCCGGACGTCGAGAGCCTGTTCCTTACGCCCTCCGAGCGCTATTCGTTCATTTCTTCGACATTGGTTCGGGAAATCGCCGCGTTGGGCGGTGATATCAGCAAGTTCGTCCACCCTGCCGTTGCCGACGCGCTGACCGAGCGCTTTCGCAAGTAAGCCGCGCGGTCACGATGTCGCGCCCGCGTGCACTGCGGGCGCGAATCCGGCACAATTGTGCCCATCGCTTTGAACCATGCCCGGGCCCAACGCCCCGGCCGGAGTCCCCATGTCCCTGATCATCACCGACGATTGCATCAACTGCGACGTCTGCGAACCCGAGTGCCCGAACGCCGCCATCTCGCAAGGCGAAGAGATCTATGTGATCGACCCGAACCTGTGCACCCAGTGTGTCGGCCACTATGACGAGCCCCAGTGCCAGCAAGTCTGTCCGGTGGACTGCATCCCCCTGGATGAAGCCCACCCGGAAACCGAAGACGAACTGATGGCCAAATACCGCCGGATCACCGGCAAGGCCTGATGCCGTTCGTCGCCGCGCTTCGCCACGCAGCCCTCGGCGCCCTCCTGGCGCTGCTGGCCCATGGCGCCCTGGCCGCCGGGCCAGGCCAGGCGGCGATCGCCAGCCCGCACGGTGAAGCCACCGCGGCGGCAAGGCAGATCCTGCAGCAAGGCGGCAATGCCTTCGATGCCGCCGTGGCCATCGGCGCCACGCTGGCCGTTGTCGAACCCTACGGCTCCGGCCTTGGCGGCGGCGGGTTCTTCCTGCTGCGCGAGAGCGCTGACAGCCCACGCTATGCCTTCCTCGACGCCCGCGAGCGCGCCCCGGCCGCCGCCCGGGCCGACATGTACCTGAAGAATGGCAAGGTCCAACCAGGATTGTCGATCAACGGCCCATTGGCCGCTGCCATCCCTGGCTTGCCCCAGGCACTGGCCGACCTGGCCGCGACCCACGGCAAGCTGCCGCTCAAGGACAGCCTGGCCCCGGCCATCCGCCTGGCCAACCAGGGCTTTGCCGTCGACCGCATTTACCGCGACCGCGCGACCATGCGTCTGAGCGCCCTGCGCGACAATGCCGAAAGCGCCCGGTTGTTCCTCGCCGGCAACGACGTACCGGCACTCGGCACGGTGATTCGCCAACCGGAACTGGCCGCGACCCTGCAGGCCATGGCCGAGCACGGCCGCGACGGCTTCTACCGTGGCCCGACGGCCCACCGCCTGGTCGACGGCGTGCGCCAGGCCGGCGGTGTCTGGACCCTCGATGACCTCGCCGGCTACCACACCGCCTGGCGCGAGCCGCTGCGCTATCCACTGGCCGACCAGCGCGAGCTGATCAGCAGTCCACCGCCCTCGGCCGGTGGCGTGGCCCTGGCCCAGAGCCTGGCCATGCTCCAGCGCCTGCCCTGGCAGAGCGCCGAACCGGTGCAGCGCAGCCATTATGTTATCGAAGTGCTGCGCCGCGCCTACCGCGACCGTGGCCTGCTGGGCGACCCGGACTACGTGGCCAACCCCATCAACCGCCTGCTGGCGCGCCAGTACCTGACCGGCCTGGCCGACAGCATCGACGTGCGCCAGGCCACCCCCA
This sequence comes from Pseudomonas sp. P65(2024), assembly GCF_057480955.1. Taxonomy (NCBI): domain Bacteria; kingdom Pseudomonadati; phylum Pseudomonadota; class Gammaproteobacteria; order Pseudomonadales; family Pseudomonadaceae; genus Pseudomonas; species Pseudomonas sp. P65(2024). Next base: position 182,463 of record NZ_JBLIYX010000004.1, read on the forward strand.
GCAGCGCCCTGCCCCCTTCACCGGCCTGGCGCGAAGGCGACCACACCACCCACTTCACGGTGATCGACGCCGACGGCAATGCCGTGTCCGCCACGCTGTCGGTCAACCTGCCATTCGGCGCGGCATTCAGCGTGCCCGGCACCGGCGTGGTGCTGAACAACGAGATGGACGACTTCGCCGCCGACCCCACCGGCAGCAACAGCTATGGGTTGGCCGGCAGCCAGGCCAACGCGGTGGCGGCGGGCAAGCGGCCCTTGTCGAGCATGAGCCCGACCTTCATCGAAAGCCCCAGCCAGTTCGCCAGCTTCGGCACGCCGGGCGGCAGCCGGATTCCGAGCATGGTGCTGCTGTCGGTGATGGGGTTCCTCGAAGGACGGCCGGTGGCCGAGTGGCCGGCGACGCCGCGCTATCACCATCAGTACCTGCCGGATGTGGTGGAGCATGAGCCGGGGACGTTCAGTTCTGGGCAAATGGCCCAGCTCGAGGAGCGTGGATATCGGCTGAAGGATGTCGGGCGCCAATACGGGAATCAGCAGGTGCTGTACTGGGACAAAGCTGGCGGGACCGTGGAGGCGGCCAGTGACCCCAGGGGTGTAGGGCAGGCGGCGATAGTCGACTGATCCGGCCCTGTCGCGGGGCAAGCCCGCTCCAACGAGAGCGAGCCAACAAGGCCTGCGGCATCAACGCTGGCATTTCGGGCAGAACACGCTCGCCCGCTGCCCCAGCTTCACTTCACGCAACTCGGTGCCACACACCTTGCACGGCTGACCACCGCGTCCATAGACGAACAGTTCCTGCTGGAAGTACCCCGGCTGCCCATCGCCTCCGATGAAGTCGCGCAAGGTGGTCCCGCCCTGCTCGATGGCCGCCGCCAGCACCCGCTTGATCTCGATCGCCAGCTTCAGGTAGCGCGCCCGGGAGATTCCACCTGCCTCGCGGCGCGGGTCGATCCCGGCGGCGAACAGTGCTTCGGTGGCGTAGATGTTGCCCACGCCCACCACCACGGCGTTGTCCATGATGAACGGCTTGACCGCCATCGAGCGCCCCCGGGACAGCTGGAACAGCCGCTCGCCGTCGAACAGCTCGGTCAGCGGCTCCGGCCCCAGGCGAATCAGCAGTTCATGGTTGAGCGGATCGACGCTCCAGAGCATGGCCCCGAAACGGCGCGGGTCGGTATAGCGCAGCATCAGCCCTGACTCGAGCTCAATATCCACATGCTCGTGCTTGGCCGCCGGCAAGCCCAGTTCGACCAGGCGCAGGTTGCCCGACATACCCAGGTGACTGATCAAGGTGCCGACCTCAGCGTTGATCAGCAGGTACTTGGCGCGGCGCTCGACGCTGACGATATGCTGCCCCGACAGGCGCACGTCGAGGTCTTCCGGGATCGGCCAGCGCAGGCGCCGGTCGCGCACCACCACGCGGCTGACCCGCTGCCCTTCCAGGTGGGGCGCGATGCCGCGCCGCGTCGTCTCGACCTCTGGCAGTTCCGGCATGACTCAGTGCCCGCCCATTTCGCGGATGTTCTGCTTGAGCTGCTCGAAGTCGTATTCGGTCAGGCCGATGTAATCCAGCACCAGCGGGCCAACCATGTTCCACTCGTGATCGACGCTCTGGTTGCCCAGCACGCGGTAGGAGGCGCAAATGTGCTCGGACATCTTCAGCACCGCCAGCAAGTTCTTCAGCTGGGTCTGGGTATTGCGCGAGGATTCGTCGCGGAACACCGCCAGGGCGTTGTGGTGGTTGGCGATGGCGGCGCTGATGTGCTCCGGCAGGCGCCAGGACTTGGCGGTGAAATAGCCGACCACCGAGTGGTTGGTGTTGAACACGCGGTTCTCGGTGTCCACCACACGGACCTCGTCATTGGTCTTGGCGTAGGACTCCTCCAGCACTTCCATGTAGTTGGGGAAACGCTTGTGCATCAACGGCACGCCGCAGTCGTGGAACAGGCCCAGGGTGTAGGCCTCGTCCACCGCCTGGATGCCGGTGCGCTTGGCCAGGGTCAGGCAGGTCATGGCCACGTCCTGGGCGGTGTCCCAGAACGGGTTGAGGGTGACGATGGTCTCGTCGGTCATTTCACCCCTGATCGACTGGGCGTTGATCAGGTTGATGATCGAACGGCTGCCCAGCAGGTTCACGGCGCGCTGGATCGAACCGATCTTGTTCGCCAGGCCGAACTGCGCCGAGTTGACCAGTTTCAGCAAGGCGCCGGAAAGGCCCGGGTCCTGGCTGATCAGCTTGGCGATGGTCTCAAGGTCCGGGTCGGGCATGTACTGCTCGAACTGCAGGTCGACCATGATCTGCGGCTGCGGCGGGATGGTGATGCCCTGCAGGGCTTGCTGGATCTGTTCGGCGGTAAGTTCCTGGGACATTCGTGCATTCTCGCTGGGGACGGGGGATTCTAACCCTGTACGCCGGTAGGGTAACTATCAGTGGATCGTTGGACCCCAAAATTTCTTTAGCCATGGGCGCGGACCACTTGGTCGAACCCATCAGCGAACCTGAGGCCAACACGGTATACTCCCGCTCTTTTTTCCCGGAGCGACGTCATGTCCCTGCCCAGCCTTCGCCTCAAAGCCAATGCCGACCGCCGCCTGCGCGCCGGCCACCTGTGGGTTTACAGCAATGAAGTCGACGTCGCCGCGACCCCGCTGCAGGGCCTGAAGGCCGGCCAGCAGGCCATCCTCGAGGCCGCCAACGGCAAGCCCCTGGGCGTAGTGGCGATGAGCCCGAACAACCTGATCTGCGCCCGTCTGCTGTCGCGCGACGTCAAGCTGCCGCTGGACAAGTCGCTGCTGGTGCACCGCCTGAACGTCGCCCTGTCGCTGCGCGAGCGCCTGTTCGACAAGCCGTGCTACCGCCTGGTCTACGGCGATTCCGACCTGCTGCCGGGCCTGGTGGTCGACCGCTTCTTCGACATCCTCGTGGTACAGCTGGCCTCGGCCACCATGGAAGCGCACAAGGACGACGTCATCGCCGCCCTGGTCCAGGTGCTGAAGCCGAGCGGCATCCTGTTCAAGAACGACTCCGCCGCCCGTGACGCCGAAGGCCTCGGCCGCTATGTCGAGACCGTCTACGGCGAAGTGCCAGACTGGGTCGCGCTGGAAGAGAACGGCGTGAAGTTCGAGGCTCCGGTACGCGAAGGCCAGAAGACCGGCTGGTTCTACGACCACCGCATGAACCGCGCCCGCCTGGCCCCCTATGTCAAGGGCAAGCGTGTGCTCGACCTGTTCAGCTATATCGGTGGCTGGGGCGTGCAGGCCGGTGCGTTCGGCGCCAGCGAAGTCTTCTGCGTGGATGCTTCCGGCTTTGCCCTCGATGGCGTTGAGCGTAACGCCGCGCTGAACGGCATCAGCGAAAAACTGACCTGCATCGAAGGTGACGTATTCGAGGCCCTGCGCGAGCTGAAGGCCGCCGAAGAGCGTTTCGACGTGATCATTGCCGACCCGCCCGCCTTCATCAAGCGCAAGAAGGACCTGAAGAACGGCGAGGCCGCCTACCGCCGCCTCAACGAACAGGCCATGCGCATGCTCACCAAGGACGGCATCCTGGTCAGCGCCTCGTGCTCGATGCACCTGCCCGAGGACGACCTGAACAACATCCTGCTGACCAGCGCCCGCCACCTGGACCGCAACCTGCAAATGCTCGAGCGCGGCGGCCAGGGCCCGGACCACCCGGTGCACCCGGCGATTGCCGAGACCCGCTACATCAAGAGCATCACCTGCAGGTTGCTGCCCAACAGCTAAGTGGTGCTTGTTCCGGGGCCGCTCTGCGGCCCCAGCTCCCTCAAACGCTCACGCCCATGCGCGCCAACCGCTACCGCCTGAAGTCCGGCACCAGTTCCTGGCCATCGATGCTGAGCGTCTTGTAACGCGGCGCCACCAGTTTCACCGCGCCCTCGCGAATGCCTTTGGCCAGGCCCTCGAGGTTTTCCATGCTGCCGCTCAGGCTGCCCACTTCACGCCACTCGCGCTCCTCCCAGGTGAACACGAACACACTCGATGCATAGGTGTGCCGGGGGATCATCAACACTTCATTGTGCCCATCACCATCCAGATCGACCGCCCACAAGTAGCATCCCTTGCCACCGCACTGGCTTTGAGCAAGCGTCGAATCGGCCAGTGACTCGCTGGTGGACTGCACCGGCCCCAGCCACTCGAACGTCGGACCCTGCGTTTCGACCACTTCCGGCCGACGCACCTGCGCCATCATCCCCAGCAATTGCTCGCGGCGGCCCGCATCGAACAGCTCATCCGTTTCCAGCCGCTTCTCCAGTTGCTCGAAGGCGGCACGCCCAGGCTGACCGAGGTCGCGGTACAAGGTCCCGGCATCGAACTCGGTAATCGGCGTGCGCCCACCGAGCAGGCGCTCGACCTGACTCTTCGCACTCAACACCTGCGGGTCGAGCAACGGTGTATAGAACAGCACTATCAGCACCGCGCTGAGCAGAGCGATCCACGGATTGCTCACGCGCAGACTGTTCAGCCATCCCTGGCGCGAAGCCACCACCGCCCAGACCGCCGCCAAGCCATGTACCAGCATCACGCCCACCAGCAACACCGCCATGATCCGTGAGGGTGTCAAACCGTACTGATCGATGCGTAGCCAACTTGCGTAGGCCGCCAGGCCCACCAGCACCGGCAGGCACACCAGGCTGGCCTCCACCAGGCGCTTGAGCGGCGCAGGGTAGACGCTGGGTTGTCGGCCGTCCTGGAACACCCCGTTGACCAGGAACAGGTTGATGCCTGCCAGTACCAGCAGGAGGCTGGTCGAGTAACCGGTGTCCCACACAGGCTGCAGGCCGGAAAGCGGCAACGTCAGGGTGAACAGCACGGCGATCAGCGCGCTGAGCGGCAACAGGAAGCGGCACAGCGTCAACAGGATGCCGCGCAGCAGGCCGATGATCTTTTCGTTCTCCCGCCCCATGCGCATCCCCAGGGAGAACACCACCGGCAGTACCAGCCAGAGAAACACCGCAGACTCCGCCACATCCGTGACCTGCGGTATGCCAAGCATGCCGAACAGCAGCGCGCACAACCACAGCAACTGCCAGAACAGGCCAGTCAGCATTTGCGCCAGGAACAGGATGAACACGTTGTTCCAGGCATGCCGGAACAGGTCCTCATAGCGCGGCGCCACCCCTTCGCGGGTCGGCCAGGCAAGAATGAACGCGGTGCCTATGTAGCCCAGCACGACGGCGGCCAGGAACCAGGTCTGCTGCAGCCAGCCCATACGCTCGCTACCCAGGACCCCGGCACTGATCCCGCTGATCAGCAGGGTCAGGCCCAACACCAGCCAGCCGGTGCCACGCTGGCGCACCGCGCTGCCGAGCAGTTGCAGGTTCACGCCGGCCACGACCACCGCGGCGCACAGGGCTACCGACAGGTTGAAGCCAAGCAGCTCGCCTTGCCCCTTCACGGTGGTGAGCAGCACCAGGCCCTGGATCAGGCCGATGACGACGTAGAACAATAAGGAGCGACTTGGCGCTGGCATTGCAAATCCTTTTGGCCAGTGGAACAGGAAGCGCGCAAGTCTACCCAAACCCGCCCGGACCACGCCAAGGCCTTTACCTTGCGGGCTGGGGACAGCCAATTGTCACAACGCCATTCCCTAGCGGGCGTGGCGGTGTAGAATCGAGCCATTCATCGCCAGACATCCCCGGCGGGTTTATGAGCTCTGGTCGAGCCTGCGGCGATCCCGCGAGGTCTTCGGCCCCCATCCTTGCCAGCGGCAACCGGCCTTCGGCGTTTCAGGACAAGAGAAGCTCACTCCCTATTTACGTGACGTGATTTAGCCGCCAGGAGCGCTCCATGCCTGATTATCGTTCCAAGACTTCCACCCAAGGCCGCAACATGGCCGGTGCCCGTGCCCTGTGGCGCGCCACCGGGATGAAGGACGAAGACTTCAAGAAACCGATCATCGCCATCGCCAACTCGTTCACCCAGTTCGTCCCGGGTCATGTGCACCTGAAGGACCTGGGTCAACTGGTCGCCCGCGAGATCGAACGCGCCGGTGGCGTGGCGAAAGAGTTCAACACCATCGCCGTGGACGACGGCATCGCCATGGGCCATGACGGCATGCTCTACTCGCTGCCCAGCCGCGAGATCATCGCCGACGCGGTCGAGTACATGGTCAACGCCCACTGCGCCGACGCCATCGTCTGCATCTCCAACTGCGACAAGATCACCCCCGGCATGCTGATGGCCGCCCTGCGCCTGAACATCCCGGTGATCTTCGTCTCCGGCGGTCCGATGGAAGCCGGCAAGACCAAGCTGGCCAGCCACGGCCTGGACCTGGTCGACGCCATGGTGATCGCCGCCGACTCCACCGCCAGCGACGAGAAAGTCGCCGAGTACGAGCGTAGCGCCTGCCCGACCTGTGGTTCATGCTCCGGTATGTTCACCGCCAACTCGATGAACTGCCTGACCGAGGCCCTGGGTCTGGCCTTGCCGGGCAACGGTTCGACCCTGGCCACCCACTCGGACCGCGAGCAGCTGTTCCTCACCGCCGGCCGCACCATCGTCGAGCTGTGCAAACGCTACTACGGCGAGAACGATGCGTCGGTACTGCCGCGCAGCATCGCCAACTTCAAGGCGTTCGAGAACGCCATGATGCTCGACATCGCCATGGGCGGCTCGACCAACACCATCCTGCACCTGCTGGCCGCAGCGCAGGAGGCCGAGGTGGACTTCGACCTGCGCGACATCGATCGCCTGTCGCGCAAGGTACCGCAGCTGTGCAAGGTGGCGCCGAACATCCAGAAGTACCACATGGAAGACGTGCACCGCGCCGGCGGCATTTTCAGCATCCTCGGCTCGCTGGCCCGTGGCGGCCTGCTGCACACCGACCTGCCGACCGTGCACAGCCCAAGCATGGAAGAGGCCATCGCCAAGTGGGACATTACCCAGACCGATGACGAAGCCGTGCACACCTTCTTCAAGGCAGGCCCGGCCGGTATCCCGACGCAAACCGCGTTCAGCCAGTCGACCCGCTGGGAAACCCTGGACGACGACCGCGAAAACGGCTGCATTCGCAGCATCGAGCACGCCTACTCGCAAGAGGGCGGCCTGGCCGTGCTGTATGGCAACATCGCCCTGGACGGCTGTGTGGTGAAGACCGCCGGTGTCGATGAGTCGATCCACGTGTTCGAAGGCACCGCGAAGATCTTCGAGAGCCAGGACAGCGCGGTACGCGGCATCCTCGCCGACGAAGTGAAGGCTGGCGACATCGTCATCATCCGCTACGAAGGCCCGAAAGGCGGCCCGGGCATGCAGGAGATGCTCTACCCGACCTCGTACCTGAAGTCCAAGGGCCTGGGCAAGGCGTGCGCGCTGCTCACCGATGGCCGCTTCTCCGGCGGGACCTCGGGCCTGTCCATCGGCCACGCCTCGCCGGAAGCGGCAGCGGGCGGCGCCATCGGCCTGGTGCGTGATGGCGACAAGGTGCTGATCGACATCCCGAACCGTTCGATCAACCTGCTGGTCAGCGATGAAGAACTGGCCGAGCGTCGTATCGAGCAGGACAAGAAAGGCTGGAAGCCGGCCGAAGTGCGCCCACGCAAGGTGACCACCGCACTGAAGGCCTACGCCCTGCTGGCGACCAGCGCCGACAAGGGCGCTGTGCGCAACAAGGCGATGCTCGACGGGCTGTGAGGCTCTGAAGGTAAAAAAACCGGCGCCCTGAGCGCCGGTTTTTTATTCCGCCGAGCCCCTGCGGGAGCGGCGTCGGCTACTGGATCTGCTCCGGCGTCACGATCACCCAGTTCTTGTCCGCCGTCACCGGCAGCCCTTCCCTGGCCTGGGCCGCCGCGTTCTTGGCGATCATGCCGTTCAACTGATCCATGTACTTGGCCTTGCGGTTTATCCACAGATGGATGCCGCCCTTGCCCACATCCACACCGTGGAACTGCATGTAGCCATCGCTGGTTGGGGTGTCGCCGCCCACCAGCACCGGTTTCTTCCACTCATCGATGTAGGTGAGGATGGCCGCCTGCTTGCCGGCCATCCAGGTGGCCGGGGTCCACAGGTAAGGCGTCAGCTCCAGGCCTTCATTGGCCTTGGGATCGTAGTGCCCGGCGGTAATTTGCTTGCGCGCCGTGGTCAGCTGGCCATTGGCGCGGTCCTTGAGCAGCAGGCTCACGCCGATCACGTTCTGCGGCTTGACGTTGTAGCCATACTTGGGATCGGAGGCGACCATGCGCACCAGCTCTTCGGAGGCCGCGGAAATGACATAAACCTCGATGCCGTTCTCCATCAGCTTGTTGTACAGCTCGGCCTGGCCGGTGAATACCTTGGGCGGCTGCACCTCGATGGTCTTGACCTGATCCCCCTCGAAATAGGTACTGGGGATCGGCTTGCCCGAGGCCATCAGCTCATCGACCTGCTGCTTCAGCTCCTTGAGGGTGAAGCCCGAGAACACTTGGGCTACCCAGGGGTAGCAGACCATGTCGTCGAGCTCGCACAGGCGGTAGTAGTAGCTGAACAGGCTCTCCTTGTGCTCGGCGGTGTCCTTGAACGGGATCAGCTTGAGCGAGGGGTCGAGCTTGTCGCGGGTCAGCAGGCCCTTGTTTTCCATGAACGGCAACAGCGCTTCCTCAAGGTCGAAGCGGTAGCTGGTGTTGTCCATGTCGAACACCGCGTAGTTACCCTTGTTGGCGTTGGCGGCAATCATCGCGTCGAGCTTCTGCGCGGCCTCGGCCGGCCAGTGCTTGAGCTCGGTGGCTGCCCAGCTGCTGGCGCTCAGCAACAGGGCCAGGCTGCCGGCAAGGATTCTCGGAGCAGACATCATGTGCGGTTCTCCCAAAGACGTGGCCGCTCAACCCTAGTCCCGAACTGTGACAAACAGCCACGCGTGAGCGACCCCGAGACAACTGCAAACGTCATGTTCATTGCCAAAAGCGACCAGCCGTTATTCCATAAGCGACTATGCAAATTACCTTTAGGTATAAATTCGTTTGTTTTCAGGCTGTTAGCATTTCCGTTCGTAATCGCTCACAGAGGCGATGCCTCTTCCGCCTTTTCCTGGAGCTTCAATGAACCTGCCGCTGTCACTTAACCTGCTGGCGTTCCTGGCCCTGCTGCTGGGCCTGGCGCAAACCCGCCGCACCGACTGGAGCCTGGCCAAGAAAGTGCTGTTGGGCCTGGTGCTGGGCGTGGTGTTCGGTCTGGTCCTGCACACGATCTACGGCGCCGGCCACCCGGTGCTCAAGGCCACCCTCATTTGGCTCGACCTGGTCGGCAACGGCTATGTCGGCTTGCTGCAAATGATCGTCATGCCGCTGATCTTCGCCTCCATCCTCAGCGCCGTCGCGCGCTTGCACAACGCCTCGAGCCTGGGCCGGATCAGCGTGCTGAGCATCGGCACCCTGCTGCTGACCACCGCCATCGCGGCGCTGATCGGCATTGCCCTGACCAACCTGTTCGGCCTGACCGCCGAGGGGCTGGTGGCCGGCGCCCAGGAAAGCGCCCGCCTGCAGGCCATCCACAACGACTACGCGGGCAAGGTCGCCGACCTCAACATCCCGCAACTGCTGCTCTCTTTCATCCCGACCAACCCGGTGGGCGACCTGGCCCGGGCCAAGCCAACCTCGATCATCAGCGTGGTGATCTTCGCCGTGTTCCTGGGCCTGGCCGCGCTGCAGCTGATCAAGGACGACAAGGACAAGGGCGAGCGCGCCCTGTCTGCCATCGACGTGCTGCAGGCCTGGGTGATGCGCCTGGTACGCCTGGTGATGAAACTCACCCCCTATGGCGTGCTGGCCTTGATGACCAAGGTGGTGGCCAGCTCCAACCTCGAGGACATCCTCAAGCTGGGCAGCTTCGTGGTGGTGTCATACATCGGCCTGGGCCTGATGTTCGTGGTCCATGGGGTGATCCTGGCGCTGACCGGCGTCAGTCCGCTGCGCTTCCTGCGCAAGGTGTGGCCGGTGCTGACCTTCGCCTTCACCAGCCGCTCCAGCGCCGCCAGCATTCCGCTGAACATCGAGGCGCAGACGCAGCGCCTGGGCGTGCCACAGTCGATCGCCAGTTTCAGCGCCTCGTTCGGTGCGACCATCGGCCAGAACGGCTGCGCTGGGCTCTACCCTGCCATGCTCGCAGTGATGGTGGCTCCGGCGGTGGGCATCGACACCTTTGACCCGCTGTGGATCGCCACCCTGGTGGCCATCGTCACCCTGAGCTCGGCCGGTGTGGCCGGCGTGGGTGGCGGCGCAACCTTCGCCGCGCTGATCGTGCTGCCGGCCATGGGCTTGCCGGTGGAACTGGTAGCCTTGCTGATCTCGGTGGAGCCGCTGATCGACATGGGGCGTACGGCGTTGAACGTGAATGGTTCGATGACCGCGGGGGTGGTTACCAGCCAGTTGCTCAAGCAGACTGATCAGCAGGTGCTGAGCGGGGATGAGCATGCTGAGTTGAGTCATTCCTGATAGATCGCTGGGGCTGCTGCGCAGCCCCAGGTTTTCAGACCTTGTCCCAGACTTCGAAGTGATAAACCGGCCCGTGTCCTTCGGCAGGTTGCGGCTCACTCGCGCTCAGTTGCCACTGTCCGCGATCGAACTCTGGGAACCAGGCATCACCCTCGGGAGACAGCTCCACTCGGGTCAGGTACATCCGGCTCACCAGCCCTTTGTCCAGCGCCTGCCCATACAGCTGCGCGCCACCGATCAGCATCAGCTCGCCGACGCCCTGCTCCCGCGCCCACTGCTCGGCGCGCACCAGTGCCTCTTCCAGCGAAGCGAACACCTCGGCCCCGGCCAGTTGCAGGCCCGGCTGACGGCTGACGACGATATTCAACCGCCCCGGCAGTGGCCGCCCCAGTGAATCCCAGGTCTTGCGCCCCATGATGATCGGCTTGCCCAGGGTGGTGGCCTTGAAGTACTTGAAATCCCCCGGCAGGTGCCAGGGCATGGAGTTGTCGATGCCGATCACACGGTTCTCGGCGAGCGCCGCGATCAGGCTGAGGGGGAGTGATGTGTTCATGCCGGCGAGGATAGCACCGGGCACGTGGGTTATGCTTGCGCACTGACCTGTGCAATGGAAGAGCTTGTGACGGCACCGACTCCACTCGACAAGCGCTGGCTAACCGAAGCGATACGCCTGCGCGAGGAACACGCCGGTCCCCTGGAGGACCAGGAAGCCAACCGTCGCGCCCGCCAGCAAGGCGGCGACCTCGCTACGCGCATCGAGGCCCGCGCCTTGTGGCTGGCCGAGCGCGACGGCATGGACACGGCACTGCGCCACTGGAAGCAGGGCGCGCGCCTGGCGCTGCTGGCGCTGATGCTCCTGGCCGTGCTCAGCGGCGCCGGCCTGGGGCTGGCGGCCCTGGGCGACGGCCAGCGGCCGGTGAATGTGTTCTGGGCCCTGGGCAGCCTGCTCGGGCTCAACCTTCTGCTACTGCTCGGCTGGGCCGTGGGCTTCTTTCTTGCCGGCGAGCAGGGCGCGACGCTGGGCCGCCTCTGGCTGTGGCTGAGCGAGCGCCTGGCCCGCGACGCCAAGGCCGCGCAGCTGGCCCCGGCGTTGCTGGTGCTGCTGCAGCGCCAGCGCCTGAACCGCTGGTTGCTCGGCCTGCTGGTGCATGGCCTGTGGCTGCTGGCGATGCTCGCCGCGCTGGGCATGCTCCTGGCCCTGCTGGCGACCCGGCGCTACGGGTTCGTCTGGGAAACCACGCTGCTCGCCGCGCAACCTTTCATCACCCTGACCCAGGCCCTTGGCGCCCTGCCCTCGCTGCTCGGCTTCGCCGTGCCGGACGAAACCATGATCCGCGCCAGCGGCGCCACCCTGCCCGCGCTCGACCTGGCGCGCCAGGCCTGGGCCAGCTGGCTGCTCGGCGTGGTGCTGGTCTACGGCCTGCTGCCGCGCCTGGCGCTGGCCGCATTGTGCCTGTGGCGCTGGCGCCAGGGTCGCGAGCGCCTGACGCTGGACCTCGACCTGCCCGGCTACGCCCAGCTGCGCGAAGCGCTGATGCCGCGCAGCGAACGCATTGGCGTGCAGGACCCTGCCCCCGACACCCTGCCGCGCTTCGAAGCCGGCCAGCTGGAGAGCGGCAGCAGCGGCGCCTTGCTGGTCGGCCTGGAGCTGGACGACCAGCGCCCCTGGCCACCCGCCCTGCCCAAGTCGATCACCCACGCCGGCGTGCTCGACAGCCGGGAGTCGCGCAACAAGCTGCTCGAACAACTGAGCCGCTTCCCCCCGGCACGCCTGGCCATCGCCTGCGACCCACGCCGCTCGCCGGACCGCGGCAGCCTGGCGTTGCTCGCCGAGCTGGCGCGCAATGCCGGCGCCACCCGTATCTGGCTGCTGCAGGCACAACCGGGCCAGGTCCTGGACGCGGCACGCCTGGGCGATTGGCACGAGGCCCTCGACCGGCTGGGCCTGGCCCACGCCGACACTTCGCCCGTGACCTGGCTGGAGCATGGCCATGACTGAGCCGCTGAAACTGGCCGTGGTCGGCCACACCAACGTCGGCAAGACCTCGCTGCTGCGCACCCTGACCCGCGACGTCGGCTTCGGCGAGGTCTCCCACCGCCCCAGCACCACCCGCCATGTGGAAGGCGCGCGCCTGTCGGTGGACGGCGAGCCGCTGCTGGAGCTGTACGACACCCCAGGCCTGGAAGACGCCATCGCCCTGCTCGACTACCTGGAGCGCCTCGAACGTCCGGGCGAACGCCTGGACGGCCCCGCCCGCCTGGAGCGTTTCCTCCAGGGCAGCGAGGCGCGCCAGCGCTTCGAACAGGAAGCCAAGGTGCTGCGCCAACTGCTGGCGAGCAACGCCGGCCTCTATGTGATCGACGCCCGCGAACCGGTGCTGGCCAAGTACCGCGACGAACTGGAAGTACTGGCCGGTTGTGGCAAGCCGCTGCTGCCGGTGCTCAACTTCGTCGCCAGCAGCAAGCACCGCGAGCCGGAATGGCGTGAGGCCCTGGCACGCCTGGGCTTGCATGCGCTGGTGCGCTTCGACAGCGTAGCCCCACCCGAGGACGGCGAGCGCCGCCTCTACGAAAGCCTGGCACTGCTGCTGGAAGATGCCCGCCCGGCGCTGCAACGGCTGATCGACGACCAGCAGGCCCAGCGCCAGGCCCGCCGGCACAGCGGCAAACGCCTGATCGCCGAGCTGCTGCTCGATTGCGCCGCCTGCCGACGCAGCGTCGAGGCAGAGCCTGCCGCCGAGGCACGGGCCATCGAAGCCCTGCGCCAGGATGTACGCCAGCGCGAGCAACGCTGTGTCGAGTCGCTGCTCAAGCTCTATGCGTTCCGCCGCGAGGATGCCAATGCCGGTGACCTGCCGCTGCTCGACGGCCGCTGGGGCGACGACCTGTTCAACCCGGAAACCCTGAAGCTGCTCGGTGTGCGCCTGGGCAGCGGCGTGGCGGCGGGCGCGGCGGCAGGCGCGGGCGTCGACCTGCTGGTGGGCGGCCTGACCCTGGGCGCCGCCGCGCTCGCGGGCGCCATCGCCGGCGGCGCCTTGCAGACCGCGCGCAACTACGGCTCGCGCCTGATGGGCAAGCTCAAGGGCCAGCGCGAATTGACGGTGGATGACGCCGTGCTGCGCCTGCTGGCGTTGCGTCAGCAGCAGTTGGTCACGGCCCTGGAAGGACGCGGGCACGCGGCGCAGGACAGCATTCGCCTGGCCCCTGCCGACGACAAGGGCTGGCGCGAGGGCAAGCTGCCCGAGGCACTGCGCAGGGCACGGGCGCATCCGCAGTGGTCCACGCTCAATAGCGGGGCGCGGGTCAGCCAGGCCGAGCGGCAGGAGCAGGTGGAAGCCCTGGTGGCAGAGCTGTAGCGCCGTTCGCTAACGCCGCACCTTGCGCAGTTCCACCAACCGCCGGCGCATTTCCCGATGCCGCTGGCTGTTGAAAACCAGCAGCGCGAGCAATGGCAGCGCCAGCAAAATTGCCAGCAACACAGCATTCACACCGCTACCGAGCAAGCTCAACGCCATCAGCAAGGCCACTGTGGGTACAGGGAGCACCACCCATGCTGCCCATGTGAAGCCGCGGACCATCGCGAAATGCCCGGAACATAGCAGCAAGACCAGCACAGCGCTGGACATCATGGTGAACAAGGGGTTGTCCGGGTGATTACGCCAGTGACTGTCGATCCACAGTGTTGCTGACAACGCCGCCGACAGGAGGCAAATGAAAAACCCCAGCAAGAACGTCGGGAAGTAACGGCGCATGAAAGTCTGGAATTGCGCAGGCTTCATCATCACTCGATCTCTTCGTATAGCCCTACGGCGATGCTCTGCACCGTTGCACTCCCGGCCAACCCGAAGGTGGCACCGAGCGAGTCGCGCATCAGGGTCTGCGTGGCGTGGCTGATCTCGGTCGGGGTGTAGCGCTTGGTCATGGTCCCTGCCGCCTGCTGCAACTTGATCTGCTTGGCCGTCAGACTCGGGTGCTTGATCGACAGCAGCTCGTCGGTCAGCGCCTTGCGCTGCTGGCGGCTGAGGCTCTTGGACAACTCCAGCCAGCTCCGCCCCGTGGCGGCCTTGTGTACTTGCAGGTACTTCAACGTACTCAGGCCCGACGCGCCGACCCCCAGCAACGAGACGCCATCGAGCACCATCGAGGCGGCCTGGTACCACTGGTTCTCATCGAGGGCATCGTTGGCCGCTGGGTTGGTCACTTCACGCACCGTGCGCATTACACCAATGCCGCACTGGATGCTGCTGGCGGTGGCGGCGGCGCCACCGATATAGGTCAGTACCAGGCTGGTACCGCCGGAAAAAGGTGCGGCAATGGTGCCACTGAACACCACGAACCAGCCGATCACAGCGCCGGCGCAGGAAAGGGTCGTGTTGACCGCCTCCTTGACCACCCGCGACTCGCGCGGATTGTGCTGCAGCTGCTGGGTGTACTGGTCAGGTGTCTGGTACTTCTTGATCTCGCGCAGGATCACGCGCTTGGGGCGGATGCTGCAGATCGGCTGAAACTCACGCAGGGTGACAATGTTGTATTCGGCGTCGATGTACACCACACCGGCACCGACGATACGCGGGTCGGCGTCGATGGCGGCGAACATCTGCGGCAGGTTGATCCGCGCCTGGATGCGCTGGCGTGCCAGGAACTGGGAGTTGTTGGCCAGGGAGTTGACCAGAAGATCTGTCACGGGGTGGTTTCCTTACACAGATAGCAGCACACCCGTGGGAACAGGTTCACCCGATCCCACAGGCGCTCAAGGCATCACACGTTCGGGCACGGCACCGGCGCCCAGTCACCCATGTCCGGGTTGCGGCACATGGCGTTGACCTGGTCGGTACCCGCCTTGGCCACTTGCTGGGCCTCGGCTTTCTTGCCGTTGGCGTTCTGCAGGGTCTTCTCGGTGGCCACCGCTTCCTGTGGCACCTTGGTGTTGGTCTTGGCCGGCTGGACCTTCTTCACGTTCTTCTTCTTGCCGGTGGTCGCCACTTTCGGCGGCTCGGCCACGGCGACCACGTCGGTGCGCGCGACGCCGACCTGCTTGAGGTCCTGCTCGTAGGCCTGGGTGTAGTTGTTCAGGTTCTCACCCAGGCGGCCGTTGACGGTGGTCAGCAGGTTGTTCGACTCCTGCAGGCCGGCAACGATCTCGGCCAGGCGCTTGCGACCTTCGGTGTCGTTGATGCGGCCGGCCTTGCGGTTCTGGATCAGGCTGGCGAACTCGCGCTGGTAGCAGGACTGCGACGACTTGGCGTAGGCGGTGGTGCGGTCCAGGTCGGCGGCGCTCTTGTCGATATCGGTGGCGTACGAGGCGATACGCTGCTTGTCGTCGCTGATCTGCTTCTGACGCTCGGTGTAGTAGCCGGCCGCGCCGCCGACCAGGGCGCCACCGGCGGCACCGATGGCGGCATTGCGGCCACGGTTTTCCTTGTCGACCAGGGCGCCGGTCAGGGCGCCGCCGACCGCGCCGAGCAGCGCGCCGGTGGCGACCGAGCGGGTCATGTCACCGTCGGTGGAGCGCAGGTGCTGCACCGGCTCGTAGCAGTTGGGGTAGTACTCGACCTTGGTCGTGGCGCCGACCTTGGACACGGGCGAGCTGGCGCAACCGCTCAACAGCACGGTGCTGAAACCGGCTGCCAGCAGCAGCGCGGTACGGGCCTGGGATGCAGTGATCAGGGGTTTGCGGGTGAACATGGTCTGGTTTCTCTTCTGGGGTTTCTCGGTATCCGGAGGCTTCGTGCCACCCGGGAGTCCTTTCTGTCGAAGCTGTCCTTAGGGTCGCGGGGCGGCCGATGCCAGCAGCTCCTTGAGGATCGTCGCCGGATCGGCCCGCCGGTTCTGGCGGTACTCCCCGACGTGGCGGACGAACAGGGTGGCGCGGGTCACCAGGCTGTTGCCCAGGACCGGCTTGCGATTGAGCTCTTCCTTGACCCGCTGGAACTGCGCCTGGATCACCGCGTCGGTGTAGCGCGTGCCACTGGCCAGGTTGTCGATGTAGATCGCCACGGCGCCGTCGAGGGCGGCGCGGCCATTGGCGATGGCGGCGCCGTACATGCGCGCGCTGGTCTGGTCGCCCGAGGCCTCGGCCTTGGCCTGGGTGGCCTGCAGGTTGGTCAGGCGGATGTTGTAGTTGTTGACAGTCTCGGCCACCAGGGCGGCGGACTGGATCAGGTTGCCGGCGGCCTCTTCACGCTGGCGGGCGATCAACGAGACGTTGCGCTTGAGCTCTTCGTTGACCAGGCCGAGCTCGGCTTGCTGGCGCGGGTCGGTGGCGGCGGCGATGATGCTGTCCAGGCGCTTGGTCGGGTCCTGGGCGGCGTCGATGTCGTCGGTCAGGCCGGCCAGCCGGCCTTCCTTCTGCCACTGCTCGAACAGTTCCTGGTAGCGTGAGCGCGGGGCCGACAGGGCACCGATGGCTACGCGAAAACCGGTGGTCTCGTTGCGCTGCTCGGTGCCGTCGGCGCCGAACAGCGGATACTCGCGGCGCATGCCGGTGAAGAGGGTGCCCTCGCCCTCGAGGTAGTTGCCGCCCTTGACCACGAAGCCACCATAGGCGCCCTGCAGGCGCCCGGCGTTGACCAGCTGGAACGACTCCTGGACCATCTCGGCGGCGTTGCCGATCACGTCGAACAAGCCCAGCGGGTTGGGCTGCTTGGTACCGATCGGCATCAGCCGCGCCGCCTGCCCGGTGCCGCCGGCGACCTGGTTGAACACCGCGAAGTCGGCCAGCGGTCCTTCACTGTCGGCGCCTTCGACCTTGCGCGGGAACAACCGTCCTTCCAGTTCCTGGCGGCTGACCGCCGAACCACCACGGGCGGCGAACTCCCACTCGACTTCGGTGGGCAGGCGCACGAAACCGGTGCCACCGTCCTCGGCCTTGCTGCCACGGCCACTGACCGGCAGCAGGTCGCGATGGTGCTTCATCAGCCAAGCACTGTAGACGGCGGCGAAACGTTCGGCCTCGAAGCGCGACAGCTTGACCTTGGGCAGGCGCCCCGCCGCGTCGTTGTTCGCCTCGCAGGCCGGCGCCGCGTCGCCGCCGGCCAGCGACGGCGCCTGGGCCATCACCTGGGCGTACTGGCGGGCGGTCACTTCGTACTTGCCGATGAAGTACATCATCGGCGTGAGCGGGCTGCCTTTCTCGACCTTTGGCAGGCTCGGGCCGACCGCCTTCTGCCACTGCGGCGCCAAGTCCTGCAGGCTGAACTGGCCGTTGATGAAGTCGCGTCGGTAACCGGAGATGAACGACTGTTTGTAGCCGGCCTCGCCTTCGCTGAACGGGTAGCCGAGGTTGACCTCGCGGTCGTCGAGGCTGCCCTGGGCCAGCACATAGACGCTGCGCAGCACCAGTTCGCCGCCACAGGGCAGCGGCAGGCTGACATCGCCCGGCAACGGCTTGGGGTTGTCGAACTTGCTGTCGGCTGCGGCCTGCGACTGCACGGCCGGCTTGGCCTTGTCGTCGCCATCGGCCGGGGAGCAGGCACCCAGGCTCAGCGCGGTGAGGATCAGGGTGGCAGCCCCGAGACGGCGATCAGACATCACGTATTCCTTGGCAAGCCTCGATGCGCGCTACCCGCCAGCCGCCCAGGGCGGCGGCGGCAGTGCTGGCCAGCAGCACGGCACACAACGCAACGAGGTAGTGCATGGGCAGCAGGTGGCTGGCGAACTCGCCGGGCACCTGCATGAAAAGCCGGTTCAGGCCGTGTTCGGCCAGCAGGTACAACAGTCCCGCCACGGCGGCGGCCAGAAGGCCGCTGTAGAGCGCCTGGAGCACCACGAACAACAGCAGCGCGGCGGTGCCGAAGCCCAGCAGGCGCAGCACCGCCAGCTCGCGCTGCTTGCGCTCCACCGCCGCCACCGCGCCCGCGGCGATGGCCGCCACGGCGCCGGCCACAGCCAGGCTGGCGATGATCCAGAACACCAGGTCGAGGTTGCGGCTGAGCGATTGCACCTGGGCGATCTGTGCGGCCTGGGTCGAGACCAGCAGCTTGCGCTCGGCGAAGAACTGGCGCAGTGGCTCGACATCGGCCAGCTCGCGGGCATACAGGCGAAACGCCGGGTATACCCGCTGCGCCAGGGGGCCTTGCGCCTCGCCTTGCCACTCCAGTGCCGGCACCGCGCGGCCATCGCGGTAGTCCTCGACGGCTTCGAGCAACTGCAACGACGCGAAAAGACCATCGCGCTCGAACGCGGCCAGGGGCAACACGCTGATGACCTGAAGGCGCGTCTGCCGCCATTGCATCTGCCCGGCCTGCTGGCGGCTGAAGCTGGCCTGCAGCTCGTCCCCGGCCCTGGCACCGAGCTTTTCCGCGGCGGTAAAGCTCAGCACCACCTGTTGCAGCCCCGATGGGGCAGCGACCTGGGCCAGCAAGGGATCGCCCTCGGCGGTAGGCAGCATTTCAACCGTCAGGCCACGCCCGTGGGCGGGCAACAGCAGTTCGGCGGTGGCGGCGATCTGGCGGGTGCGCGGGATGGCGAAGGCCACTCCCGGACGCTGTGCCAGTTCGTCGAGGAACTCGGCGCGAAAGCGCCCGCCGCCCAAGGGAATGATCTCGCGCACGCCCGGGTCGCGCTGCAGGCGCTCGGTGAGGCTGCCGACCAGGCCGAACTTCAGGCCGAACAGCACCAGCAACGGCGCGATGACCGCCACCAGCGCCAACACGCCACACGCCGACAGCCGCGCATCGTTGCGGTAGTCCTGCCAGGCCAGCCCGGCGATCAGCAGCGGGCGCATCAGGCGGCCCGCTCCAGCGTTGCCGTGACGCCGCCGTCGGCCTCGCGCCGGCAAGCCATGCGCAGCACCGTCAGCCCGGCCTGGCGGGCCAGGGCCTCGTCGTGAGTGGCGACCACGCAGGTCACCTGGCGCGCCTCGGCCTCGCGCAGCAACAGTTGCATCACCCGCTCGGCGTTGACCGGGTCCAGCGCGGCGGTCGGTTCATCGGCCAGCAGCAGCGTCGGGGCATGGGCCAGGGCGCGGGCGCAGCTGACCCGCTGACGCTGGCCGAGGGACAGGGCGGCAGGTTTCTTGCCCAGCTGGTCGTGCACATCCAGCGCTTCGGCCAGACGCTCGACGCTGCCGTCATCCCCAAGCCCCAGCAACTGGCGTGGCAGGCGGATGTTGCCGCGCACATCGAGAAAACCCAGCAGCCCACCCGCCTGCAGCACGTAGCCAAGGTGACGGCTGCGCCAGCTGGCCAGGCGGTCGAGCTGACGGCCGCGCCACAGCCCGGCGACATCCTCGCCACCGAGGACGAAGCCCTGCGCCGCATCCGGCGCCAGCACCAGCGCCAGCAGGTCGAGCAAGGTGCTCTTGCCGCAACCGCTGGGGCCGACCAGCGCCACCCGCTCGCCGACGGCCAGGTGCAGCCGGTCGACTTGCAGGCTGTAGCGCTGGGCATCTTGTCCGCGCGTCTTGCGCACCCCGTCCAGGCGGATCATCACGGCAGCGTCGACAGCGGGACACGGTACAGGGCGTCACCCGGCTCGGCGTTGCCGAAGCGCACCCAGTTGGCCATGTCGTTGTGGAAGGTCTCGTAAAGGCGGATCTTCGAGTCCAGCTCGTCGATGAAGTCCTCCTGCTCGGCCACCGACAGCGACAGCCACAAGTCCTGGGTCATGCTCAGGGATTTGCTGCGGTACGGCAGGCCATCGAGGTACTCGCCGAGCACCCCGCCCTGGGCCAGGTTGGCGCCCTTGCGCAGGGCGCCAGGGTCGCGGCTCATATAGGCGCTGGCGCTGGCGATCTCGTTGAAGAAGTCGCCCGGCGAGCTGCGGGTCTTGCGCGCGGCATCGACGATCAGCTTGAGCGACTGCTGCAAGTCGTTGAGTTGCAGCTTGGTGAGCATCACGCACACCTGCAGGGTGGGCAGCGTCGGGTTGGTCAGGTCGCGGTCGGCGGTCCAGGCACTGACCAGCTGCGGCGCCTGGCTCGCGCCATGGCGGCCGAGGAAGTCCATGTGCATGGCATAGCCGATGGCCTGGGACTTGGCGGCCAGCCCCGAGGCCGAGGTCAGCAGCGGCACCGGCTGTGGTTGCTGGTTGCGCACTTGGTGCACCAGCTCGGCGAAGGTCGAGCCGATCTCGCGCACGCGCTCGCCGAACACGCCGACCTCGCCCCCCGGCACGCCGACGTAGAGGTCGCCAATCTGCGGGTTGCTGTCGGCGGTGAGCACGCGGTACTGGCTTTCGGCCGCGCCGTGGTTCTTTACCCCGGCCGGGGTGCGCAGGTGCAGGGCGTAGATCTTGATCTGCTTGCTCAGCGCGGCCTGGCGCACCTCGGCCTCGTTCATCTGGGTGCTGCTGAACGGGTCGCTCTTGCGCAGTGCGCCGGCATCGCTGACCAGCAGGATGAGGCGCCCGCCGTAGCCGGACCAGTCCATGCCCTCGACGGCCTGCATCACCCCGGCGAAGGCATCTTCGTTGAACGAATGGCTGGAAACGCTGGTGGCCTTGACCTGCGAGGCGGCCTTGAGGAAGCGCGCCGGATCCCGGCCCTCTTCCAGGCTGACCAGCGTCTTGCTCAGGTACTCGAGGCCCGGGGTGCGCTTGATGTTGTTGCGGAAACCCACCAGGCCGAAGCTGACGCTGTCCAGCTCGCCCCGGGCCGCCAGTTGCTGCTGCAGCTCGCTGACCACCTGGCGTACGCGGTCGATATAGGGCTGCATGGACACCGAGGTGTCCACCACCAGGACGATGCCGGTACGGAAGCTGTTGTCACCGACCGCCGCCACGCCGGCCGCCTTGGGCGCGCTGTCGCGGGCACTGGCGCCGGGGTCGATGGAGGCGATGTTGAGCAACTGCACCGGCTGGCCGCCGGCGTCGAAGCTTTCGCGGTAGTCGAAGATCGGCATCAGGTAGAACTGGTTCTGCGGCACGGCGCTGGCCGCCGGCTCCAGGGCCATCACCTGCGGCACCTGGTCGGGGTGGTTCTGCGCCTTGAGCAGGCTGTCGCGGGCCTGGGCTGTGTCGTCGAGCAGGTGCTGCACATCGTCCACCTGACGCATGAACATCACCGGCGAACGGCCCGAGCGCTCGGTGAACTTGAGCACCAGGCTCTGTTTCCAGTCGCTGGTCTGCGCGGCCGGCAGCCAGCCATCGCGCTGGCCGTCGCTGGCGGCGCCGACCTGGACCCAGGCCTGGCCGCCGACATCCTTGCGCTGGTAGACGTAGAGTACGGAGAAGGCCGGCAGTTTCTCGCCCGAGGCATCGCCGGGCTGGGCCACCAGCTGGGCATCGGGCTTGGTCAGCACACGCTGGAACAGGGTCTTCTTGCCGGGCATCAGCAATGGGCGGCCATCGTCCGAGGCGGCGACAGGCGTGATCTTGGGTTCGGCGGGAGCCACGCTGTCGGCGGGCGTCTGCGCCACCGGTGTTTCTGGCGCGGGCGCGTCACTGCCGCCGAGCAGCCAGAAGAACGCACCACCCAATCCCAGCGCCGCCGCGATCGCCACCGCCAGCACGGCCTTGGCCGGTTTGTTCGATCCGGACTTCACGGCGGGAGCAGGCTTGGGTTCGGGCCGCCGTACAGGCTCGGCCACAGGAAGGGCTTGCGGAATGTCGATGGACACCGGTTGCGGGGTGGTGGCCGGCGGCGGGATCGGCAGCGGGCGCACCAATGTGCTGTCGTTGTCCTCGACCGGCGCCTGGACCGTCAGGCGGTCCAGCGCGGCCAGCAACGCCGCCGCATCGGCGAAACGCTCATTGGGGTCCTTGGCCAGCAGGCCACGCAGGATGTCCTGGTAGCGGCCGTGCTCGATGGGCAACTCCGGCAGCGGCTCGGTCAGGTGCGCCAACGCCGTGGACAGCGCGTCGGTGCCGCTATAAGGCAGCTTGCCGACCAGGATCTCGTAGAGCACCACGCCCAGCGCATACAGGTCGGCGCGGCCGTCGATCTCCATGCCGCGCGCCTGCTCCGGGCTCATGTAGCTCGGCGTGCCGACGGCGAAGCCAGCCTGGGTGAACTGGGTGCGGTCATCCAGCGACTTGGCGATGCCGAAGTCCGACAGCACCGCGGTGCCGTCGGCGCGGAACAGGATGTTGGCCGGCTTGACGTCGCGGTGCACCAGGCCCTCGGCATGGGCATAACCCAGCGCCTGGGCGATCTGGCGCACGTAGGCGAGGCCTTGCCCGGGCGTCAGCCCATCGGCGATGCGCTCCTTGAGCGTGCCGCTGGGCAGGTACTCCATGGCCATGTAGTACAGCTCGCCGACATTGCCGATGTCGTGGATGGTGGCGATGTTCGGGTGCGCCAGCCGCGCCAGGGTGCGTCCTTCACGCAGGAAGCGCTCGCAGAAGGTCGGGTCGGCGGCCAGGCTCGCCGCCATGATCTTCAGCGCCACCTTGCGCTGCAGGGAACGCTGGGTGGCGAGGTACACGCTGGCCATGGCGCCTTGGCCAAGCTCGCGCTCGATATCGAATCCGGGGATCTGCATGTCCATGATGTCTTCAGTTCACCTTGACGACCACTGCGGTGATGTTGTCCGGCGCGCCCCGGGTCAGCCCCAGGTGCACCAGGCTGCGGACCACCTCGTAGGGGTCGGCGTGGCCGAGCACCTCGGCGATCTCGTGGTCCTCGGCGGTCTTGTTCAGGCCATCGCTGCACAGCAGGTAGGTGTCGCCAGGCCGCACCTGCAGGGCCACGGCCTGCAGGTCGAGGTCATCCTCGACGCCGATGGCGCGGGTGACGATGTTGCCGCGCGGATGCACCCGCGCCTCGGCCTCGCTGAGCAGGCCGCTGTCCTGCAGCTCCTGGACGTAGCTGTGGTCGTGGCTGAGGCGCTCGATGCGGCCATCGCGCAAGCGGTACAGACGACTGTCGCCGGCCCACAGGCCGATAGCCTGGTCGCCACGCGCCGCCAGCACCACCACGGTGCTGCCCATCATCGCCACGCCACGGCGCACGGTTTCCTCGCGCACCATGCCGTTGACCCAGGCCAGGCCGTCGCGCACCTCGCCGCTGAAGTCGTCGAGCGAGTCGAGCCTCGGCAGGCTGCGCAGGCTGTCCATGGCCAGGCTGCTGACATAGTCGCCCGCCGCATGGCCGCCCATGCCGTCGGCCACTGCCCACAGGCCTGCCCAGGTCAACTCCAGGCAGGCATCCTCGTTGATCTTGCGCACCATGCCGACATGGCTGTAGCTGGCCGCGGTGTACTGCAGGTCGGTCATTCGCTGCGCGCCTCGCTACCCAAGAGAAACCCGGCGAAGTCCTCGCTGCGCGGCAGGCCCGCGCAGCGCATCAGACCCGGGGCGATACGTTCGGAACCCCGGCCCCACCACAGGCTCATGCCCTCGCAGGCGCATTCGGCCAAGGCCAGTGCGCGCCCCTGCGGCGTGGTCGCATCCAAGCGCTGCAACCCACCGACAGTCACTTGAGGTCCCTGTAGGAGCGGCCTCGCGTCGCGAAAAGGCTGCAAAACAGCCTCGAACTCTTCAAAGGCAGCACTCGGTTCAAGCGTCGCCAGCAATGCCTCCTCGACCGCCTCGAACCACTCCTCGGCCCCGGCCACCACAGGCGCCAATGGCTGCCCCGGCTCCAGCACCTGGGCCACGGTCAGCGGAAAATACCGCCCGACCCGGTCGATGCTTGGCATCAGCACGCCGATGACCGCCTCGGGCCCGCACAATCCCGGCGCCAAGGCGAAACGCCACAAGGGGCTGACCAGGTAGGCCTCGAGCCATCGCTCGGCCAGCGCCTGCTGGCTGGCCTGCATCCCCGCCGCCAGCCACTGGTCCCAGGGCTGGATGAAGCTGTTTGGAAGGCCGCGGCTGACGAAGTCGCCTCGGCTGGCCAGTTTTCCGTAGAAACCCACGTCGTTCACAGGTGCTCCGGCAGGCTGAAACCGCTGAGCACTCGGCTGCGGAACGGGTTGAAAGCGCTGCTGGCACGCAGCTCGTAGGACACGCTGGCGCCATCGACGCGCAGGCGCAGGTTGAAGCGTTCCGGCGAGCTGCCGGCCACCAGGTCGGACTGGTCGAGCAGGCGGAACCAGGCCCAGGGGCCTTCCACGGTCAGGCCGGAACGGCCGGTGGCCGAAGGCGGCGAGATCGACAGGCGCACCACGCCGATGCTGTTGGGGTTCGGCCACTGCAACGCCACCGGCCGGCTCGGACCGTGGTCGTAGCTGACCTGCTGGCCATCGAGGTCGAGCAGGAACTGGGTGATGGTCGCGTCCATCGCCACCGGCTTGAGTTCGAAGCGCACGCCCGGCTGCA
The DNA here is from genome assembly GCF_057480955.1 of Pseudomonas sp. P65(2024). Taxonomy (NCBI): domain Bacteria; kingdom Pseudomonadati; phylum Pseudomonadota; class Gammaproteobacteria; order Pseudomonadales; family Pseudomonadaceae; genus Pseudomonas; species Pseudomonas sp. P65(2024). Next base: position 207,085 of record NZ_JBLIYX010000004.1, read on the forward strand.
CGCCGTTGCTGTTGCGGAAGAACGCATCACGAATGCTCGCCGCGCGCTGGAAGGTGTACAGCACGTTGCTGTTGATCCCCAGCTTCTGCGCCGCGCCCGGCTGCCAGCTCCACGGCGTGCTCGAGGTGTTGACGTAGGGTTGCAGGTACTTGCGGAAGTAGTTGTCCATCACCCCGCCGACGCCGAAGAACAGGCCGAAGTCCTCCAGGGTGGCGTCCCGCGTGCTGCCGGCCACCAGCGGGTAGCGGCCGCTGAGGGACTGGCGGTAGACGTTCACCACCTCGCTGGTCCAGGCGGCATTGAGCTGGTTGCGTACGCCGCCCATGACGATGTTGTGGGTCGACCCAAGCACCGACCCCACCAGGTTCTGCACCACCTTGGGCTGGCGCGCCGCCCCCAGGGCGACACGCTGCGCGGCGGCCTGGGCCTGGTTCTTGGCCTCGCCCAACAGCGCGTCACCGCTGGCGCCGACCATGGCGCTGACCTGCACGTACAGGACATTGAGGTCGGTGAGCAGGCCATCGATGGCCGCAGGTTGTCCTTCGCCGGTTTCCACCAGCGCGGCCAGCTCGGCGAAGTGCGCGGTCACCGGGTCCACCTCACGGGCAGCCGGATTGTCGCTGGGCAGCGGCGCATCACCGAGCAGGCCGCCGAGGCGCTGACGCAGCTGGTCGACACCGGCCTGCTCGGCCTTGGCCTGGACCTTGTCGAGGGTGCTCGGCTGCGCCAGGTTGGTCTCCTTGGCGACCGCCTGCAGCAGTTTCTTCATCGGCGAGGTCGGCCCGGACAGCACCCGCAGCACATCGGCGGCCTGGCCGACGCTGGTGATCGGCACGAAGTCCAGGTCGGTCAGCAGCGCATCCCAATGGCGGATGTAGTCCTGGTAGTACAGTTGCAGCACATCGTCGGCCAGGCGCTTGGCATCGCCCGATTCGCTGGCCTCGCGGCCCAGCACCCAGCGCTCCTCGGCCAAGGTCTCGCTGTGGGCCAGGCTGGCGGCGAGGAATGCCTTGCGGTAGCCCTCGACGGTGAAGATGCCCGGCAGCGGCTCGCTCAGCGGCTTGCCATTCTTGAAGCGGAACACCAGCGCGGCATCGCGGCCGGCGGCGTCGCTGACCCGGAAGTCGCCGACCCCGGTCGGCAGTTTCTGGCGTTTGACCCGGTCGTAGACGCGCTGGGCCACCGGCAGCTGTTGCAGCTGGCGACGGGTGTCGTCGATCAGGCGCTGGTCGAGACGGGCATTGGGCGGGCGCTTGTCGAACAGCGCCGCCAGGTGCTGCTCCAGGGCCTGGCGCAGGTCCGGCGCCAGGTCGCGGGGCAGGCTGCGTTCCCAGTCGAGGGTGACCCAGGCCTTGATGAACTCGGCGTCGTAGTGTTCGCCGTCGGCCAGCATCAGGTAGGCCTTGAGCCCCTCGTAGAGGTAGTCGGACGGGCCGCCGGCATACAGCTGCTCTTCGATGCGGGTGACCAGGCGCGGGGCGAAGATAGCGATCAGCAGCTTGCGGTAGACGCTGTCCGACTCACCTTCGAGCATGTCGCCCTGGTACAGACCGAAGCCTTCGGCCCAGCCGGGCGGATCCTCGGCCAGGCGGCGCACGCCGTTGAGCAACGGCAGGACGTCGACCACGTTGCGCTGGGCCGGGCTCAGTTCCTGCACGCTCTTGCCCAGTGGCTTGAGGCGGCCGTCGACCTCGGCGATGTATTGCTGGTTGGCGCGGTAGCTCAGGGTCCACAAGGTGCCGACCACCAGCACCAGGGCCACGCTCAGGGCCAGGGCACCGCGGGCGATCCACTTGCGCCGCTGCTCGACCTTGGGGTTGCTGCCAACCAGGCCGCGTTCGGCGAAGGCCACGGCGCTGAACAGCTTCTCGATGAAGTAGCTGCGCCCGGTGCCGTTCTGCCGCGCCAGGTGGGCACGGTCCAGGCCCATGCTCTGGGCCATGCTGCCGATCAAACGGTCGATGGGGCTGCCTTCCTGGGTGCCGCTGGTGAAGTACACGCCGCGCAGCAGCGCGCGGGCTTCGAAGGCGTTGGGCTTGAAGATGCCGTCGAGGAAGGTCTTGAGATTGCCGCGCAAGGCAGCGAACTGCTGGACGAAGCCGTAGACCAGATCGCGCCGCGCCGGGTCGCGTTCCTGTTGCAGGCGCTCCACCAGACGCTCGTTGAGACGCTGCTCGAGCAGGGCGAACTCGCTGCCGAACTGGGCCAGCGGGCCATCGCCGTGCTGGCCGTCATCCAGGGGGAAGGTCATGCCCCACACCTGGGCGCGCTCTTCCTTGCTCAGGTTGTCGAAGAACTCCATGAAGCCCGGCACCAGATCGAGCTTGGTCAGCATCAGGTAGATCGGGAAACGCACGCCCAGCTGGCTGTACAACTCCTGGATGCGGGTGCGGATCGCCGCCGCGTGGGCGGCGCGCTCGGCGTCGCTGCCCAGCAGCAGGTCGGACAGGCTGATGGCGATGAAGGCGCCATCGATGGGCCGGCGTGAACGCTGGCTCTTGAGCAGGTCGAGGAAGCCCAGCCAGGCCGCCTTGTCCACCTGGGCATGGCTGTCCTGGGTGGTGTAGCGGCCGGCGGTGTCCAGCAGCACGGCCTGGTCGGTGAACCACCAGTCGCAGTTGCGCGTGCCGCCCACGCCACGGATGGCGCCCTCGCCCAGCTGCGCCGCCAGCGGGAAGTGCAGGCCGGAGTTGACCAGCGCGGTGGTCTTGCCCGAGCCGGGTGGGCCGATGATCACGTACCACGGCAATTCGTACAGGTTGCGTCGCTCGTCACCGCCCAGGCGCGCCTTCTTCAGCAGCGTCAGGGCCTCGTCCATGCGCTGGCGCAGGGTCGCCAGCTCTTCGGCGGTGGCAACGCCGGCAGGGTCCGGCGCGGTCTCGGCAGCCAGGCTCTGCATCACCTTGGCCGCCTGGCGCCGGGCCTGGACGATGCGCCACACGCGGTAGGCGATCCACACCGCGAACAGCAGGACGATCAGCACCAGGCGCGGCGCGGCCGGCACCAGCGCATCGAGCAGCGGACCGAGGAACCAGATGATCAGGCTGAGGGCGAGCAGGCCCAGCACCGGGACCACCCAGCGAATGACAAAACTGAAAAACGCCTTCACTCGACGCCCTCCGCCAGAACGGTGATTTCAACCCGGCGATTCTTCGCCCGGCCCTGCGCGCTGTCGTTCGACGCCAGCGGCTCGGTGTCGCTCAGGCCCTGGGCACTGAAACGCCCAGGCTGGCCGGTGCGGGCGGCGAGCAGGTTCTTCACCTCCTCGGCACGGGCCTGGGACAACGCCCAGTTGGACGGGAAACGCAGCGTGGCGATGCGCTGGTTGTCGCTGTGGCCAGTGACTTTGACGTTGCCCTTGACCTTGGCGACGGCGTCGGCAATGCGCAGCATCAACGGCTCGAAGTCACCCTTGATGCTGGCGCTGGCCGAGGCGAACAGCTCGTCGCCGCGGATGGTCACCACCGAGCGGTCCACCGCGTCCTCCACGGCGACCCGCCCGGCCTTGATGTCCTCGGCCAGGAAACCGGCCAGGCGCGGTCGCTCGACAGGTTTGGGCTGCACCACCGGACGGTCCATGGCCTGCACCGGGATCTCGCCCAGGGCATGGATGCCACGGAACACCGGCTCGGCGTCGGCGGCCAGTTTCAGGCGCAGGCCGAACAGCACCAGCAACAGCAACGCCAGGGCCAGGGCCAGGCCGACCCAGGGCGGCACGAACTGCGCCAGGCGATCACGGGTCACGGTAACGCCGCGCCAGTGCGGCGACAGCTCGCGCTCGATATCGCCACGGGCGCTGCGGATGGTCGCGGCGGTGCGCTCGCGCAGGGCCTCGAGCTGAGCTCGGCCACCGTTCATCACCCGGTAGCGGCCTTCGAAACCAAGGCTGGTGCACAGGTACAACAGCTCCAGCAGGTGCAAGCGCTCACGCGGACTCTGCAGGCAGTGCTCCATCAGTTGGAACACCTTCTCGCCGCCCCAGGCCTCGTTGTGCACGGTGATCAGCAGGCTCTGCTTGCCCCAGTCGCTGGCGCTGCCCCACGGCGTGCTGAGCACGGCCTCGTCGAGCGCGGTGCACAGGGCGTAGCGCGCCAGCAGCACCTCGTTGCGCGCGACCCCTGCGGCCTCGGCGCGCTCCTCGAACTGACGCAGGTAGGCCAGCAGCTGCGCTCGCAGGCTGGCAGGTGCCGGGTGGGCGATGGTGTTGCGCAAGCGGGTGAGCAACGCCAGCAGCGGGCCGGCCGCCTGCTCCAGCGGGTTCATGCCCACCGCCTGGCCCGGCGCCAGTGGTTCGGCCGGCACGTTCAGTGGCGGCGCTGGCGGCGCCGATGCTGGCGTTGCCGGCTGCGGGCCACGGCCACCGGGGCGCGGCATGAACTGAGTGCGGTCATTGGCCAACGGATCGTCCGATTGCATCGCGGCTTATCCTCGAATGGCCCAGAAGGCCAGGTTCAGGCCGGGGAACTCGCCGGCGACGTAGAAGGCGAAACCACCGGAATGCTGCAGCTGCTTCCAGTGTTCGCTGCCTCGGTCGAGCTCGAAATAGCTGGAGCCGGCATGGAACGGAATCTGCCGTGGCGCCACCGGCAGCGGCAACAGGCCGATGCCCGGCAACTGCAGGTTGACCAGGTCGCGGATGTGCTCCACCGCGCCGATCTTGCTTTGCTGGCCGAAGCGGCTGCGCAGGGTCTCGCTGGGCACATCGGCGCGCACTACCAGGACGAAGCTGGCGCTGTCGAGCAGGCTGCGGTCGGCCAGCATGCCGACATGGATGCCGTAGGCCTTCTCGACCAGCGGGATGGCCACGGCCTTGCTGTCGATCAGCATCGACAGGGCCTCGCGCAGGGCGGCCAGCACGGGTGCAAAGGTGGCCGCCAGGTCGTCGTGTTGATACACCGGGTATGCCTCGGGGCGACGACCTTCGCGGGTGAAGGTGGCGAACTCGCCGGCCAGGGCCACCAGCTCGCTGTACAACCGCTCGGGGTGCAGCGGCGTCAGCTGGTTAAGGTGCTCGACCAGCGGTTGGGCGCGGTTGACCAGTTGCAGCAGCATGAAATCGGCGATCTCCGAGGCACCGCCGTTGGCCGAGGCCACCACGCGCCCGGCCAGGGCCTCGCCGCGCTGGTGCAGCAGGCCGAGCAGCTCGCCACGGAACCCCGACAGCAGGTTGCTGGCGGTTACGTCGAGCAGCGGCGGGATGTAGCCGTCATCCAGCACCAGGGCGCGGTCGGCGCGCTTTTCCCGGATGCGCACCACACCCAACGCGGCATAGTCGCTCAGGCCGTCCTCGGCGCGCAGCAGGCGCAGGGCGCGGCTGCCCAGGGCCAACGGCGCGCGGTTCTCGAACGGGGCGTTGTCGTCGCGGACCTCGCTGATACGGCTGACATAGCGCGCACCGTCAGGCGCTTCACCGTCGTCGACGGTATCGCGGGCACCGGCACGCTTGAGCGGCAGGCCCAGGTAGATCACGCCATTGCGCAGGTCATCGGGTATCTCCAGCGGCGCGGGCGGCAGGTCGTCACGCGGGATGTCGAACGGCGTACCGTCCGGCAGCAGGCCACGGGCGCTGAGGATCGCCAGCTTGCCCTGGGCCAGCAGGCCTTGGTCGACCAGCAGCTCGGAAAAGCCCCAGGCGGCGGCGTGGAGCGGCCGGCTGCGAGCGTCGACGAAGTTCTCCAGGTAGCGGTCGTGTTGCTGGAAGTGCTGGGTGGTGATGAACATCCCTTCCGACCAGACCACGCGATTGTTCCAGGACATGGGTTCTCCGATTGCCTAGCGGGCAGGCTCAGGTTGTGGGGTGGCCACGGCGCTGCGCACGGCGCGCACATCGAGGCTGATCTGATAGTCGCGGGGCGGCACCGGCAGCACGCTGCGCCACCGGGCCTGGTCAACCTCGCGGTAGCCGACCACCAGGCCGACCTGGCGCGTGGCCGGGTCGAGCGGACGCTCAAGGCGCAGTTGCTCGCCCGGCTGGAGCAGGACCTCGTCCTGGTCGATCAGGTCGGCGGCCAGGGTCGCCTGGGCGCGTTCTGCCAATGCGAAATAGTCGGCGCGGGCGAAGACGGCGCTGTTCTTCAACTCGTAGATGCGCACCCGCACCGGCGCGGGCGTGCCGCTGGCGCCGGGGTTGAGCCCGGCCGCGGCGCTGAAGTACAGGGTGATACCCGTGGCCGGCGGCGCCGCGTCGGTAACGGCGGGCTCGACCGGGCTGTCCTTGCTGCAGGCACTGAGCAGCACCATGGCCAGGGCTGCGATCAGTCTCGTTGCACTCATCCTCGTCCTCATGACGTTCTGTGTTCTTCCTGTGCTCCGGGCGTTGGCCTCAGGAGCGTTGCATGCGTTGGCTATGGGCCTCGTAGGCGCGGCTGAACTCGCGGCCGAACAGGTCCTGGAAGTCGTCTTCGGCTTCCCGGGAAATCTGGCTATAGAGCTCGGTGAACTGCTGCCAGCAGTGGGCCTGGCGCGAGCCGCCGAACAGCTTGGCCAGCCCGGCGGCGGGCGCCAGGCGCTGCTCCAGGCGAGCGGGTTCGAAGCGTTTGAGCAAGTGCTTGATGGCCGCCTCGACACCCGCCATCACCGCCAGCTGGTGGGCGCGCAGGTCGTCGAAACTGTCGCGCACCGCCTGGTCCGGGGCCATGAACGCCTGGTTGCCCTCGCGCAGCAGCAACAGCAGCGCTTCGTCGGCGTTGGGGGCGAATTTCAGCGGGTTGTTGCGCACCGGGGCGATGGTGGTCTGCTGCATGCGGAACTCGCCCTTCAGGCTGCTGCGCGCGCGCAGCACATCGATCAGGCCTTCGACCATCAGGCGGTAGCTACGCCCGACCGCCTCCATCTGCGCGGCGGCATCGGCCGCATCGATGCGCAGGTGCTCGATACCTGCACCACGCAGGAAGGCCTGCAGCAACGCATCGCTGGCGTCAGCCGGGCCAGGCGCAGGTGCCGACACGGCAGTGGGCGGCGCAGGCGTGACGACCGGTGCCACCTGCGCTACCGGCTCTGGCAGGGGCGGCGCGATGACAGGCGCAGGCTGGGGAGCAACGGCGGGCGTTTCGTCGAGCAGGTTCCAGTCGTCGGGGATCATGCCCGGCGCGGCGGGCATGGCGGCCGGCACCGGCGCGGGCGGCGGCGCCACTGGCGTGGGTGGGCGAAAGTCATGCTGCTGGGCGGGGACATGATCCGGCTGGCTGGCCGGCGGCACGCTGGAAGGGCCGAGAAAATCGAACAGGTCCGGCAGGGTGTCGTGGCTCGAGGCCCCCTGCAGAAACGCGGCCGGCGCGCCGACGATGGGCGCGCTCGGGGCGGCCGCCTGGTTGGCCATCAAGGCTTCGAAACTATGGGCCTGCGGCTGCCCGGCAACCGGGATCGACAGGCCGGCATCGATGCGCGCCTGGATCTCGTAATCGCCAATTCGAATAACTTCACCGTCCATCAACGGTTCGCTGTTACCGCGACGCAGGCGAATACCGGCATGCACCAGTTCCACGCCGTTGGTGCTGTTATCGGTCAAGTAGTAGCGGCCGTCCTTGAACTGGATCACACAATGTTTCGAAGAAACTAGGCGTTCGGGATCGGGCAGTACCCAGTCATTATCCGCCGCACGACCTACGCTGATGGCACCGTTTTCCAGCAACTTCTCCGGGCATTGCCCAGGGGTTATCTTGTGATAACTGGTAATGGTCAGGCAAAGTGCCATCACGCCTCCTTGCATATATATGAAACACTCACACATCCATTTGAGTGGATTCGCGAGCCCGACCCCGCTTTCCGGCTAAACCCTTGTAAATACTGGGCATCACACCGAAATTCGCTTCCCGGAAAGGTCGTATTAAACCCTATCGGCAAGGCACTTTGATGGCACCTGACCAATGGACACGACTACCTGCCAACTGGTTCACAGTCACCCTTCGCGGCGCGTAGCTTACCTTGACAGCAATTTGGAAATAAACCATAAATGCGCAACTTAAGAGTGCCAAAGTGATATCACAGTGATATCAACTTCGCATTCTTTGACAAGTTTGTGCGCCACTTCACATTTGCAACTTGTCGCGAACAAAGCCCTCACCAAGGGCCGATATGGAGATCGATTTCTGGTGAACTCACCGCAGCTGCTCGCCGCTGTTTCCGCAGACTTCCCGTGCGGCGACGACCTCGAATACGATGCCGATTTCCTGCAACTGGAACGTGATGCCCAGGGGCGCCCCGAGCGCGTGATGGGCGACGCCGTGCAGCCGGCCGAGCCGCCGCAGTGGCGTGACATCGAACAGGCCTGCACCGGCCTGCTGCAACGCAGCAAGGACCTGCGCATCACCCACTTCCTGGTTCAGGCCAACCTGGCCCTGCACGGCTTGCCGGGCCTGGCCGCGAGTCTTGAACTGATCCGCGACCTGCTGGGCGAATACTGGTTGCACCTGCACCCGCAACTGGATGCCGCCGACGACAACGACCCCACCGTGCGCGTCAACGCCCTGGCCGGCCTCACCTGCGACACCAACATCGCCCTGCTGCGCGACGCCGTGCTTGTGCGTTCGCGCGCCTTCGGCCCGGTCACCCTGCGCGCCGCCCTGCATGCGGCAGGCGTGCAGCACTTCGCCAGTGAGCAGTTGAGCGCCGAGGAACTGGCCGCCGCCCTGCGCGACGCCGACCCCGAGCAGCTTGCGCAATGCCGCCAGGCCCTACAGCTGGCCCGCGAAGCCCTGGACACCATCGAGAGCCGGGTCAACGACCAGGTCGGTTCGGCCAGCGGCGTCGACCTATCCGCCCTGCGCCAGCCGCTGCGTCAGGTCCAGCAGGTGCTGGCCGACTACAGCCCGGAAGGCTCGGCGCCCGTCAGCGCGAGCCTGGACGAAGCGACAGCGCCCGGCGCCCATGACAACCCACAGCCCGTCGCCGCGCCACGCCCCACAGCACGCCCCGGCGAGGTGAACAGCCGCGACGACGTGCTGCAGAGCCTTGAGCGCCTGCTCCAGTACTACGCCCGCCACGAGCCCTCCAGCCCGCTGCCGGTGCTGCTGCGCCGGGCGAAGAACCTGGTCAATGCCGACTTCGCGACCATCGTCCGCGACCTGATCCCCGATGGCATGTCGCAATTCGAGAACCTGCGTGGTCCGGAACACGACTGACGTCGTTCCGGCCGCCTAAACACCGACGCCCGCAACAAGCAGAGCCGCCGTACCGGCGACCAGGAGGAACAACGTGGCGAAAGACAGCTCCCAGAAATTCATCGCGCGCAACCGTGCGCCGCGGGTACAGATCGAATATGACGTCGAGCTGTACGGCGCCGAGAAGAAGGTCCAGCTGCCCTTCGTCATGGGCGTGCTCTCGGACCTCGCCGGCAAGCCCGCCGAGCCGCTGCCGGCCGTGGCCGACCGCAAGTTCCTGGAGATCGACGTCGACAACTTCGACTCGCGCCTGAAGGCCATGAAGCCCCGCGTGGCGTTCAATGTGCCCAACGAGCTGACCGGTGAAGGCAACCTGAGCCTGGACATCACCTTCGAGAGCATGGACGACTTCAGCCCCGCCGCCGTGGCACGCAAGGTCGATGCCCTGAACCAGCTGCTCGAGGCCCGCACCCAGCTGGCCAACCTGCTGACCTACATGGACGGCAAGACCGGCGCCGAGGACATCATCCTCAAGGCCATCAAGGACCCGGCCCTGCTCCAGGCCCTGGCCAGCGCGCCGAAACCTGCCGACACCGAGCCGAAGGCCTGAGGAGACCGACCATGAACGATCCGTTGCGCGACAGCCAGGCCCCCCAGGCGGCCACCCAGGACCCGAGCGAGTTCGCCAGCCTGCTGCTGCAGGAATTCAAGCCCAAGACCGAGCGGGCCAAGGAAGCCGTCGAGAGCGCCGTGCGCACCCTCGCCGAACAGGCCCTGGCGCAGACCAGCCTGGTGTCCAACGATGCCATCGGTTCGATCGAGCAGATCATCGCCGCCATCGACGCCAAGCTCACCGCCCAGGTCAACCAGATCATCCACCACGATGACTTCCAGAAGCTGGAAAGCGCCTGGCGCGGCTTGCACTATCTGGTCAACAACACCGAGAGCGACGAGCAGCTGAAGATCCGCGTGCTCAACATCTCGAAGAACGACCTGCACAAGACCCTGAAAAAATTCAAGGGCACCGCCTGGGACCAGAGCCCGATCTTCAAGAAGCTCTACGAAGAGGAATACGGCCAGTTCGGTGGCGAACCCTACGGCTGCCTGGTGGGCGACTACTACTTCGACCAGTCGCCACCCGATGTCGAGCTACTGGGCGAGGTATCCAAAGTTTGCGCCTCGATGCACGCGCCATTCATCTCCGCCGCTTCGCCGACGGTGATGGGCATGGGCTCGTGGCAGGAGCTGTCCAACCCGCGCGACCTGACCAAGATCTTCACCACCCCGGAATACGCCGGCTGGCGTTCGCTGCGTGAATCGGAAGACTCGCGCTACATCGGCCTGACCATGCCGCGCTTCCTGGCGCGCCTGCCCTACGGCGCCAAGACCGACCCGGTGGAAGCGTTCGCCTTCGAGGAAGACACCGACGGCGCCGACAGCAGCAAGTACACCTGGGCCAACGCCGCCTATGCCATGGCGGTGAACATCAACCGCTCGTTCAAGTACTACGGCTGGTGCTCGCGCATCCGCGGCGTGGAATCCGGCGGCGAAGTCGAAGGCCTGCCGGCGCACACCTTCCCCACCGACGACGGTGGCGTGGACATGAAGTGCCCGACCGAGATCGCCATCTCCGATCGCCGCGAGGCGGAGCTGGCCAAGAACGGCTTCATGCCGCTGCTGCACAAGAAGAACACCGACTTCGCCGCCTTCATCGGTGCGCAGTCGCTGCAGAAGCCGGCCGAATACGACGACCCGGACGCCACCGCCAACGCCAACCTGGCCGCGCGCCTACCGTACCTGTTCGCCACCTGCCGCTTCGCCCATTACCTGAAGTGCATCGTTCGCGACAAGATCGGCTCGTTCAAGGAAAAGGACGAGATGCAGCGCTGGCTGCAGGACTGGATCCTCAACTACGTCGACGGCGACCCGGCGCACTCCACCGAGACCACCAAGGCCCAGCACCCGCTGGCGGCCGCCGAAGTGGTGGTCGAGGAAGTCGAAGGCAACCCGGGTTACTACAACTCGCGCTTCTACCTGCGCCCGCACTACCAGCTCGAAGGGCTGACCGTGTCGCTGCGCCTGGTGTCGAAGCTGCCTTCGGCCAAAGGGGCCTGATCATCGCGGGCAAGCCCGCTCCCACAGTGGGAGTGGGCTTGCCCGCGATTAGCCACTACTACCGCTAACCGACGCGAAATCCCGAGGACATCATGGCTGTAGATATTTTCATCAAGATCGGCGACATCAAGGGCGAGTCCCACGACAAGGCCCACAAGGACGAAATCGACGTCCTGAACTGGAGCTGGGGCATGTCCCAGTCCGGCAACATGCACATGGGCAGCGGCGGCGGTTCGGGCAAGGTCAACATCCAGGACCTGTCGATCACCAAGTACATCGACAAGTCCAGCCCCAACCTGATGGCCCACTGCTCCAGCGGCAAGCACATCGACAAGGTCAAGCTGACCGTGCGCAAGGCCGGCGGTGAAAGCCAGGTCGAGTACCTGATCATCAACCTCGAAGAGGTGATCGTCAGCTCGCTGAGCACCGGCGGCTCGGGCAGCGACGACCGCCTGACCGAGAACGTGACCCTGAACTTCGCCAAGGTCACCGTCGACTATCAGCCGCAGAAGGCCGACGGCACCAAGGAAGGCGGCCCGATCAAGTACGGCTGGAACATCCGCTCCAACGTCAAGATCTGACCGACCGCGCCCGTGCCGCCCCAGGCGGCGCGGGGGCCCTTCCCCACGCCTCACCCGCCCACGGTGAACATCATGGCCAAGCCTTCTTTCATCAACTTGTGGAATGCCTATCCGAAGGTGTCCTCGCCCTGCGATGGCCCGTGGGACAATCAGTGCGCCATCCGCATGAGCATCGCGCTCAACGGAGAGATGAGCCTCAAGGTCAACAAATCGACTTATACCGAACCCAAGTGCGCCCATGGCCATGCCCGTGGCGCCGAATCCCTGGCCAACTGGCTGGAGCGCCAGCTGGGACGCCCGCAGCGCATCGGCGGCAGCGCCCAGGAACGCGACAAGCTCAAAGCCAAGATCGGGATCATCTTCTACAAGGACTGCTTCGCCCGCACCGGGCAAAGCCAGGAAAACCGCACGGGCGACCATATCGACCTGTGGAACCGCGGCCTGACCAGGGGCTTCTCCGATCAGAACTACCAGTCGAAACAGGTCTGGTTCTGGGAGCTGACATGAAGCGCGTGGCCCTGGTCGGTGCCTTGCTGCTGGCCCTGAGCGCCTGCGCCGACGCCGAACTGCTGAGCCAGGCGAACCTGGGCGGGCAGACTGTGAAGCTGACCGATAACGCCGGCCAGTGCGTGCTCGATCGCGGCGAACAACGCCTGGCGCTGGACATGCCATGGCCCTGCGGCCTGAGCCCCGACCGCGCCGGCAAGGCCCGGGTCGAGCAGTTCGACGGCGTGCCGATCGTGCTGGTGACCCACGTGCAACCCCACCCGACGCTCAAGGGCGAATGCCTGAAAACCTCGCGCGCCGTGCGCCTGACCCCGGCCGGCCTGGAAGCCTCAACGCCCACGCCGAGCGCGTCCTGCGACACCGGCTTCGAAGACCAGAAAATGTTCACAGGGATGTTCCAGTGGTAGCCGAGATCGCCACCCGCGACCGCCTGCAGCCCTCGCTGCTGGATCGCCTGACCGACGACGAGCCGGGCAACCCGCAGGAAGCCCCCGACAAGCGCGTGCTCAGCCTGCAGCAGCTCAAGGCCTCGGTGCTGCGCGACCTGGCCTGGCTGCTCAACACCACCTCGCTGCTCGACACCGGCGCCACGCTGAATTCCCCGGCAGGCGCCTCGGTGATCAACTACGGCCTGCCGGCCCTGGCCGGCAACAGCGCGTCGAACATCGACCTCAACGCGCTCGAACGTATCATCCACCAAGCCATCGCCACCTACGAGCCGCGCATCCTCGCCCATACCCTGAAGGTGCGCGCCCAGGCCGCCCCCGGCGAGATGAACGCCAACGCCCTGAGCTTCGAAATCGAAGGCGACCTGTGGGCCCAGCCGGCGGCCCTGCCGCTGCTGTTGCAGACCGACGTGGACCTGGAGTCCGGGCACGTGCGCGTGGCCCCCGCCGACCGCCGGAGACGCGCATGAACCCGCGCCTGCTCGAACTGTACAACCAGGAACTGCAGCATATCCGCGAGGGTGCCGCCGAGTTCGCCAAGGAATACCCGAAGATCGCCGGGCGCCTGACGCTGTCCGGGATCGAATGCGCCGACCCCTATGTCGAGCGCCTGCTGGAAGGCTTCGCCTACCTCACCGCGCGGGTGCAGCTCAAGCTCGACGCCGAGTACCCGACCTTCACCCACAACCTGCTGGAAATCGCCTACCCGCACTACCTGGCGCCGACCCCGTCGATGACCGTGGTGCAACTGCAGACCGACCCCGACGAGGGCTCGCTGGCCGCCGGCTTCCAGCTGCCCCGCGACAGCGTGCTGCGCGCCAACCTCGGCCGCAACTCGCAGACGCCGTGCGAATTCCGCAGCACCCAGGACGTCACCCTGTGGCCGCTGCAGGTGGCCCGCGCCGAATACTTCGGCAACCCCGGCGCCGTGCTCGGGCGCCTGGCCGCCAGCGAGCCGAAGGCCCGTGCCGGCCTGCGCCTGACCTTGCGCAGCGGCGCGGAAATCCCCTTCAACAGCCTGCCACTGACGCACCTGCCGCTGTACCTCAACGGCGCCGACGAAACCCCCTTCCGCCTGTACGAGCAACTGCTGGGCAACGCCTGCGCGGTGTTCGTACGCCAGCCGGGGGCTGACTGGGTCGAGCGCATCCCGGTCGAGCAGGCCTTGCTGCCGTGCGGCTTCGACGATCGCGAAGCGGCGTTGCCGGTGGTGCCCCAGGCGTTCCAGGGCTATCGCCTGTTGCAGGAATACTTCGCCCTGCCGCAGCGTTTCCTGTTCGTCGATTTCGCCGGACTGGAGCGCGCGGTCAAACGTTGTGACGGCCAGGAACTGGAGCTGCTGGTCCTGTTCGAGCGCTTCGACCCCACGCTGGAGAGCAGCGTGGGCAGCGCGCAGTTCGTGCCGTTCTGCACCCCGGCGATCAACCTGTTCCCGCGCCGGGTCGACCGCATCCACCTGACCGACCGGGTCCACGAGCACCATGTGATCGCCGACCGCACCCGGCCCACTGATTTCGAGATCCACTCGCTGCAGCAGGTCGCCGGCCACGGCACCGGGCCGGACCAGGCGTTTTTGCCGTTCTACGCCGTGCGCGACCCGTCGCGCTACGGCCGTGACCAGGCCTACTACATCGTCCGTCGCGAGCCTCGGGTGCTGTCCAGCGAGCAGCGACGCAACGGCACGCGCTCCAGCTACATGGGCAGCGAGACCTTCGTCAGCCTGGTCGACGGCCACCAGGCACCGTACCGCCACGACCTGCGCCAGCTGGGCATCAGCGCGCTGTGCAGCAACCGCGACCTGCCGCTGTTCATGAACGTCGGCGACGGCCGCAGCGACTTCAGCCTGGCCGACAGCGCCCCGGTGTCCGCCGTGCGCTGCCTGGCCGGCCCCAGCCGACCGAAGGCCAGCCATGCCCACGACAACCGGGCCTGGCGCCTGATCAGCCAACTGTCGCTGAACTACCTGTCCCTGGCCGAACAGGGCCAGGGCGCCGCCGCCCTGCGCGAACTGCTGCGCCTGTACGGCGACCAGCAGGACAGTGCCCTGCAACTGCAGATCGACGGCCTGCGCGAGGTCAGTTGCAAGCCCTGCACCCGGCGCCTGCCGATGCCCGGGCCGATCGTCTTCGGCCGCGGCCTGGAGATCACCCTGACGTTCGACGAAAACGCCTTCCGCGGCACCGGCGTGTTCCTCCTGGGCGCGGTGTTCGAGCGCTTCCTGACTCGCTACGTGTCGATCAACAGTTTCACCGAAACCGTGCTGCGCACCAGCGAACGTGGCGAGATCATGCGCTGGAACGCCAAGCCCGGGCGCAGGCCGACCCTGTGAGCACGCTACAGGCCATGCAGGCGCAGCCCTGGGAGTACGACTTCTTCCAGGCCTTGCGTCGCCTCGAGGCGGAAAACCCCGAGCTGCCGCGCTTCGGCCATTCGCTGCGCCTGGCCGACGAGCCGGTGCGCCTGGGGCAGCGCCTGGACTGCGGCTTCGCCCCGGCGACGCTGGCCTCGGTCACGGCCAACGACGAT
Source organism: Pseudomonas sp. P65(2024) (assembly GCF_057480955.1). Lineage (NCBI taxonomy): Bacteria > Pseudomonadati > Pseudomonadota > Gammaproteobacteria > Pseudomonadales > Pseudomonadaceae > Pseudomonas > Pseudomonas sp. P65(2024). The sequence goes on from NZ_JBLIYX010000004.1 coordinate 222,358, forward strand.
CAGCCGGCGCGCCTGGAGCAGTTCTTCTTCGGCCTCGGCGGCCCCAACGGCCCGTTGCCGCTGCACCTGACCGAGTACATGCGCGAACGCCAGCGCAACCACGCCGACCCGACCAGCAAACGCTTCCTCGACATCTTCCACCACCGCTTGCTGAGCCTGTTCTACCGCGCCTGGGCCGAGGCCCGGCCGACCGTCAGCCACGACCGCCCCGGTGACGACTACTGGGCCGCGCGCCTGGCCGCCCTCAGCGGCCGCGGCCAGCCGGAACTGCAAGACCAGGGGCCGCTGGCCGACACCGCCAAGCTGCACTGGTCCGGCCACCTGGCGGCGCAGACCCGCTACCCGGACGGCCTGTGCAGCATCCTGTCGAGCTATTTCGGCGTGCCGGTGCAGCTCGAGGAGTACGTCGGCCAGTGGCTGGAGCTGCCCGAGCGCAGCCAGCTCGGCGTGCGCGCCAACCGCCTGGGCATGGACCTGTGCCTGGGCCGCTACGTCTGGGACCGCCAGCACAAGTTCCGCCTGTGCCTGGGCCCGCTGACCCTCGACCAGTACCACGCGCTGCTCCCCGGTGGGCAGGCGTTCGTCGAGCTGGCGGCCTGGGTCGCCGAGTATCTGGGCCAGGAACTGGACTGGGACCTCAACCTCATCCTCGCGCAGGGCCAGGTGCCCGCGCTGCAACTCAATGCCGGTCAGCGCCTGGGGTTCGACACCTGGCTCGGCCGCCCCTCGCACGATGCACGCGACCTGAAGCTGGCCCGGTACTACGCCGACCAGCCGGTCGCCGCGCCCCTCACAAGGAGTCAGGACCATGGGTGAAATCAGCCGCGCCGCGCTGTTCGGCAAACTCAACAGCGTCGCCTACAAGGCCATCGAGGCCGCCACGGTGTTCTGCAAGCTGCGGGGCAACCCCTATGTCGAGCTGGCGCACTGGCTGCACCAGCTGCTGCAGCTGCAGGACAGCGACCTGCACCGCATCATCCGCCAGTTCAACGTCGAGCCGGCACGCCTGGCCCGCGACCTGACCGATGCCCTAGACCGCCTGCCACGGGGCTCGACCTCGATCACCGACCTGTCCTCCCAGGTGGAAGAGGCCGTCGAGCGCGGCTGGGTCTACGGTAGCCTGATGTTCGGCGAAAGCCAGGTGCGCACCGGCTACCTGCTGGTCGGCATCCTCAAGACCCCGAGCCTGCGCAATGCGCTGCTGGGGCTGTCCAGCGAGTTCGCCAAACTGAAGGTCGAGGCGCTGAGCGAGCGTTTCGACGAGTACGTCGGCGACTCGCCGGAAAACAACCTGGCCGCCAGCGACGGCTTCAGCGCCGCGGCGCCGGGCGAGGCCAGCGGCGCCGTGGCCCCGGCGGCGATGGGCAAGCAGGAAGCGCTCAAGCGCTTCACCGTCGACCTCACCGAGCAGGCCCGCAGCGGCAAGCTCGACCCCATCGTCGGCCGTGACGAGGAGATCCGCCAGCTGGTCGACATCCTCATGCGCCGCCGCCAGAACAACCCGATCCTCACCGGCGAGGCCGGCGTCGGCAAGACCGCGGTGGTCGAAGGCTTCGCCCTGCGCATCGTCGCCGGCGACGTGCCGCCGGCACTCAAGGACGTCGAACTGCGCAGCCTGGACGTCGGCCTGCTGCAGGCCGGCGCCAGCATGAAGGGCGAGTTCGAACAGCGCCTGCGCCAGGTGATCGAGGACGTGCAGGCCTCGCCCAAGCCGATCATCCTGTTCATCGACGAAGCCCATACCCTGGTCGGTGCCGGCGGCGCGGCCGGCACCGGTGATGCCGCCAATCTGCTCAAGCCGGCCCTGGCCCGTGGCAGCCTGCGCACCGTGGCCGCGACCACCTGGGCCGAATACAAAAAGCATATCGAGAAGGACCCGGCCTTGACCCGGCGTTTCCAGGTGGTCCAGGTGGACGAGCCAAGCGAAGCCAAGGCGCTGCTGATGATGCGCGGCGTGGCCTCGACCATGGAGAAGCACCATCAGGTGCAGATCCTCGACGAAGCGCTGGAAGCCGCCGTGAAGCTGTCGCACCGCTACATTCCGGCACGCCAGCTGCCGGACAAGTCGGTGAGCCTGCTCGACACCGCCTGCGCCCGCGTCGCCATCAGCCTGCACGCGGTGCCGGCCGAGGTGGACGACAGCCGCCGGCGCATCGAGGCGCTGGAGGTGGAACTGCAGATCATTGCCCGCGAAGCCGCCATCGGCGTCAGCACCGAGCAGCGCCAAGCCCAGGCCGACAGCCTGCTGGCCGAGGAGCGCGAGCGCCTGGCCGCCCTGGAAAGCCGCTGGGCGGAGGAGAAAGCCCTGGTTGACGAGCTGCTGGCCACCCGCGCGCAACTACGTGAACAGGTCGGCGTGGTCGATCAGGAAGTGGACGTGCAGGGCAGCCATGAACTGCGCGAAAAACTCGTCGACCTGCAGCAGCGTCTGAGCCAGCTGCAAGGCGAGAGCCCGCTGATCCTGCCGACCGTGGACTACCAGGCGGTGGCCTCGGTGGTCGCCGACTGGACCGGCATCCCGGTGGGCCGCATGGCGCGCAACGAGATCGAGACCGTGCTCAACCTCGACAGCCACCTGGCCAAGCGCATCATCGGCCAGGACCACGCGCTGAAGATGATCGCCAAGCGCATCCAGACCTCCCGCGCCGGCCTCGACAACCCGAACAAGCCCATCGGCGTGTTCATGCTCGCCGGCACCTCCGGGGTGGGCAAGACCGAGACCGCGCTGGCCCTGGCCGAGGCCATGTACGGCGGCGAGCAGAACCTGATCACCATCAACATGAGCGAGTTCCAGGAGGCCCACACCGTCTCCACCCTCAAGGGCGCCCCACCCGGCTATGTCGGCTACGGCGAGGGCGGCGTGCTGACCGAGGCGGTGCGCCGTCGCCCGTACAGCGTGGTGCTGCTGGACGAGGTGGAGAAAGCCCACCCCGACGTGCACGAGATCTTCTTCCAGGTGTTCGACAAGGGCGTGATGGAAGACGGCGAAGGCCGCCAGATCGATTTTCGCAACACCCTGATCCTGCTCACCACCAACGCTGGCACCGAGCTGATCGCCAACATCTGCAAGGACCCACAGGCCCTGCCCGACCCGGAGGCCGTGGCCACCTCGCTGCGCAAGCCGCTGCTGGAGATCTTCCCGCCGGCGCTGCTCGGCCGCCTGGTGACCATCCCCTACTACCCACTCAGCGACGCCATGCTCAAGGCCATCACCCGTCTGCAGCTGGAGCGCATCCGCAAGCGCGTGGAAGGCACCCACAAGGTCGGCTTCGCCTACGACGACGGCGTGGTCGAGCTGATCGTCTCGCGCTGCACCGAGACCGAAAGCGGAGGCCGCATGATCGACGCCATCCTCACCAACGGCCTGCTGCCGGACATGAGCCGCGAGTTCCTGACCCGCCTGCTCGAGGGCAAGCCGCTGGCCAGCGTCAGCATCAGCCGTCGTGACAACGACTTGCACTATGACTTCGGCGCCGCCGACTGACAGGACCGACCATGCTGTTCAAGCAGTTCACGCGCCTGGCGCAGATCAACAGCCCCCTGGGGCCGGACAAGCTGATCCTTGCCGAAATGGGCGGCAGCGAGGAACTCGGCCGCCTGTTCGACTTCGAGCTGCAGCTGACCAGCGACGACCCGGCCATCGACCTCAACCAGCTGCTGGGCAAGCCCATGAGCCTGAGCGTGCAGCAGAGCGTCGGCAGCTCGCGGCATTTCCACGGCATCGTCGCCCGTTGCAGCCAGTCGGTGGACCAGGGCCAGTTCGCCAGCTACCGCGTCACCTTGCGTCCGTGGCTGTGGCTGCTGACACGCACCAGCGACTGCCGGATCTTCCAGCACCTGAGCGCGCCGCAGATCATCAAGCAGGTGTTCCGCGACCTGGGCTTCTCGGATTTCGAGGACCTGCTCAGCCGCAACTACCGCGAGCGCGAGTACTGCGTGCAGTACCGCGAGACCAGCTTCGACTTCGTCAGCCGCCTGATGGAGGAGGAAGGCATCTACTACTTCTTCCGCCACGAGCAGGAACGCCACGTGCTGGTGCTGGCCGACGCCTACGGCGCGCACCAGAAGGCCCCCGGCTACGAGACCGTGCCCTACTACCCGCCGGACGGCCAGCACCGCGAGCGCGACCATATCAACGACTGGCACCTGGCCCAGGAGGTCCAGCCCGGCTCCCTGGAGCTCAACGACTACGACTTCCAGCGCCCCAGCGCGCGCATCGACGTGCGCTCGGCGATGCCGCGCCCGCACCAGGCCGGCGACTACCCGTTGTACGACTACCCCGGCGCCTACGAGCAGACCCAGGACGGCGAGCACTACGCCCGCACCCGCCTGGAGTCGCTGCAGAGCCTGCACGAGCGAATCGAGCTGCGCGGTAATGCCCGGGGCCTGGGCAGCGGCCATCTGTTCAGCCTGAGCAACTTCAGCCGCCAGGACCAGAACCGCGAGTACCTGATCGTCGCCGCCCGCTACTACGTGCATCAGGAGCGCCTGGAAAGCGGTGGCGGCAGCGGTGCGGCGCAGTTCGAGAGCAACCTCAGCTGCATCGACGCGCAGCAAAGCTACCGCCCGGTGGGCAGCACCCTGCGGCCGATCGTCAAGGGCCCGCAGACGGCCGTGGTGGTCGGCCCTGCCGGCGAGGAGATCTGGACCGACCAGTATGGCCGGGTCAAGGTGCACTTCCACTGGGACCGCCACGATCAGTCCAACGAGAACAGCTCGTGCTGGATCCGCGTGTCGCAAGCCACGGCGGGCAAGAACTGGGGCTCGATCCAGGTGCCGCGGATCGGCCAGGAGGTGATCGTCAGTTTTCTCGAAGGCGACCCCGACCGGCCGATCATCACCGGGCGGGTCTACAACGCCGAGCAGACGGTGCCCTACGACCTGCCCGGCAGCGCCACGCAAAGCGGCATGAAGAGCCGTTCGAGCAAGGGCGGCAGCCCGGCCAACTTCAATGAAATCCGCATGGAGGACAAGAAGGGCGCCGAGCAGTTGTACGTGCATGCCGAACGCAACATGGACACGGTGGTGGAGCAGAACCAGACGTTGTCGGTGGGCATCAGCCGGGTCAAGACCGTGGGCATGATCGAGACCGTGACCATCGGCCAGGACCGCCTGCGCTCGGTGCGCCATCGCGACGTCCTGCTGGTCGGTGGCGACAAGCGCGACAGTGTGCACGGCAACTATGTGATGGATGCCGGCGACCAGATCCGCCTGGTCTGTGGCGACAGCGTGATCGAATTGAAGTCCGACGGCACCATCAATATCAGCTGCGCCAAGTTCAATATCCATGCAACGGCGGACGGGATCATCAATACCGATGGCAAGCTCGACCTGAACCTGGGCGGCGGTCCGCAGGCCAAGGCTTCGGGCCAGGGCGACAAGGGCGAAATCGACGGCCGGGTGAAGCAGGTGTTCAAACAGTAACACCGAGGGCCTCATCGCGGAGTTGCCCCGCGATGGGCCCGAAACCGACAAGCTTTTGGTCCCACCCAGGTAATAGTGTTTTACCAATCGCCCTGGTTTTCCGCTGCTGCGCTTTGCCTATCCTAGGCCGGTCACCCTGTCTGCGATGGCCCCATGAAAGACGCACTCCCCAGCCGCTACGCCTGCCTGACCCTGTGCCTGCTGTTCACCCTCGCCAGCCTACCCTTCCTCGCCCGGCACGACGGGCTCTGGCCCTTCACCGTCATCAGCGCCCTGCTCAGCCTGGTCGGCCTCAACGACCTGCGCCAACGCCACCACGCGGTGCGCCGCAACTATCCGATCCTGGGCAACATCCGCTACCTGATCGAAACCGTCCGCCCGGAGATCCGCCAGTACCTGATCGAAGGCGACGACGACAAGCTGCCGTTCTCCCGCGCCCAGCGTTCGCTGGTCTACGCCCGGGCCAAGAACGAAAGCGCCGAGAAAGCCTTCGGCACCCTCAACGACGCCTATAAACCAGGCTTCGAGTTCATCAGCCATTCGATGCTGCCAGTGCCGATGCCCGACCCGGCCTCGTTCCGCATCCGCATCGGCGGCCCGCAGTGCCGTCAGCCGTACTCGGCGTCGATCTTCAATATCTCGGCCATGAGCTTCGGCGCCCTCAGCGCCAACGCCATCGCCGCGCTGAACAAGGGCGCGCGCCTGGGCCGCTTCGCCCATGACACCGGTGAGGGCAGCATCAGCCCCTACCACCGCGAACACGGCGGCGACCTGATCTGGGAAATCGGCAGCGGTTATTTCGGCTGCCGTACCGAAGACGGCCACTTCGACCCTGATCGCTTCGCCGAACAGGCACGCTCGCCTCAGGTGAAGATGATCGAGATCAAGCTCAGCCAGGGCGCAAAGCCGGGCCATGGCGGGATCCTGCCGGGGCACAAGGTCAGCGCCGAGATCGCCAACACCCGGGGCGTGCGCGAAGGCGAGGACTGCATCTCGCCGGCCGCCCACAGTGCCTTCAGCACGCCACGGGAGTTGCTGCAGTTCGTCGCCCGGCTGCGCGAGCTGTCTGGCGGCAAGCCGGTGGGTTTCAAGTTCTGCCTGGGCCACCCGTGGGAGTTCATGGGCATCGCCAAGGCCATGCTGGCCACCGGCATCACCCCGGACTTCATCGTCGTCGACGGCAAGGAAGGCGGCACCGGCGCGGCGCCCCGGGAGTTCTCCGACAACATGGGCGTGCCCCTGCGCGAGGGCCTGATGTTCGTGCACAACACCCTGGTGGGGTTGAACCTGCGCGAGCGCATCCGCATCGGTGCAGCGGGCAAGCTGGTCAGCGCCTTCGACATCGCCAGCGTACTGGCCATCGGCGCGGACTGGGTGAACTCGGCGCGGGGCTTCATGTTCGCCATCGGCTGCATCCAGTCGCAGAGCTGCCACACCAACAAGTGCCCGACCGGGGTGGCGACGCAAGACCCGCTGCGCCAGCGCGCGCTGGTGGTGCCGGAGAAAGCCGAGCGGGTCGCCAGCTTCCACCGCAATACCTTGCATGCCCTGGCCGAGATGCTTGCCGCCGCCGGCCTGGACCACCCCTCTGAACTCAAGCCCAAGCACCTGGCGCGGCGTATCAGCGCCAGCGAGATCAGCCTGTTTTCGCAGTTGCACACTTTCCTCAAGCCGGGCGAACTGCTCAGCGGCGCCATCGACAGCGAGTTCTATGCACGGATGTGGCGGATGGCGCGCAGCGACAGCTTCGCGCCGCAGACGGGTGAAATCGAGGTGGCGGCGGCGGTCAACGTGCGCCGGAAAGAAACAGCCCCGGCATAGGCCGGGGCTGCGGGTGACGCGGGATCAGGATCAGAAGATGCTGATCGGGTACTCGACGAATACGCGGACTTCGTTGCCGTCATCCATGTAGAAGTCGGCGACGTTGCGCGAAGTACGCAGGAAGGAGCTACGCAGCTTGACCGACAGGTCCTTGGCCGGGCCTTCTTGTACGACGTAACGCAGCTGGTTGAAGATTTCGCGCTCTTTACCTTCACCATTGCCGTGGGTGTTGATGTTGTCACCACGCACGTAGGCAACTTTGTAGGTCAGGCCAGGGACGCCGAATGCGCCAAAGTCCAGGCCGTAGCCGATCTGCCAGGAGCGCTCGTCTTCTGCGTTGAAGTCGGACCAGTAGGAGTTGGCCAGGTAAATGGTCGAACCACCATCGCCGAAGCCGCCATCACGCTGGTAACCGCCGTAGTTGTAGCCGGTATCGCCAGTACTGCGTTGGTGCGCGATGGTTACCGAGTGAGGACCGTACGCATAGGTAGCCGCCAGGCTCCAGATAGTGTTGTCCTGATCGCCCTCACGCATGCCCCATTTTTCGATGAACTTCTTGTCGAGCTTGGACTTATAGCCATTGAAGTCCAAGGTCAGGGACTGGTCTGCCGCGATCGGGTAGACGTAGTTCATGCCCAGGTAGTGCTTTTTCATCACGTCTTCGTTGTCGGCGGTGTACAGCGACGCGGTGAAGTTGTCAGTGAACTTGTAGCTACCGCCCAGTACGTTGATTGCCTTCAAACGACCACTGTCGTGACCTTGGGCGCTCTTTTGCACTTCGCTGGTGAAACGCCCAGCGTTCAGCTCCAGGCCTTTGATCTCTTTGGAGGTGATCGAAGTCCCGCTGAAGCTTTCTGGCAACAGGCGCGAATCGTCGTACTGCAGGACCGGCAGGGCCGGCATCTGGTCACCGTACTTGAGCACGGTGTTGGAGACGCGGAATTTGATCGCCGCACCGGCGCGGGCGAGGTCATTGGCAGCATCGCTGCGTTTACGCTCGTTGACCGTGTTTTCACGCTTGAAGAAATCGATACCGCCACCGCCGTTACGGCCTTTGCCGCCATCCAGGCGCAGGGCGTACAGACCGAAGGCGTCGACACCCACGCCAACGGTGCCCTGGGTGAAGCCGGAGGAGAAGTTGGCGATGACGCCCTGGCCCCACTGGGACTGGTCGTTGGTGTGGTGCTTCTTGTCACGGTTGATGAACGCGTTGCGAAGCAGGACGTTGGCGTGGCTGTCCTCGATGAAGCCCTTGCTTTCGGCCTGCTCATTGGCCTGTGCCTGGGTCGCGGCGATCATCGCCAGGGCGACCAGGCTGATCCTGGTTTTCAACATGTTGTTTTCCTTATTTCGTATTCAAAAACGCTCTGCATTAGAACGCCAGGAACCAACGCCCCTTCGTAGGTTCGACGCTATGCGGATCCAAGCCGAAAGGCCCGCCAATGGTCTGCAACGGGCCTTGCAGCCGCATGGCCAGATCATGGCCAGCAGGCGTAGAGCCCGAATCCTAGCCCTGCCTGCTTAGACATGTCAAAAAAACGTGAAATACAGGTTGATATAACCAAAAACAAGGTCGGCGCTGGTGCATTTCCATGCATATATGCCGTGGGTCAGCGCAAATTTGTCTCTTTTGTGGAAAACGGGCGAAATCCATAAAAACGTCATACGCCCATGCCCCTTCCCGCTTCCCGTCACCTGACGCATCCGTACAACAGCCAACCAAGGCTCAACACATTCAAATGAATAGCAACATTTTGAAACACATGTAAAGACAACCCTTTACAAATGTCGATGCAACAGCAAATAGCAAGCATTACCATTCGCGCCCAATTTCTCACTCCATTCATTGGACGCCTTCGATGCCTGCCCCCTGCCGCCTTTCCCCCGTGACCCTGGGCCTGTCGCTGCTGTTCAGCGCCGGCCTGGCCAGTGCCGCCACCACGACCCTGCCGGAAACCTCGGTGACCGCCGACAGCACCCGCGAAGAGGACAACCCGCGGGTCAAGGACGTGACCACCGCGACCCGTACCTCGACCCCGGCGCGCTATGTGCCGCAGGCCATCGATTCGGTGAAGACCCGCAACGTGCTGGACTACGGCAGCAGCAACCTGGGCAAGGCACTGGAAGGCATCCCCAACGTCAGCAGCGGCGCCGACACCCGCTTCGACAGCCTGCGCATCCGCGGCTTCGACGCCAGCAACGACTTCTACCTGGACGGCATCCGCGACGATAGCCAGTACACCCGCGACCTGCACAACATCGAGCGGGTCGAGGTGCTCAAGGGCCCGGCGGCGGTGCTCTATGGCCGTGGCAGCCAGGGCGGCATCGTCAACCGGGTGAGCAAGGCGCCGGAGCACGGCCGCCGCTCGACCATCGAGGCCCAGGGCGGCAGCCAGGACCTGCGCAGCCTGTACGCCGACCTCAGCGCCGACCCCAGCGACACCCTCAGCCTGCGCCTGAACCTGGGCAACGAGGACAAGAACAGCTTCCGCGACGGCATCGACGGCAACCACCGCCAACTGTTCGCACCGTCCATGAGCTGGCAGATCACCCCCGAGCTGAACTGGCTGGTGCAGTACGAATACAGCCGCTATGACCGCACCCCCGATCGCGGCATCCCCGGCAACCCGCTCACCGGACGCCCGACCGACGTCAGCCGCAAGACCACTTATGGCGACACCCAGCGCGACTACATCAACGACCGCGCCGAATCGCTGCGCTCGCGCCTGAACTACGAGCTGAACGACCAGTGGCAACTGCGCCACACCATCAGTCTGTTCACCCTGGAAAGCGACTTCGACAACACCTACCTGACCGCCTACCGCCCCGCCACGGGGTTGGTGGACCGCCAGCGCTGGCAACAGGACCTGAGCACCCGCAACCTGTACAACACCGTCGAACTGGAAGGCCATGTAGAGACCTTCGGCCTTGAGCACACCCTGCTGGTTGGCCTGGAAATGGGCGAACAGCGCCGCAACTCGCTGCTGCACCAGGGCGTTGGTGTGCCTTCGGTGCCCCTGCAGGGCGCAACGGCCCGCCAGCAGCACAATGGCACCATGCGGGTGTCCAGCAACAACCACACCGATGTCGAGAGCACCGGGATCTACCTGCAGGACCAGATCCGCCTCAACGACCAGTGGCAACTGCTGGCAGGCGTACGCTTCGACCAGTTCGAGGTGGATACCACCAACAAGCTGCGCAACCTCTCGGAAAAACAGAAGGACAACAGCTTCAGTCCACGCATCGGCGTGGTGTACACGCCCTGGCAAGATCACTCCTTCTATGCCTCCTGGAGCAAGACGTACTCCCCTGTCGGTGGTGGCCTGATCGGCATCACCCCAGGCGCTGCCGGCAACACCAACCAGACCGACCCGGAACAGACCCGGCAGAAGGAGATCGGGGTCAAGAGCGAATGGTTCGACCAGCGCCTGAGCACCACCCTCGCGATCTACGAACTGGAGCTGTATAACCGCCGTACCCGCGACCCGATCATCCCGGACCTGATCCAGCTCAGCGGCCTGCAACGCTCGCGCGGCATCGAGCTGACCGCCACCGGCAACGTCGTGGGCAACTGGTATGTACGCGGCGGCATCGGCCTGCAGGACGCGACCATCGTCAAGGACAACAACGGCCAGCAAGGCAACCGCATCAACGATGTGGCCAAGCGCAACGCCAGCCTGTTCGTCACCTGGAAGCCGGAGCTTGGCTGGTACGCCGAAACCGGCCTGACCCTGGTCGGCGACCGCTACGCCGACAACCAGAACACCGTGATCCTGCCGGGCTACGGCCGTTGGGACGCGCTGGCGGGCTATCGCACCCACGACTGGGACGTGCGTGCGGCGCTGAGCAACATCACCGACAAGACCTACTACAGCTCGGCCACGAGCGCGGCGCAGATCCAGGTGGGCGATCCGCGCAGCCTGGTGGTGACCGGGACCTACAGTTTCTGATCGTCAGCGCCCATCAGGCCATTCGGGCCCCAAAACGAAAACGCCACCGCAAAAGCGGTGGCGTTTTTTTCTGCGGCGGGTTCCTTCCCGATCAATGCCAGACAGCCAGCAGAGCTTCGAGCTCTTCCTCGCTGATCAGACCTTGAGGGTATCGCCCATCCAGCAGGCGTCGTGGGTCGGTCGTCCTGACCCGATTGTCTCCATGACGTTTCAACCACTGAGCCAGGATTCTGAGCGATTGGTGACAGGCTGCCGTTGCGGGCAAAGCCGACTCACTTGCTGCGTTCATTTCCTCACGTACTCCCCGGGCCTAGTGAGCGGCTAAGTTACTTCAGACGCGTTACAGATTGGCGTAGGCCCATTCGTCTGAAGCACGAGGAAAAATCAATACAATTGCTGTGCCATGCCGCACGACCGACTATCGCGAGCATAAAAAAACCCGTCGCTCGACGGGTTTTTCATTCATTGGCCGGTCAACGTTTTACCGGCGCCGGCTGCTGCTGGGTCAGGCAGTGGATATTGCCACCGCCAAGCAGCAGCTCACGCCCCGGGATCATCACCACTTCGTGATCCGGGAAGACCTTGGCCAGGATCGCTCTGGCCTGCGCATCGGCCGGGTCGTCGAAGCTCGGGGCGATGATGCCGCCGTTGACGATCAGGAAGTTCACATAGGAACCGGCCAGGCGTACCGAAGGATCGCGCTCCTGGCTGCCCACCACGTGATCGACGCCGTCGCATTCTGCCTGGGTGGCATACAGCGGGCCCGGGATCGGCATCTTGTGCACCACGAACTCGCGCCCCTTGGCGTCACGGGTGTTTTTCAGCACCTCGTAGGCGGCGTGGCAACGCGCGTAGTTGGGGTCATTGGAATCATCGGTCCAGGCCAGTAACACTTCGCCGGGGCTGACGTAACAGCAGAAGTTGTCGACGTGGCCATCGGTTTCGTCGTTGTACAGGCCATCCGGCAGCCAGACGATGGTCTCCACCGCCAGGTGCTCGCGCAGGATCTCCTCGATCTGCTCGCGGTTCAGGTGCGGGTTGCGGTTGCGGTTGAGCAGGCATTCCTCGGTGGTGATCAGGGTGCCTTCGCCGTCGACATGGATCGAACCGCCCTCGAGCACGAAGCCCTCGGTGTGGTAGCGCTGCACACGCTCCATTTCCATGACCTTGGCAGCCAACTCCTCGTCGCGGTTCCAGGGGGCGTACAGGCCACCGTCGAAGCCGCCCCAGGCGTTGAAGCCCCAGTCCACGCCACGCACTTCGCCGTGGTCGTTGATGACGAAGGTCGGACCGGTGTCACGCACCCAAGCATCGTCGTTGCTGATCTCGACCACACGGATGTTCGGCAGGTCGAGCTGGCGACGGGCGTTCGCGTACTGGCCGGCGGACACCGCCACGGTAACCGGCTCGAAACGGGCGATAGCCTTGGCCAGGGTCACGTGCGCGGCCTGCGCCGGCTTGCCACCCAGGCGCCAGTTGTCCGGGCGCTCCGGCCAGACCATCCACACCTGGGTTTGCGGGGCCCACTCGGCGGGCATGTGGAAACCGTCGGCGCGGGGGGTCGAGTTGAGCGTTTTCATCGATGACCTCTAATGGCAACTGTCGGTGGTCCGGGGCCCGCTACGCGCGCCTTTCGCGACGCAAGGCCGCTCCCACAGGTCGAACGCTATCCCTGTAGAAGCGGCCTTGCGTCGCGAAAGGACCGCAAAGCGGTCCCGGCTGTTCAATGGCGAACACTTATATCCGATAAATATCGACTTTTAAAGCAAGTCACGAGACCGTTTTCGCATAAGGCGCCATTGAAAATCGATAAGAATCGATTTTATAAGCCCTCACCTAGAATCCGCTCCACGCAGTCGACAAAGTAGTCCACGCTCGCCCGCGTGGTGCACATCGGCGGCTTGATCTTGAGGATGTTCAGGTAGTCGCCGGTCGGCTGCATGAAGATCCCCAGGTCGCGCAGGCGATCGCACAGGATCATGGTCTCCTCGGTCGCCGGCTCCAGGGTCTGGCGATCGCGCACCAGTTCCAGCCCCAGGTAGAACCCGGAACCGTGGGCGGCGCCAGCTAGCGGATATTTATCGACCAACGCCTGCAGGCGTGCCTTGAAGTGGCGGCCGACGTCACGGGCGTTGTCCCACAGTCCTTCGTCGCGCATCACATCCAGCACCGCCATGCCGATGCGGCAACTGACCGGGCTGCCCCCGGCCGAGGAGAAGAAGTAGCCCTCGGCCTCCAACGCCTCGGCGATCTCGCGCCGGGTGATCACCGCGCCCAGCGGCTGGCCGTTGCCCATGCCCTTGGCCATGGTGATGATATCCGGTACCACGCCCTGCTCCTCGAAACCCCAGAAGTACTCACCCAGGCGCCCATAGCCGACCTGCACCTCGTCGGCGATGCACACCCCGCCGCGCTGTCGCACTTTGGCATAGGCCTCGCGCAAGTAGCCCGGCGGCAACGAGATGCCCCCGGCGTTGCCGTACACCGGCTCGCAGATCATCCCGGCCAGCTGGCGGCCACGGGTGTCGAGGTCGGCCAGCTTGGCATCGACATCGCGCAAGTAGTCGGCGGCACTGTCAGCGCCCCGGTAACGCCCGCGGAAGGTGTTCGGCGCCTCCACCGGGTGCACCCAGTCCGGGCGGGTCTCCAGGGCCTGGGGGTTGTCGGCGATGGAGGTGGAGATCGCGTCGGTGGCCACCGACCAGCCGTGGTAGGCCTCCAGCACGCTGAGCAGGTCGCGCCCGCCGCTGTAGGCCCAGGCCAGGCGGATCGCCAAGTCGTTGGCTTCGGTGCCGCTGTTGACCAGGAATACCCGGTCGAAGCCTTCCGGAGCCACTTCCAGCAGACGCTCGGAGAACTCGGCAATGGCCGCGTAGTGGAAGCGCGAGTTGGTGTTGACCAGCGACCACTGGCGCGCCGACTCGGCGACCATGCGCGGATGGCCATGGCCGAGCACCGCGACGTTGTTGAGCATGTCCAGGTACGAACGGCCCTGCATGTCGATCAGGTAGTTGCGCCAGCCGCGCTCGATGTGCGGCGGCTGGGCGTAGTAATGCTTCTGCGAGCGGGCGAAACTGGCATCGCGTCGGGCCAGCAGGGCCTGTGGGTCGGCCAGTGGTTCGGCATCGCAGTCAAAGCCCAGCAGGGAGCGCGGTGACGGGCACAAGGCCAGCCAGGCTGCGGCGTGGGACGGCGTGGCAAAGAACGGTGGGCGGGTATCGGCATCCAGGCACAGCTGCACACTGAGGAAGCCGCAGGTCGCACCCAGCGCCTGCCCCTTGAGCAGCGCCTGGCCATCGGCCGGCGCCTCTTCCAGGCCGGCGAGCCACAGGCTCCAGTGCGCGGTCCGCAGGCAACCGCGGCCATCTCCGATGCGTTGCCAGACACCGGCCTCGGGAGCTTGCAGCGGGCTGCCGGGCAACAGGTTCAGCTCCACGCCCAGGGCACAGGTGGCCGGCTCTTCAGGCTGATCGATATGGGTTTGAGACAGGCGGTACTGTCCATGGAGGCTGCACGCAGGGCCCGGCTGGGCGGCGAGCATACGCTGGTCGAAGCCCGGTTGCTCCCAGTTGCCCGCTTCGCAGAGGGGGCTGAGCACGCCCAGGTCGACCCGGGCGACCGGCTGCCCGGCAAGGCTCGGCAGCAACGCGACGCAACCGCTCATGTCCGGCATCACGGGCACCTGGCCCACCGCGTTCAGGATCGCCGCCTCCATCAACGCGGCGGGTACGGAGCAGGCGGTATCGAAGATCTCCCATTCATGGGCGATGTTGTCGCGGGTGTACTGGTTGTCCGGATCGACCGCCAGCTGCTGTTCGCTGCTGAGCACCAGCACCGCGGCGCGGTTCAGCACCAGCGGCCACAAGGCACGCAGCTCCGCCTCCTGCAGCGGATTCGCCGCGTGGTAGGCGCTGATCGCCGGCAGGATGCGCAACGGGTCGCCCTCGGCGTGGTGCAGCAGGGCCGCGCAGGTCACCGACAGATCGGCGATACGCCAGGTCCGCAGCAGGTCGCCGAAGTCGATGACACCCTGCACCTGCCATTGGCGCTGGTCGTCGCGGGCCCAGACCACGTTGTCGTCGGTGATGTCCAAGTGCACGGCCTGGACCGGCAATTGCCCGACCAGCGGTTGCAGGCGAGCGGCCGCCAACCGTGCGACCTGTACCACCTGCTCGCGACGCTGGATATCCTGCAACACCGGCAACAGGTGCTCGATCAGCACCGAGGCGTGCCGTGGATCCCACTGCAGGGTACGCTCAAGGCCCGGGTGGTCGAAGCCGGCCAGCGCCTTGTCGACCTCGGCGCAGAGCGTGCCGAGCTCGGCCATCACCCGCGCCGGCAGGTGTCCCAGGCGGGTCAGAGGCTGACCATCGATATAATCGAGCAGACGGGCGCGCAATGGCTGGCCATCGATCTCGAGTTCCAGCAGCAGCTCGCCCGTGTTCGCCGGGCGCACCACCGGCACCGGCACGCCTTGCCCGCGCAGAAAAGCCAGGGCCGCATGCTGCGCCTGCAGTTCGATCGCCGCATAGCTGCCATGACAGACCTTGAGCACAAACCGCCCCTGAACGCTGTCCACGCGAAAATTGAGGTCCTGCTGGCTGCCTAGCGCCTGCAGGCTGCCTTGCAGATCGTAATGCGAGCGCAACAAGGCATGAGCATGGGCCTCGCCGAGGGAGGGGCCGGGCTGGCTGGAACGCTGGATCAGGGTACTCAGGGGCATGGACGGGAACCTCGTTTTTTGTCGCCTATATCGCCATCGCGGCTGCCGATAAGCAAGTGGCATCCCTGCACAGACGACAGGCCGTCCTGCATTCACGACTTGCCACAAGCGATGCCAGCCAACAAGCTACGCTCCTGGCAATACGCTTTCCAAACAGGCACCCGCACATGCGCATTCTCGTCACCGGCGGCGCCGGTTTCATCGGCTCGGCCCTGGTTCGTCACCTGATCGATCACACCGATCATGAGGTGCTCAACCTCGACAAGTTGACCTACGCGGGCAACTTGCAATCGCTGCTGCGAGTCGCCGGCAACAGCCGCTATGAATTCGTCCAGGCCGATATCGCCGACCAGGCCGGCGTCAGCGCCGTGCTTGCCAGGTTCCAGCCGGACGCCATCATGCACCTGGCCGCGGAGTCGCATGTCGACCGCTCCATCGACGGCCCGGCGGACTTCATCCAGACCAACATTGTCGGTACCTACAGCCTGCTGGAAGCCACCCGAGGCTACTGGAGCACGCTGAACGAGCCCGCCCGTGGAGCATTCCGCTTCCATCACGTTTCCACCGACGAGGTCTTCGGCGATCTGCAGGACACCGGTGACCTGTTCAATGAAAACAGCTCATACGCGCCCAGTTCCCCCTACTCGGCCAGCAAGGCGGCAGCCGATCACCTGGTCCGCGCCTGGCACCGCACCTATGGCCTGCCGACAGTGATCAGCAACTGTTCCAACAACTACGGTCCATATCACTTCCCAGAGAAACTGATCCCGCTGACCATCCTCAACGCCCTGGCCGGCAAGCCGCTTGCGGTCTATGGCAATGGACAGCAGGTCCGCGACTGGCTGTATGTCGAGGATCACGTGCGCGCCCTGCTTCAGGTCGTGACCCTGGGTGAAGTCGGCCAGACCTACACCGTCGGCGGCCACAACGAGCAGCGCAACATCGACGTGGTGCATGCCCTGTGCACCCTCCTGGAAGAGTTGGCGCCCGACCATCCGGCCGGCGTGACCCGCTACGCCGACCTGATCACCCACGTCCGCGATCGCCCGGGCCATGACCTGCGCTACGCCATCGATGCCGGCAGGATCGAGCGCGATCTCGGCTGGATGCCCCAAGAGACTTTCGCTTCGGGTCTGCGCAAGACCGTGCAGTGGTACCTGGCCAACCTCGAGTGGTGCCGCCAGGTCCAGGACGGCAGCTATCGGGGCCAGCGCCTGGGCAACGCCGACTTCAAGGGCCTGATCGCATGACCAAGGGTATCGTCCTGGCCGGCGGCACCGGCACCCGCCTGCACCCCATCACCCTCGGCGTCTCCAAGCAGCTGCTGCCAATCTACGACAAGCCGATGATCTACTACCCGATCTCTGTGCTGATGCTCGCCGGCATCCGCGACATCCTGCTGATCTCCACGCCTCAGGACCTGCCGCAGTACCGCCAGTTGTTCGGCGACGGCAACCCGTTCGGGATCCGCATCAGCTATGCCGAACAACCCTCACCCGACGGGCTGGCACAGGCGTTCCTGATCGGTGAATCGTTCATCGGCGACGATGCCGTGTGCCTGATCCTCGGTGACAACATCTTCCACGGCCAGGGCTTCAGCGAACAATTGCAGCGCGCGGTGCAACAGCCCTCGGGCGCCACGGTGTTCGGCTATTGGGTCAAGGACCCGGAGCGCTTCGGCGTGATTGAGTTCGACGCCGATGGCCGAGCGCTGTCGATCGAGGAGAAACCCCTACACCCCAAGTCCAGCTACGTCGTGACCGGCCTGTACTTCTATGACAACGACGTGGTGAACATCGCCAAGGGCATTCGTCCATCAGCCCGCGGCGAACTGGAGATCACCGACATCAACAATGCCTACCTGGCACGCGGCGACCTGCGCGTCGAACGCTTTGGTCGTGGCTTCGCCTGGCTCGACACCGGCACCCACGACAGCCTGCTTGAGGCCTCGCAGTATGTGCAGACCCTCGAACATCGCCAAGGGCTGAAGGTGGCCTGCCTAGAAGAAATCGCTTTCCAGAAGGGCTGGATCAGCCGCGAGCAGGTGCTGGCCAAGGCCTGCGAACTACAAAAAACCGGCTACGGCCAATACCTGAGCCAGCTGGCCGAAGAGTACCCATGAACATCATTGCCACCGCGCTCCCGGAGGTCCTGATCGTCGAACCCAAGGTGTTCGGTGACAGCCGAGGGTTCTTCTACGAAAGCTACAACGCCCGCGACTTCGCCCTGCAAACCGGCATCGACACGCCGTTCGTCCAGGACAACCACTCCCGCTCAGGTCAAGGTGTGCTGCGCGGCCTGCACTACCAGTTGCAAAATGCCCAGGGCAAGCTGGTCCGCGTGCTGCAGGGCGAGATCCTGGACGTTGCGGTGGACATCCGCAGCCGCTCGCCGACCCTAGGGCAGTGGGTAGCGGTGAGGCTGTCCGCCGACAACCACCGCCAGCTGTGGCTGCCACCCGGTTTCGCCCATGGCTTCCGGGTTCTGGGCGAGTCGGCCGAGGTGCTCTACAAGACCACCGACTACTACAACCCCGACGCCGAGCAGAGCATTCGCTGGGACGACCCTCAACTGGCCATCGACTGGCAGCTGGACGGCCTGCAACCATTGCTGTCGGCCAAGGACCAGGCCGCCACATCATTTGCCGATGCGCAGCTGTTCCCATGAGGATCCTCGTCTGTGGCCGCCATGGCCAGGTCGCGCTGGCACTCCAGGACGCCCTGAGCGGCCTGGGTGATGTGCAGCGGGTCGGTCGCGACGGGCTCGACCTGGCTCACCCGGAACAACTGCGCGCCACGCTGCGCCAGATTGCCCCGGCGCTGATCATCAACGCCGCCGCCTACACCGCGGTCGACCAGGCTGAAAGCGAGACGCGGCAAGCCTACACCATCAACGCCGAAGCACCCCGGGTGCTGGCCGAAGAAGCAGCACGGCTCGGCGCACCGCTAATCCACTACTCCACCGACTATGTCTTCGACGGCAGCAAGTCAGCCCCCTACGACGAAGACGACACCCCCAGCCCGCTGAGTGCCTATGGCCGCAGCAAGCTGGCAGGTGAACTGGCCATCACCGCTGTCGCCGGGGAGCACCTGATCCTGCGCACCAGCTGGGTCTATTCGCTGCATGGGCGTAATTTCCTGCTGACCATGCAGCGCCTGCTTCAGCAATGCGCTCAACTGAAAGTGGTGGACGACCAGGTCGGCGCACCGACCTGGGCAGCCACCATTGCCGCCAGTACGCGTGCATTGATCGAGCGCTGGCAGAGCGGCCAGGCCGGCGCCTGGGGCACTTACCACCTGACCGCCCAGGGTGAAACCTCCTGGTTCGGCTTCGCCCAGGCCATCGGCGAACAGCTCAAGGCCCGCGGCCTGCCCTGCGCCGAACTGCTGCCGATCCCTTCCCGCGACTACCCTACACCGGCAAAGCGACCGCTCAACTCACGCCTGGACTGTTCGCGTCTGGCCCGCGAATGGCAGGTCAGCCAATCGCACTGGCACGATGCACTCATCGACTGCCTCAAGTAGCGCATAATTGCGCCAGACCCTACTGGCGCCCTTATCGTAATGATCCCAAGACCCACGCCTCCCCGCCGCCCCCGCTGGCGCAGCCTGGCCCTGCTGGCGCTGTGCCTGGCCCCGCTGCTGTGGCCATTGCACCACCTGGCCGAGCGCTACTACCAGGACGAACTGGCGTCGCAGAACCGCCAGACCCTCGACCTCTACGTCGCCAACCTGCTGGGCACCCTGCACCGCTACGAGACCCTGCCGCAAATCCTCGGTGACCTGCCAGCGCTGCGTGGCGTGCTGGCCGACCCGTTTCGTCTCGAGGCGGTGACCAACGCCAACCGCCTGCTCAAGCACATCACCCAGCAGACCGGCGCCGAGGTGATGTACCTGATGGATGTCAGCGGCAACACCCTGGCCGCCTCCAACTGGGACAAGCAGGACAGTTTCGTCGGCCGCAATTTCTCGTTCCGCCCCTACTTCATCGAAGCAATGGAAGGCCACCTGGGACGCTTCTTCGGCCAGGGCACCACCTCGGCCAAGCGCGGCTACTTCTTCGCTGCCGCCGTGCACGACCGCGACAAGGTGATCGGCGTGCTGGTGGTCAAGGTCGACCTCGACCACACCGAGACCCTCTGGGGCCGCACCCCGGAACAATTGCTGCTGACCGACCAGAACGGCGTGGTGGTGCTCACCTCGCGCCCGGACTGGCGGTTCCGCGCCACCCGCGAGCTGACCGCGGCCGAGCGCCAGGCCATCGTCGCCATCCAGCCCTACCCGACCCAGGCGCCACAGCCGCTGACCCTCGACCAGGCCGCCTGGCTGATCCAGACCCGCGACATCAAGGAAACCGGCTGGCAGGTGAGCATCCTTGCCCCGCGCCTGCTGGTCGATCGCTCGGTGCAGACGGTCATGGCCATCGGCGGCGGCGCGCTGCTGGTGACCATGCTCCTGGCCGGCTTGGTGATGCAGCGCCGCCGCCACTACATCGACCGCATCGACTTCGAGGCCCGTGCCCGCCAGGAACTGGAGCACCGCGTGATCGAACGTACCGCCGACCTCGAAGGCCTCAACACCCGGCTCAAGAGCGCGGTGCTCGAACGCGAAAACGCCCAGCAGGAGCTGGTACGCGCCCAGGACGAGCTGGTCCAGGCCGGCAAGCTGTCGGTGCTCGGCACCATGTCGGCGAGCATCAGCCACGAGCTCAACCAGCCGCTGGCGGCCATCCGCAGCTACGCCGAGAATGCCGAGATCCTCCTCGATCATCAGCGCACCGAGGACGTACGCGGCAACCTCAAGCTGATCGGCGAGCTGACCGGGCGCATGGCCTCGATCATCGCCCACCTGCGCGCCTTCGCCCGCCGCGACCAGCACGCACCGGAAAGCGTGGCCCTGCAACCGGCCCTGGACGACGCCCTCGCGCTGCTGGCCAAGCGCCGCCGGGCCATGGCCGTCGAGCTGGTGCGCGACCTGCCGGAAGCCACTCTGTGGGTGCAAGCGGGCGAAACACGCCTGCGCCAGGTGCTGGGCAACCTGCTGGCCAACGCCCTCGATGCCCTCACCGAGAAGGCCAACCCACGCCGGCTGTGGCTGAGTGCCGAACGCCAGGATGACTGCGTCTACCTGTACATCCGCGACAATGGCCCCGGTTTCAGCCGCCAGGCCCTGGAGCATGCCAAGGAGCCGTTCTTCACCACCAAGACCCGCACCCAGGGCCTTGGGCTGGGGCTGGCCATCTGCGAAAGCCTGATGCATGCACTGGGCGGTGAGCTGCTGCTGGGCAACCACCCGGAAGGCGGTGCCCTGCTGACGCTGAAACTGCGCGTGGCCAAGCCTGGCGCCAATCTGCAATCTTCGGAGGACACCTCGGCATGACCGAGACACTGATCGACAGCCGCGCCCAGGTGCTCCTGGTCGACGACGACCCGCACCTGCGCCAGGCGCTGAGCCAAACCCTGGACCTGGCCGGGCTCAAGGTGGTGGCCCTGGCCGACGCCCAGGGTCTGGCCGGGCGCATCGAGGAAGACTGGCCGGGAGTGGTGGTCAGCGATATCCGCATGCCCGGCATCGATGGCCTGCAACTGCTGGAACAACTGCATGCCCGCGACAGCGAACTGCCGGTGCTGCTGATCACCGGCCACGGCGATGTGCCGCTGGCGGTGCAGGCCATGCGCGCCGGGGCCTACGACTTCCTCGAAAAACCCTTCGCCAGCGACGCCCTGCTCGACAGCGTGCGCCGCGCCCTGGCCCTGCGCCGCCTGGTGCTGGACAACCGCAGCCTGCGCCTGGCCCTGAGCGACCGCCAGCAATTGGCCACGCGCCTGGTCGGCCAGTCGCCGGGCATGCAGCGCCTGCGCGAGCAGATCGGCGCCCTCGCCGGCACCCGCGCCGACGTGTTGATCCTCGGTGAGACCGGCGCCGGCAAGGAGGTGGTGGCCCGTGCCCTGCACGACCTGTCGAGCCGCCGCGACGGCCCGTTCGTGGCGATCAACGCCGGCGCCCTGGCCGAGTCTGTGGTCGAGAGCGAGCTGTTCGGCCACGAGCCCGGGGCGTTCACCGGCGCGCAGAAACGCCGGATCGGCAAGTTCGAGTTCGCCAACGGCGGCACGCTGTTCCTCGACGAGATAGAGAGCATGAGCCTGGACGTGCAGGTCAAGCTGCTGCGCCTGCTGCAGGAACGGGTGGTCGAACGCCTGGGCGGCAACCAACTGATCCCGCTGGATATCCGCATCATCGCCGCGACCAAGGAAGACCTGCGCCAGGCCGCCGACCAGGGCCGCTTCCGCGCCGACCTGTACTACCGCCTCAATGTCGCGCCGCTGCGCATCCCCGCGTTGCGCGAGCGCGGCGACGACATCCTCGTGTTGTTCCAGCACTTCGCCGACGCCGCCAGCGAGCGCCACGGCCTGCCGCCCCACAGCCTGCAACCGGCGCAGCGCGCCATGCTCCTGCGCCACGACTGGCCGGGTAATGTGCGCGAACTGCAGAACGCCGCCGAACGCTTCGCCCTGGGCCTGGAGCTGGCCCTCGATGGCCAGGTGCCCATGGCGCCCCCTGACATCCAGGTGGCCGTGCCGACCGGCAATCTCAGCGAACAGGTCGAGCAGTTCGAACGCTCGCTGATCGCCGCCGAACTGGGCCAACCGCACAACTCGATGCGCAGCCTCGCCGAAGCCCTCGGCATCCCGCGCAAGACCCTGCACGACAAACTGCGCAAGCACGGCCTGAGCTTCGACGGCGGTGGAGGGCACGACGACCAGGAGGAAAACCGTCCATGAGCACCGACAGCCAGTACCTGCAATCGGTATTGCACAGTGATATTCCGTTGACCCGCGAAATGGGGATGGAAGTCCTCGATTGGCAACAGCATTGCCTGCGCCTGAAGCTGCCGCTGGCGCCCAACGTCAACCACAAGAGCACCATGTTCGGCGGCAGCTTGTACTGCGGCGCGGTGCTGGTCGGCTGGGGCTGGCTGCACCTGCGCCTGCGCGAGCTGGGGATCGATGACGGGCATATCGTCATCCAGGAAGGGCAGATCAGTTATCCGCTGCCGGTGACCGGCACAGCGGTGGCACAGTGCCCGGCGCCGGACGAGAAAACCTGGGCGCGGTTCCTGACGATGTACCAGCGTCGCGGGCGGGCGCGGCTGACACTGGAGACGGTGGTGAGCAACGAGGGGAACGACGAGCCTGCCGTGAAATTCAGTGGCCAGTACGTTTTGCATCGCTGAAGGCTTGGGAGCGCTTCACACCCCTTTCCGACCGGTCCGACGCCTCGGCAAGGCCGCTCGTACAGGGAAACGTGATCCCCTGTAGGAGCGGCCTTGTGTCGCGATGGGCTGCAAAGCAGCCCGCGGCTATCTCAAACTCGGATCGCGCCTGCCAGCTCGACCAGCGCCTGCCGCCAGCCGGCAGCCTTGGGCAACGCCAGGAAAAACGGATTGAGCAACGACTCCCGCGCCGGATACCGGAACGGCAACCCATCCAGCCCGATCACCTCGCCCCCGGCCCCTTCCAGCACGCCCTGCGCAGCTGCGGTATCCCACTGAGAAGTCGGCGCCAAGCGCGGATAACAGTCGGCGCTGCCTTCGGCCAGCAGGCAGAACTTCAGTGAACTGCCGATATTGGCCAGTTCCAGCTCACCCACTGCGCCACTCAGCCCGGCCAGCAGGGCCTCCTGTTGCGGGCTGGAATGCCGGCGGCTGGCGACGACTGTGAACTTCGCCCCCTGCGCCGGCGCGTTGCGCACCTGGATCGGCTGCGCGACACCCTCAGGCTCCATACGCCAGGCCCCCAGGTCGCGGCCACCGAAATAGCAGCGGCCATTGGTCGGCATTGCCACCACCCCGAATACCACCTCACCGTTCTCGATCAACGCGATATTGACGGTGAACTCCTCGCTCCCGGCGATGAACTCCTTGGTGCCATCCAGCGGGTCGACCAGCCACCAGCGCTGCCAGCCTTGGCGGGTGGCCAGCGGGATCTCGCAGTCTTCCTCGGACAGCACCGGTATCTGCGGTGCCAGCGCTTGCAAACCATCCGCGATCACTCGATGAGCCGCCAGGTCGGCAGCAGTCACCGGCGAATCGTCGGCCTTGCTGGTTACCGCCACATCGGCGCGCCAGAACGGCAGGATCGCCTCGCCGGCCAAGCGGGCGAGCGCCACCACGTCCTGCATCAACTGCCGATCGTTCATACGCTCAATACCCCACGCTGGATCAGCAGGTCGCGGGCCAGGTACAACGCCGCCAGCGCCCGACCTTCGGTGAACTGCGGGTGCATGGCCAACGCCGAAAGCTCACGCAGGTTGACCTTGTCGACCCGCATCGGCTCGGGCTCGTCGCCCTCCAGGCGCTCTTCGTACAGGTCCGAGGCCAGCACCACCTGGATCTTCTGGCTCATGTAGCCGGGCGACAGCGACAGCTCGGTGAGGTGCTCCAGCTGGCGCGCGCCGAACCCAGCCTCTTCCTTGAGCTCCCGGTCGGCGGCAGCCAGCACGTCCTCGCCCGGCTCGATCAGGCCCTTGGGCAGGGACAGCTCGTACTCATCGGTGCCGCCGCAATATTCCTCGACCAGCACCGCGTGCTCGGTATCGAGCATGGCCACGATCATCACCGCGCCATAACCGTTGCCACGGCCGACCAATCGCTCGTAGGTGCGCTCGGTGCCGTTGGAAAAGCGCAACTGCACGGCTTCGACCCGGAACAGGCGGCTGCTGGCGACGATCTCGCGGCTGAGAACGGTGGGTTTCTGGCGCATGGGGCGGCTCCTTGGCGTGAACGGGTTACTATACCGTGGCTAGCCGACTGATCGAGAATTTCCCATGCCCGTTCTTCCCTGGTCCGCCATCGATACCGTCCTGCTGGACATGGACGGTACTCTGCTCGACCTGCACTACGACAACCGCTTTTGGCTGGACCACCTGCCCCAGCGCTACGCCGAGCTGCACGGCGTGAGCCGGGCCATGGCCGAGCTCGAGCTGCACCCGCTGTTCGAGCGGCATGCCGGCACGCTCAACTGGTACTGCCTGGATTTCTGGAGCCGTGAACTGCGCCTGCCGATCCGCGAGCTGAAACAGGAGATCGCCGACCTCATCGCCCTCAAGCCGGATGCCGACACTTTCCTGGCAGCCGTGCGCAAGGCGGGCAAGCGGGTGGTGATGATCACCAATGCGCACCGCGACTCGCTGTCGCTGAAACTGGAGCGGGTGGAACTGGCGCCGTATTTCGAACGGCTGATCAGCTCACATGACTACGGCTATCCGAAGGAGAGTCCGCAGTTCTGGGATGCCTTGCAGGCGGACATCGGTTTTGAACCGGCGCGCAGCCTGTTCATCGATGACACTTTGGCGATTCTGCGCAGTGCCCGGCGATTTGGTGTTGGGCACCTGCTGGCTGTACGCCAGCCTGACAGTCAGGCCGGGCCGAGGGACACACAGGAATTTGCCGCTGTTGAGGACTATCGGGCGTTGCTGGCGGGGCTATAGGCCCGCGCCCACCAGCGTGGGAGCGGGCTTGCCCCAAGATGTGATCAATCAGGAATACGCAGCACCTGCCCCGGATAGATCTTGTTGGGGTCCTTCAGCATCGGTTTGTTCGCCTCGAAGATCTTCTGGTACTTGTTGGCATCACCATAGACCCGCTTGGAAATGGCACTGAGGGTGTCACCTTTCTCGACCTCAACGAACCGGGCAGCCTGGGCCACCGGGCCGGTGACGGTGATCTGATCATCCACAGAGGCCACCCCTGCGATATTGCCGGCAGCCAGGATGATCTTCTCCTTCTCCTCCTGGCTGGCAACCTCACCCTTGAGAATGACCTTGTCACCCTCTACAGTGGCCGAGATGTTCGGGTTGCCCAGACCCACGTCCTGGACATGCTTCTTCAACTGTTCCTCGGCATTGGCATTGCCCGGCGTCAGCAGGTCGATCAACTTCTCGCCGGCTTCCTTCACGAAACTGAACAGGCTCATGTGGCGCTCCTTTGATGGTGAATCCATGAAAGCAGGAGTCTAGGCCAGGATCATCCATCCCGCCCCGCTGCGACCAATCGACGCGCTCTATCACGATATAGACGCTAGCGATTAGACGCCATCGGCACAGGGGCCTAGGCTTGTGGGGTCAAACTGCCAGCCGGTATTCGCCCCGATGAACAGCAAGCCACCGGTCTGCGCGGCGTCCACGCCTCTTGCCCTGCCCGCCGCCAGCAACACCTATGACTACGTCCAGCTAACCGACACGGCCCACGACAGCACCCCGCTGGCCGAGGAAGTAGCGCTGGCCATCGTCTACAACGGCCTGAACCAGGCGGTGATGCTGGTCAGCCCGACCGACCTGGAAGACTTCGCCGTCGGTTTCAGCGTGGGCAGCGGCATCGTCGCCGGTACCGAGGAAATCTACGATGTGAAGCTCTCCGGCAGCGGTTCAGCGCTGTATGCCGACCTGGAGATCTCCAGCCGTGCCTTCTGGAACCTGAAGAACCAGCGCCGTCAACTGGCCGGCACCAGCGGCTGCGGCCTGTGCGGCGTCGAGGCCCTGGAGCAGGCTTTGCCCGAGCTGGACGTGCTGCCCGGGGCGCCGCTGCCGCCCGCGCACTGGCTGAAAGACTTGCGCCAGCGCATCGATGCCTTCCAGCCCCTTGGCCAGCATTGTGGCGCGGTACACGCTGCGCTGTTCATGGACCGCGAAGGCCAGTTGCTGCTGGGCCGCGAAGACATCGGCCGGCACAACGCCCTGGACAAGCTGATCGGCGCCCTGCTACGCCAGCGCATCGACACCGCAGGCGGCCTGGCTATCGTCACCAGCCGCTGCAGCCTGGAGCTGATCCAGAAAGTCCTTCGCACCGGCATCCAGACCCTGGTCAGCCTCTCGGCACCCACGGGCCTGGCCCTGCAATGGGCGCGCAAGCACAACCTCAACCTCATCCATCTGCCCAAACACAGCGCACCGCGGGTGTTCAGCCCAGCGGCGGAGTAGCAACAGCCGTGACCTCCTACGAAAAACTGCCAGACAACGCCCCCGCCTCCACCCCTCGCTACAAGCCCTACCCCGGCCCCGCCGGCGGTTGGGGGGCGCTGCGCAGCGTGGCCAAGGCCTGGGTGGGCAGCGACAACGCCCTGAAGAACATCCGCGCCCTGCTCAAGACCAACCAGAACGGCGGTTTCGACTGCCCTGGGTGCGCCTGGGGTGACTCGCCCGAGAGCGGCATGGTCAAGTTCTGCGAGAACGGCGCCAAGGCGGTCAACTGGGAGGCCACCAAGCGCCGCGTCGATGCGGCGTTCTTCGCCCGCTACAGCGTCAGCGCGCTGCTCGAACAGAGCGACTACTGGCTCGAATACCAGGGCCGCCTGACCGAGCCGATGGTCTACGACCCGGTCACCGACCGTTACCGCCCGATCGACTGGGACGCGGCATTCGCCCTGATCGCCCGGCACCTGAACAACCTGTCCAGCCCTGACCAGGCGGAGTTCTATACCTCCGGCCGGGCCAGCAACGAGGCGGCGTACCTGTACCAGCTGTTCGTGCGCGCCTACGGCACCAACAACTTCCCCGACTGCTCGAACATGTGCCACGAAGCCAGCGGCGTGGCCCTGGGCCAGAGCGTCGGCGTGGGCAAGGGCACGGTCACCTACGACGACTTCGAGCACGCCGACGCGATCTTCGTCTGGGGCCAGAACCCTGGCACCAACCACCCGCGCATGCTCGACCCGCTGCGTGACGCGGTCAAACGCGGCGCCCAGGTGGTCTGTGTCAACCCGCTCAAGGAGCGTGGCCTGGAGCGCTTCCAGCATCCGCAGAACCCGCTGGAAATGCTGACCAACACTGACCGCCCGACCAACACGGCATTCTTCCGACCGGCCCTGGGCGGCGACATGGCGCTGCTGCGCGGCATGGCCAAGTTCCTGCTGCAGTGGGAGCGTGAAGCCCAGGTTAAGGGCGAGCCGGCGATCTTCGACCACGCCTTCATCGCCGAGCACGGCCATGACGTGGACGAGTACCTGGCGGTGGTCGATGCCACTTCGTGGGAGCAGATTCAGGCGCAATCGGGCCTGACCCTCGCCGACATAGAACTGTCGGCGCGCATGTACTGCAAGGGCAAACGGGTGATCATGTGCTGGGCCATGGGCATCACCCAGCACCGCCATTCGGTGCCGACCATCCAGGAAATCGTCAACCTGATGCTGCTGCGCGGCAACCTCGGCGTGCCGGGCGCCGGCCTGTGCCCGGTGCGCGGCCACAGCAACGTCCAGGGCGACCGCACCATGGGCATCAACGAACGCCCGCCGGTGTTCCTGCTCGACGCCCTCGAAAAGCGCTTCGGCTTCCCGGTGCCGCGCCACAACGGCCACAACACCGTCGAGGCGATCCACGCCATGCTCGACGGCCGAGCCAAGGTGTTCATCGGTCTGGGCGGCAACTTCGCCCAGGCCACGCCGGACACCGAACGCACCGCGCAGGCGCTGCGCAATTGCGAATTGACCGTGCACATCAGCACCAAGCTCAACCGCAGCCACCTGGTCCACGGCAAGCAGGCGCTGATCCTGCCGTGCCTGGGCCGTACCGATATCGACCTGCAGGGCGAAGGCCCGCAGGCGGTAACGGTGGAGGACTCGTTCAGCATGGTCCACGCCTCCAACGGCCAGCTCAAGCCGCTGTCGCGGCAGATGCGCTCGGAGCCGGCCGTGGTCGCCGGTATCGCCGCCGCCACCCTTGGCAAGCAACCGGTGGACTGGCACTGGTTGGTGGCCGACTACGACCGCATCCGCGACCTGATCGCCGACACCATTCCCGGCTTTGCCGACTTCAATGAACGCCTGCGCCTGCCCGGCGGCTTCTACCTGGGCAACAGCGCCGGCAGCCGCCAGTGGAAGACCGCCAGCGGCCGTGCCAACTTCAAAGCCAACCTGCTGCCCGACAGCCTGCTCGACGAACGCGTGCGCGCCAGCGGCCAGGTGCCGGACCTGATCATGCAGTCGATGCGTTCGCACGATCAGTACAACACCACCATCTATGGCATGGACGACCGCTACCGCGGCGTGCGCGGCCAGCGCGACGTGCTGTTCGTCAACGAAGCCGACATCATCCGCCTGGGCTTCCAACCGGGGCAGAAAGTCGACATCGTGTCGCTGTGGGGCGATGACCATGTACGCCGGGTGCAGGGCTTCACCCTGCTGGCGTTCGATATTCCCGCCGGCCAGGCGGCGGCCTACTACCCCGAGGTAAACCCGCTGGTGCCGCTGGAAAGCATCGGCGACGGCAGCCATACGCCGACGTCGAAGTTCATCGCCATCAAGCTGGAACGAGCGCGGGACGACGGGCGCATCATCTGAGCAAGATTGGGCTAGGCGCGCTCCTACAGGGGGCAAGCGCAGATCCCGAGCACCTGCCCACAAAAAAGCCCTGTTCCGCAATGGTTCAGGGCTTCGTCATAAATAGCTCAGACAGCCGAAATTCGCAAAAGTTTCATACATAATTCAATAACTTAGAGAATTGTGTACAACTCGTGCTACTCGTCGGATTCCGATTGCCAGCCGCCTCGGCGAGCCTCAAATTCCGCTTCGTCATCCCTCTGAGGCTCTCTTGATGAAGAAGTACTCCTCGATTCTGTTGTTGTCTTTTGGTCTGCTCAGCGGCGTTGCCATGGCAGGCGGCACCACCGAAGCCGGCATTGGCGGCGCATTGGGTGGGGTACTGGGCTCCGTGGTGGGCAACTCCATCGGCGGTAGCACCGGCGGCGCCATCGGTGCCGGCCTGGGCGGCGCGGCCGGCGGTGCGCTGGGCGCCGACAAGCGCCAGCGCGGCGAGGCCGCCATCGGTGGCGCGCTGGGTGCAGCCGGCGGCAACGTGGTGGGTCGCTCCATGGGCGGCACCACCGGCAGCTACATCGGCGCGGCCGCCGGTGGTGGCGCCGGTGGCGCACTGGGCAACTACATGGGCAACAAGGCCGACGAAGACGAACGCCACGAGCGTCGCTACCGTCGCGACTACGACGATCGCCGCTACTACGACCGTGGCCACCACTATGGCCATCGCAAGCACAAGCGCCACTGGCGCCACGACTGATCGCCAGGCTTACGCCTGAAACCTAAGGCCCTGCCCTCATCGGCAGGGTCTTTTCGTTTGTATACCCGCCAGAGGATTAGGGGCTGCCCCGATATGGAGGCCACTTGCCACTAGTTATCATCGTCGTTTCGATCAAGCACAGGACGCAGGGAATGCGCACGATCATTACCGCCCCCATCTGTCTGCCACGGGCCAGGAGAGGCTGAAGGATGCCAGGCCGCCGCCCGCCACTGCTCGGCGAAGCCAGCTTTGCGTCGATTCGCCAACGGGTCGTGCAGGCCACCGGCGTGCAACTGGCCGACGACCGCCGTGCCGTGGTCGCGGCACGCCTGCACAAGCGCCTCAAGGCCTTGGGCCTTCCCGACTTCGAACACTATCTCGCCCTGCTCGACGGCCCCCACGGCGCGGGCGAACGCGAGCACCTGCTGCGCCTGCTGGTCGCCCATGACAGCTACTTCTTTCGCGAGCATCGTCATTTCGAATGCCTGGCCCGCTGGCTGGCGGAGCTCGACCACCCCGCACGCCTGTGGAGCGCTGCCTGCGCCACCGGGGAAGAAGCCTGGAGCCTGGCCATGGTCGCCGCCGAAAACGCCCGCCATCCCGACTGGCAGGTGCTGGCGAGCGACTTCAACGCGCAACTGCTGGAAACCGCCGCTGCCGGCATCTACGACATCGCCCAGGCACGCTACTTTCCCGAAGGCTGGCTGGCCCGCCACGGCCTGTGCGGGGTAGGCGAGATGACCGGTCGACTGCGGGTCTCGGCGGCCCTGCGCAAGCAGGTGCGCTTCGAAGCGCTCAACCTGATCCGGCCCCTGCCCAAACAGCTCGGCAGCTTCGACGTCATCCTGTTGCGCAACCTGTTGTCGAACCTGGCGCCACGGTACAAGAACGAGGTACTCCAGCGCCTGCTGGCACACCTGCGCCCCGGTGGCCTGATGATCATCGGTCACAGCGAGAGCGTCCATGCCCTGGGCCTGCCCCTGCGTCCACTACTGCCGTCGGTGTTCGAACGCCTATGATAAGAGGCACTGCCGTGCCCATCGGCAGACAAGGACTGATCGCGCAACCGCGCGGCAGTGCGCTTCCGGATCGAGCAGGCCTGCCGCCCCCCTTCCCTTGCGAAACAGGCCCTTATTCATGCCTTGCCGAATCCTGCTTGCCGATCACTCGCCGCTCTTCCGCGCCGGCCTGCGTGCCCTGCTTGAACAGAAGAAAGATTTCGTCGTGGTGGGCGACACCGGCGATGCCATGACAGCCGTGAGCCTCGCGGAAAAACTCAAGCCGGACATCGTGGTGCTCGACATGAGCGGCGAGCTGGACAGCCAGCAGGCCCTGCAGGAGCTGTTCATCCGCGCGCCTGCCTGCCGGGTACTGATGTTTTCGCCACGCTCGGAGCTCGAGCATGTGATGAGCTGCCTGCAGCTGGGCGCCCATGGCTTCCTGCTCAAGAGCGCCACGGTGAGCGAGCTGGAACAAGCCCTGCAGACCCTGCGCGGAGGCGGCCAGTACCTGTCGTCGGCGGTACTGCCGATGGTCATCGGCCAAGCCCTGAAACACAGCCGCAAGCGCGTCGTCAGCCAGGTGCAGACACCGCCGCTGACCAACCGCCAGCTGGAGATCCTGCGCCTGATCGCCCGTGGCGAGACCACCCGCTCCATCGCCGACGGGCTGGGCCTTAGCATCAAGACCGTCGAGGCCCATCGCTCGCAGATCATGCACCGCCTGCAGATCCACGACGTGCCCGGCCTGGTGCTGTTCGCCGTGCGCGAGGGGATCATTCGCCTCAACGATTGAGCGACAGCCCGGCGAGGATCAGCTGCAGCGTCTCCGACAGCGCCACCGGACGTCCCGAGGCCCGCTCGACGAATACCTGCACCACGCTCCCCGCCGCGCAGGCTTCGGCCTCGCCCGGGCGGAACAGCGCCAGGCGGAACTCCACGGTGCTGCCTGCCAGGCGCGTCACGCCCAGGCCCACCTCGAGCACGTCGGGAAATCCCGGCAAGGCGAAGAAGTCCGCCGCCGAACTCACGACGAAGCCGGCCAGCTCACCGTCGCGCAGGTCCAGTTCGGCCTGTTCGACCAGGAAGGCCTGGATGGCGGTTTCGAAGAAGGCATGCACGGTGGCGCCGGCGAGGTGACCGTTGTGGTCGTTATCCTGCGGACGGGTGAGGATGGGGTGGAAATGGGAGAAGGCGGAGCGTTGGGGGGATTCTGTCATAAGGCATCTGCTTTCTGGTGGGTGCCCTGCAAGTGAAACAGATTCTGGCCTTGCTGTATTGATGCAGCAATCCAGCAGATCTTCAGGAACGGCGTGTAAATCCTATAGAACCTGGCTTTCCCTGCGATAGCCTCAGTAGACACAGCACCCAAAGCAGGCTTTCAAATACGAAAAAGCCGCCCCGAAGGGCGGCTTTTCATCCGAACCGGCTCCAGCTTACAGCTGCGGACCAGCGGCCTTGATGGCGTCGGAAACGTCGAACTTCTTGAAGTTCTCGGTGAACAGCGTGGCCAGGCCCTTGGCGGCTTCGTCGTAGGCAGCCTTGTCAGCCCAGGTGTTGCGCGGGTTGAGCAGCTCGGTCTCGACGCCTGGAACAGCCTTCGGCACGTCCAGGTTGATGATGTCCAGGTGCTCGGTCTCGGCACCGATCAGGGCGCCGCTCTGGATGGCAGCGATCACGCCACGGGTGGTCGGGATGCTGAAGCGCTTGCCGACGCCGTAGCCACCACCGGTCCAGCCGGTATTGACCAGGTAGACCTTCGAACCGAACGCCTTGATGCGCTTGATCAGCAGCTCGGCGTAGACACCGGCTGGGCGCGGGAAGAACGGTGCGCCGAAGCAGGTAGAGAAGGTCGACTTGATGCCGCCGCCCGAACCCATTTCGGTGGAACCGACCAGCGCGGTGTAGCCGGACAGGAAGTGGTAGGCCGCCTGCTCGTTGTTCAGGATCGACACCGGAGGCAGTACGCCGGTCAGGTCGCAGGTCAGGAAGATGACCGCGTTCGGCTCGCCGCCCAGGTTCTCTGCCGAGACCTTCTCGACGTGCGCCAGCGGGTAGGCGGCACGACTGTTCTGGGTCAGGCTAACGTCGGCGTAGTCGGCGTGCTTGTTGGCGTCGATCACGACGTTCTCCAGTACCGCGCCGTGCTTGATGGCTTTCCAGATGACCGGCTCGTTCTTCTCGGAGAGGTCGATGCACTTGGCATAGCAACCACCTTCGATGTTGAAGACCACGCCCTCGCCCCAGCCGTGCTCGTCGTCACCGATCAGGTAACGGCTTTCGTCGGCCGACAGGGTGGTCTTGCCGGTGCCGGACAGACCGAAGAACAGGGTGACGTCACCCGCTTCGCCGATGTTGGCGGCGCAGTGCATCGGCAGCACGTCGGCGGCCGGCAGCAGGAAGTTCTGCACCGAGAACATGGCCTTCTTCATTTCGCCGGCGTAACGCATGCCAGCGATCAGCACCTTCTTCTGGGCGAAGTTGATGATCACGCAGCCATCGGAGTTGGTGCCGTCACGCTCAGGTACGCACTCGAAGTTGGCGACGTTGAGGATCTGCCATTCGCCACGGCCAGCCGGGTTGTACTGCTCGGGGTTGATGAACAGGCAACGGCCGAACAGGTTCTGCCAGGCGGTCTGGGTAGTCATCTTGACCGGCAGGTAGTGTTCGGCCGCAGCGCCTACGTGAACGTAGGAAACGAAGTGATCCTGGGCGTTGTTGAACGCCTCGACGCGGTCCCACA
The DNA here is from genome assembly GCF_057480955.1 of Pseudomonas sp. P65(2024). Classification (NCBI taxonomy): domain Bacteria; kingdom Pseudomonadati; phylum Pseudomonadota; class Gammaproteobacteria; order Pseudomonadales; family Pseudomonadaceae; genus Pseudomonas; species Pseudomonas sp. P65(2024). The sequence goes on from NZ_JBLIYX010000004.1 coordinate 256,080, forward strand.
GGGCATCGAACTTGTCGGCCGGGAACTTGCGGTTGATCGGGCCCCAGCCAATCTGGTCCTGGGTGGAAGGTTCTTCGACGATGAAACGGTCAGCCGGCGAACGGCCGGTGCGGTGACCGGTTTCCACCACCAGCGCGCCAGTATCGGCCAGCACGCCTTCACCGCGGGACAGCGCTTCTTTTACCAGCTCATCGACGCTCAGGTCGGTGTACACGGTGTTGTTGGCTTGCGTCATGAGATACCCCATCCGGCCCGAGGCCGAGTGCTCCAAACGTTTTGTAGTCGTCTCGAAAAAACTACTACAGCGAAAAAAGTGGCCGGATTATGCCAGAAACGCCCAAAAAAAGTAGGCCCCTCCTGTCAGAACTGCGTTTTTGCGCAATTCGACAGGAGATTATCCTGTAGTGAACCGTTTCAGTGCTGAGTTTCTGATGGGGCCTCGGTGCCGCCACCGGCAAACAATTGCGCCACATCGCTTGCATCGAAGAGATAGCGTTCGTTGCAGAACTGGCAATCGATCTCGACCCGGCCGCCGCATTCGGCCACCAGCGCCTTGGCATCCTGCTCGCCGAGGCTGACCAGGGCGTTGCCGGAACGCTCGCGCGAGCAACTGCAACGGAAGCGTAGCGGCTGGATATCGAACAGGCGAACCGCGTCCTCATGATACAGGCGGTGCAGCACGGTTTCGTTGTCCAGGCCGAGCAGTTCATCGACCTTCACGGTGTTGGCCAGGGCCTTGACATGGGCCCAGCTTTCCTCGCGCTCCTCGCTGTCCTTGTGGATCTCGGCCGGCAGCTGCTGCACCAGCAGACCACGGGCGCGGGCGCCATCGGCGGCCAGGGAGATGCAGGTGTTCACTTGCTGCGACATGACGAAGTAATTGGTGAAGCACTCCGACAGGTCCTTGCCGTCCAGCTCGACAGTGCCCTGGTAACGCTGGCCGTTGACCGGAATGATGGTCAACACCAGGTGACCGCCCGGCATCAGGTCGGCAAGGCCGGCATCCGCCTTGATCTGATCGGCCTCGTAGCGCGCCAGGCCACGGATGTCGTGCTCGCTGGTGTACTCGATGGCCAGCAGCGGCACCGGGCCCTGGGACTGCGCCTGGAGTACCAGCAACCCGTCGAACTTCAGGGTGCCGACCAACAGCGCGGCGGCGGCCATCAGTTCACCGAGCAGATGCTTTACCGGCTGCGGGTAGTCGTGCTTGGCCAACACCTCGGCGTAGCTGCGTTCCAGCGCGACCATCTCGCCGCGCACATCGCGGTCGTCGAACAGGAAGCGTTGGGTGAAATCGGTATCTGGCAAGTCGCTCATGGTTGTCTGGCTTTCTAAAAATGATTACAAAATAATTACAGGAGACTGAAAGGTCCGTCGCAGAGCGCTCAGAAAGCACTCATAACCCGCTGGATATCGAGGTATTTTATGGATAATCGACCACTGTTCCAAGCAAGGTGGTCTTGGGGACCGTTGGCAGCCTGCACCCTGTTGCCCGTCGCACTACTGTGTTTCTGGTTGTGGCCCGTTGGCCAGATCCTGTGCCTGACTTTCGACGAGTGGCTGTTCCACAGCCTCAATGCGCCACTGGCCGACAACCTGATCTGGCGGTCGATCTGGGCAGTCGGCAGCCTACGCCCGTTCGACATCCTGGTCGGGCTGATCATGTTGTCGCTGCTGATTCGCGGTGATTGGGTATTCAAGGCCACCCAGGTGCGCCAGGCGTTTTTCGGCTTCCTGGTCACCCTACTCCTCTTAGTGGTGATTCGCGCGCTGTTTTCCAAGTGGGTCAGCGCAATGGGCTGGCAACACAACAGCCCATCGATGGTGTTCGACAACGCCGTGCACCTGAGCGACTTCTACCCGCACCTGGAAGCGAAGTGGGAATTGAAGGACCGCTCCAGCCAGAGCTTCCCGGGTGACCACGCCTCGGTGCTGCTGATCTGGGCGCTGTTCATGAGCCTGTTCAGCCGCCGCCTGGCGCAGCACCTGGTGATCTGGGCGCTGGCCTTGCTGTTCATGCTGCCGCGCCTGGTGGCCGGCGCCCATTGGGGGCAGGACGACTACATCGGCGGTTTGTTGATGGCGGTCCTGGCGCTGGGCTGGAGCTGCCACACACCCCTGGCGGCCATGGCCAGCGCGGCGCTGGTGCGGTGGACGTCGCCACTGTTCGGTTGGCTCGGCAAGCTGCCGCTGGTCGGACGGATGAGCGTGGTTCGCGCTGCCTGATTGATCACAGGGGCCGCTTTGCGGCCCCTCTCATTCGAAGCTGCCATGCAGTTGATGAATCTGCCGCCGCTGCTTCTTGTTCGGTCGCCCGTCGGTGGTCATGCCCAGGGCGCCGGCCTTGCGCATCTCGGCCGCCTGCTCGCGGCGCTTCACGCTTTCAGCCGTCTCCTCGTAGAGCAGCTGCGCCTCCGGCGCCCCGCGCCGCACCAACGACAGCGCCTTGACCACCACGGTGCGCTCGTCGAAACCGGTGCGCAGCACGAACTCGTCGCCCACCCGTGGCTCCTTGCCCGGCTTGCAGCGCTCACCCCGGCAGTGCACCTTGCCGCTTTCGATCGCCGCCTTGGCCAGGGCGCGGGTCTTGTAGAAGCGCGCCGCCCACAGCCATTTGTCCAGGCGTACCTTGTCATCGTCTTCAGGCTTTTGTGCCATGGTTTTTCCTCGAATTCTGTCTTTCACGGAACTGTACTACCGTGACTGACGGATGCAAAAAATCCGTGCCGTCATTACAGTTCATCTCCATATCCCCAGGGCACGCTTCGTGAAGACATTTGACCACCTGACTGTGATCGGCCTGCGCGAGTGGGTCGCCCTGCCCGAGCTGGGTGTCGCCGGCCTGCGCGCCAAGATCGACACCGGCGCCAGCACTTCTAGCCTGCACGCCACCGAGGTCGAACCGTTCGAGCGCGATGGCCAGCCATGGGTGCGCTTCACCGCGCACCTGGGCTCGGTGGTGCAGTTGCGCCACCGGCGTTGCGAGGCGCCACTGGTGACCATGAAGACCATCAAGAGCTCCAACGGCCAGGCCCAGATCCGCTACGTGATCCGTACGGCCCTGGCGCTCGGCGACCGGGTCTGGGAGGTCGAGTTCACCCTGGCCTGCCGCAAGAGCATGCGCTATCGGCTGCTGCTCGGCTCGAAGGCGCTCATCCATGGCCAGTTGGTGGTCAACCCAGGCCTTAAGTACGTCCAGGACAAACCGGCCTTCCCGGCCACCCTTTCCCCTGTCACAGGTGCTGCATGAAGATCGCTGTGCTGTCGCGCAATCCGCGTCTGTATTCCACCCGCCGCCTGGTCGAGGCCGGTACCCAGCGGGGCCACGAAGTGGTGGTGATCGACACGCTCCGGGCCTATATGAACATCGCCAGCCACAAGCCGCAGATCCATTACCGCGGCAAGCCGCTGGAGGGGTTCGATGCGGTGATCCCGCGCATTGGCGCATCGGTCACCTTCTATGGCTGCGCGGTGCTGCGCCAGTTCGAGATGATGGGCGTGTACCCGCTCAACGAGTCGGTGGCCATCGCCCGCTCCCGCGACAAGCTGCGCTCCCTGCAGCTGCTGTCTCGGCGCGGTATCGGCCTGCCGATCACCGGTTTCGCCCACTCGCCGGACGACATCCCCGACCTGATCCAGATGGTCAACGGCGCGCCGCTGGTGATCAAGGTGCTCGAAGGCACCCAGGGCATCGGCGTGGTGCTGTGCGAGACCACCAAGGCCGCCGAGTCGGTGATCGAGGCGTTCATGGGCCTGAAGCAGAACATCATGGTCCAGGAATACATCAAGGAGGCCGGGGGCGCCGATATCCGTTGCTTCGTGGTGGGCGACAAGGTGATCGCCTCGATGAAGCGCCAGGCCAAGCCGGGCGAATTTCGCTCAAACCTGCACCGCGGTGGCGTGGCCAGCCTGATCAAGATCACCCCCGAAGAGCGCATGACCGCGATTCGCGCGGCGAAGGTCATGGGCCTGAGCGTGGCGGGCGTGGATATCCTGCGTTCCAATCACGGGCCGCTGGTGATGGAGGTGAACTCATCGCCTGGGCTGGAGGGTATCGAGGTGACCACCGGCAAGGACGTGGCCGGGATGATCATCGAGCACCTTGAGAAGAACAGCGGGCCGAATCAGACGCGGACCAAAGGCAAGGGCTGAGAGCGACATGATGTCGCGAAAGGGCCGCACAGCGGCCCCGGAAATCACACGGCGTTACGCGGCAGCAGCAACCCCAACGGCAACCTCACCCGTGCTTCAATGCCACCGCCAGAGCGGTTGCGCAATTCCACATTGCCGCCATGCTGCGCGGCGATACGCTTGACGATCGCCAGCCCAAGGCCGGTGCCCTTGCCACCCCGCGCCCGGTCGCCACGGATGAACGGGTTGAAGATGGTCTCCAGTTCCGACTCATCGATACCCGCGCCACGGTCCAGCACGCTGAGCACCACATACGGCGCGCTCTGGTCGCCCGACACATAGGCCGCCACCTCGACGCCCTTGCCAGCGTGATGCAGGGCGTTGCCAATCAGGTTGCCCAGCATGCGCTTGAGCGATACCCGACGCAGCGGGAACGGCGGAATCGGCTCCAGGCACAGCCGCACCTGCTCCTTGTGCTGGTTGTAGGGCGCCACCACTTCGTAGATCAGGTCGTTGAGGTCGACCTCCTCCACCGGTTCGTCGCGCCCGTCCCGAATGAACGCCAGGAACTGGTCGAGAATCGCGTCCATGTCCTCGATGTCGCGGACCATGTCCTCGCTGAGGTCGCTGTCGTTGCCTATCAGCGACAGCGAAAGGCGCAGCCGGGTCAGCGGTGTGCGCAGGTCATGGGACACCCCGGCCAGCATCAGCTCGCGCTCACGCCCGGCCTGCTCGACATCCTCGGCCATCTGGTTGAACGCGCGGTACACCTCGGTCATTTCGCTCGGGGTGTCGCTGATCGGCAGGCGCACGCTGCGCCCCTGGCCCAGCTGGCGGGCGGCGAACACCAGGCGCTTGAGCGGCTGGTTGAGCTGACGCACGAAGATCCAGGCCGAAGCCGTGGACAACAGGCCGATAGCCAGGAACCAACCGAGCACGTTCCAGATCTTCTGCCCACGCAGCGGGTGCGGATACAGCGGCACCTTGAGCCAGCCCGGGCCCAGGCTGGGGGCATTGACCCACAGCGCGGGCGGCGCGTGGATGCGCAGGCGCACCTCGGTGTCATCGCCCAGTTCGGCCTGCATCTGGCGCTGGTAGATCTCGCTGTAAGGCCAGTGCTGCTCGCCCTCCGGCACGCCGGCGCCGGTCACGCGGATGAGGCCGGCCGCCTCGGCGATCTGGTCACGGTTCTCTTCATCCGCGGCCCAGTAGGCGCGCAGCGTCAGGGCCACGCCGTGGCTGTACTGGCGGTCGACCAGCACGTCTTCGTTCATCAGCAGGTACACGAGCGTCAATGCCTTGGAGAACAACACGACGATCAGCACCAGCCAGAGGGTGCGGGCGAAGAAGCTTTGTGGGAACCAGAGAGGCGTTTTCATCGATCAACTACTGTGCTGAAAAGGCCGGCCGTCACAGACGAAAACAGGGCGACCCGCGTGGGTCGCCCTGCTGCACCCTGACGAGCCGACAGGCTCATTTGCCGGCGTTTCCGTCCGGCACGAAGACGTAGCCCACACCCCATACGGTCTGAATGTAGCGTGGCTTGGACGGGTCGGGCTCGATCATCCGGCGCAGGCGCGAAATCTGCACATCGATGGAGCGCTCCAGGGCGTCCCACTCACGGCCGCGGGCCAGGTTCATCAGCTTGTCGCGGGTCAGCGGCTCGCGGGCATGCATGACCAGGGCCTTGAGCACGGCAAACTCACCGGTGGTGAGCATGTGCGTTTCCTCGCCGCGCTTGAGTTCGCGGGTGGCCAGCGACAGCTCGTAGTCGCCAAAGGTGACGGTTTCTTCCTCGCTGCCCGGCGCGCCTGGCACGCTCGGGGACTGGCGGCGCAGCACGGCCTTAACCCGGGCCACCAGTTCGTCGGGGTTGAACGGCTTGGCCAGGTAGTCGTCGGCGCCCAGTTCCAGGCCCTTGATGCGGCTGAGCTCATCGCCCTTGGCGGTGAGCATGATAATCGGGATCTGGTTGTTCGACGCGCGCAGGCGCTTGCACGCGGACAGACCGTCCTCGCCCGGCAACATCAGGTCGAGGACCACCAGGTTGAACACTTCACGGGCCAGCAGGCGGTCCATCTGTTCGACGTTGGGCACGGTGCGGACACGGAAGCCCTTGCTGGTGAAGAAACGGTCCAGCAGGCTGCTCAGGCCCGGATCGTCGTCGACGATGAGAATCTTGTCGCCTTCGGCGGCGTTTGCGGTGCTGGTCATGAATAACTCCTCTGATATCGCCGCGCATTATGGCGTAGCCACTGCAGTGCGTGCCGTGTGCATTGTTAGCAGATTTTTCCCGGCATGCCACTGTCGCCCCGTCGTCGGCTGGCGCCGCGCCATCACCGCAAGCCCGGCGCGATGGGTATAATGCGCGGCTTTCACCCAGCGCCGCCGGGCCAGATCGCCCACCCGCGGCCTTGCATTCACTATTTGTCAGGTGGTTTTCATGGACAGCATCAACAGCCGTATCGCCGAGGAACTGGGCGTGCGCCCACAACAGGTCGAAGCGGCCGTGGGCCTGTTGGACGAAGGATCGACCGTGCCCTTCATCGCCCGTTACCGCAAGGAAGTGACCGGCAGCCTGGATGACACCCAACTGCGCCACCTGGAAGAGCGCCTGCGCTACCTGCGCGAGCTCGACGAGCGCCGCGCCAGCATCCTGGCCAGCATCGAGGAACAGGGCAAGCTGACCCCGGAGCTGGCCCGCGAGATCAAGCTGGCCGACACCAAGACCCGCCTCGAAGACCTGTACCTGCCGTACAAGCAGAAGCGCCGCACCAAGGGCCAGATCGCCCTGGAAGCGGGCCTGGGCGAGTTGGCCGACGGCCTGTTCAACGACCCTCAGCTGGACCCGGAAAGCGAAGCGGCACGTTTCGTCGACGCCGAAAAAGGCGTGGCCGACGTCAAGGCCGCCCTGGAAGGGGCCAAGTACATCCTCATGGAGCGCTTCGCCGAGGACGCCGCCCTGCTCGACAAGCTGCGCGGTTTCCTCAAGCAGGAAGCGGTGCTGACTGCCCGCGTGGTCGCTGGCAAGGAAGAGGAAGGCGCCAAGTTCCGCGACTACTTCGCCCACGACGAACTGCTGCGCACCGCGCCATCGCACCGTGCCCTGGCGATCTTCCGCGGGCGCAACGAAGGCGTGTTGAGCGCCTCGCTGAAAGTCGGCGAAGAGCTGCCGGGCACCCTGCACCCGTGCGAGCTGATGATTGGCAACCATGTCGGCATCGAAAACCGCAACCGCCCGGCCGACAAATGGCTGGGTGAGGTGGTGCGCTGGACCTGGAAGGTCAAGCTGTACACCCACCTGGAAACCGACCTGTTCGGCGAACTGCGCGACAACGCCGAAGGCGAGGCGATCAACGTCTTCGCCCACAACCTGCACGACCTGCTGCTGGCCGCCCCGGCCGGTCCGCGCGCAACGCTGGGCTTCGACCCGGGCCTGCGCACCGGCTGCAAGATCGCCGTGGTCGATGCCACCGGCAAGCTGCTGGACCACACCACGGTCTACCCGCATGCGCCGAAGAACGACTGGGACCGCACCATTTCCATCATGGCCGCGCTGTGCGCCAAGCACTCGGTCGAGCTGATCGCCATCGGCAACGGTACCGCCAGCCGCGAGAGCGACAAGCTGGTGGCCGAGCTGGTCAAGAAATACCCAGCGTTGAAGATCACCAAGATCATGGTCTCCGAGGCCGGTGCCTCGGTGTACTCGGCTTCCGAACTGGCCGCTCGCGAGTTCCCGGACCTGGACGTGTCGATCCGTGGCGCGGTGTCCATCGCCCGCCGCCTGCAGGACCCGCTGGCCGAGCTAGTGAAGATCGACCCGAAATCCATCGGCGTCGGCCAGTATCAGCACGACGTGTCGCAGGTGAAGCTCGCTCGCGGCCTGGACGCCGTGGTCGAGGACTGCGTGAACGCCGTGGGTGTGGATGTCAACACCGCTTCCGTGGCGCTGCTGACGCGCATCTCCGGCCTCAACGCGACCCTGGCACAGAACATCGTCGCCCACCGCGACGCCAACGGCCCGTTCGCCACCCGCGCCGCGCTGAAAAAAGTCAGCCGCCTGGGCGAGAAGACTTTCGAACAGGCGGCCGGCTTCCTGCGCGTGATGAACGGCGACAACCCGCTGGACGCCTCGGCAGTGCACCCGGAAGCCTACCCGCTGGTGCAGCGCATCGCCGCCGACACCGACCGCGACATTCGCTCGCTGATCGGCGACAGCGGTTTCCTCAAACGCCTGGACCCGAAGAAGTTCACCGACGAGACCTTCGGCCTGCCGACCGTCACCGACATCCTTCAGGAGCTCGACAAGCCTGGCCGCGACCCGCGTCCGGAGTTCAAGACCGCCACCTTCCAGGATGGCGTCGAGGACCTCAAGGACCTGGAGCCGGGCATGATCCTCGAAGGCGTGGTGACCAACGTCACCAACTTTGGTGCCTTCGTCGATATCGGCGTGCACCAGGACGGCCTGGTACACATCTCGGCGCTGTCGGAGAAGTTCGTCAAGGACCCGCGTGAAGCAGTCAAGGCCGGTGACGTGGTCAAGGTCAAGGTCATGGAAGTGGACATCCCGCGCAAACGCATCGGCCTGTCCATGCGCATGAGCGACACCCCAGGCGAGAAGGTCGAGGGTAACCGCGGTGGCAACCGTGGCAATGGCGGCAGCCGCCAGCATCAGGCGCCGCGCCAGCGCGAGACCAGCACCGCCGCGCCGGCCAACAACGCCATGGCGTCGCTGTTCGCCAACGCCAAGCAGCTGAAGAAGAAGTGATGGACGTACCGAAAGCGTACGTCGAGAGCGCCTTCAGCCAGCTCCTGGGCTGCCGCCTGCAACGCCTGGAAACGGGTGTTGCAGAGGTGGCCCTGGCGCTTGAGCCGCACCTGCGCAACCGTGGCCAGAAGCTGCACGGCGGGGCGATCTTCAGCCTGGTGGACATCGCCATGGGCCTGGCCTGCTCGGCCAGCCATGGCTTCGATCAGCAGAGCGTGACCATCGAGTGCAAAATCAACTACATGCGCGCCGTCAGCGAAGGCGAGGTGCTGTGCACCGCCCGGGTGCTGCACGCCGGTCGGCGCACGCTGGTGGTCGACGCCGACGTGCTTCAGGACGACAAGCTGGTGGCCAAGGCCCAGGGAACCTTCGCGATTCTCTAGCTGACAGGCCCCCATCTGCGGTATTTTCGGCGTAATGCTGTACACCTGATCGCAGGGCAAGCCCGCTCCCACGCACGCTCACAGGCTCCGTGGGAGCGGCTTGCCCCGCGATCAGGCGCATACAGGCCAGCGCCGGAACCGCGTAAACCAGGCGACAACGCCAGTTCCTTTCCCAACTACCCTTGTAGACCGTCATCCCTACCCCCATATTGGGGCGACTGACGCGTGAAGGAATCCATCTTGAGCGACCTCCTCAACCGCCGCCTGAGCCTGCTCGGCGACAATATCGACCTGCTCAAGCAGTGCCTGCACGGCATTGAGCGCGAATGCCTGCGCGTGACCAACGACGGTCGCCTGGCCCAGACCCCGCACCCCGAGGCCCTGGGTTCGGCGCTGACCAACGAGCAGATCACTACCGACTATTCCGAGTCGCTGCTGGAATTCATCACCCCGGCCCTGGCCGACCCTGCCAAGGTGCTCGAGAGCCTCGACCAGATCCACCGCTTCGTCTACACCAAGCTGGGCGACGAATACCTGTGGAGCCCGTCAATGCCCTGCACGCTGCCGGCCGAGGAAGACATCCCGATCGCCGAATACGGCAGCTCGAACATCGGCAAGCTCAAGCACGTCTATCGCAAGGGCCTGGCCCTGCGTTACGGCCGCACCATGCAGTGCATCGCCGGCATCCACTACAACTTCTCCCTGCCCGAGGCGCTGTGGCCGTTGCTGCGCGATGCCGAAGGCGGCGAGCAGGACGACCGCGACTACCAGTCCTCGGCCTATATCGCACTGATCCGCAACTTCCGCCGCTACAGCTGGCTATTGATGTATCTGTTCGGCGCCTCCCCGGCCCTGGACAAAGGATTCCTGCGTGGCCGCCCGCACCAGCTCGAAGAGCTGGATGCCGAGACCCTCTACCTGCCCTACGCCACCAGCCTGCGCATGAGCGACCTGGGCTACCAGAGCAACGCCCAGGCGGGCCTGACGCCCTGCTACAACAACCTGGCCAGCTACACCGACAGCCTGCGCAAGGCCGTCGGCACGCCCTACCCGCCCTACGTCGAGGTCGGCACCCACAAGGATGGCGAGTGGGTACAGCTGAACACTAACATCCTGCAGATCGAGAACGAGTACTACTCGAACATCCGCCCCAAGCGCGTCACCTATACCGGCGAGCGGCCAATCCAGGCCCTGACCTCCCGTGGCGTGCAGTACGTGGAAGTACGCTGCCTGGACATCAACCCATTCCTGCCGGTGGGTATCGACCTGACCGAAGCGCGCTTCCTCGACGCCTTCCTGCTGTTCTGCGCCCTGGAAGAAAGCCCGCAGCTGGACAACGGCGAGTGCGGCCAGTGCACCGACAACTTCCTCACCGTGGTCAAGGAGGGCCGGCGCCCTGGCCTTGAGCTACGCCGTGACGGCCAGCCGGTCGCGCTGAAGACATGGGCGAGCGAACTGATCGAACGCATCGGCCAGCTGGCCGGGCTGCTTGACCGCGCCCAGGGCGGCAACGCACACGCCAAGGCCCTGGAAGCGCAGCAGGCCAAGGTCGACGACCCCGAGCTGACGCCTTCGGCCCAGGTGCTGGCGCGCATGACCGAACACGACGAGAGCTTCGTCAAGTTCTCCCTGCGCCAAAGCCACCTGCACGCCGAGAGCTTCCGCGAGCAGCCGCTGCCCGCCGAGCGCCAGCAGGCCTTCGAAACCCTCGCCCGTGAATCCCTGGCCGAGCAGTCGCGCCTGGAGCAGCAGGAAGTGGGTGATTTCGACCTGTTCGTCGGGGCCTACCAAGCCAGCATCCTGGCGATCAGCAACTGATGACCCGACCCGCCTCCCCGCGCAAGCCACGCGCCAGCAGCCAGGCCAGGATCGAAACGATCCAGGCCGCGGCCCGCGAGCTGCTGGCCGAGCACGGGGTGGCAGGCCTGTCGATCTACAGCGTGGCCGAGCGGGCGCAGATTCCGCCGTCGTCGGTGTATCACTTCTTCGCCAGTGTGCCGGCCTTGCTGGAGGCGCTGACCGCCGACGTGCACCGGGCTTTTCGCGAGGCCCTGAGCGCGCCCATCGACAGCGCAGCGTTCAGTACCTGGCCGCAACTGTCGCGGCTGATCGAGCAGCGCATGCTCGACATCTACCACGAGGACGCCGCCGCCCGGCAGCTGATCCTCGCCCAGCACGGGTTGAGCGAAGTGGTCCAGGCCGACCGTCAGCATGACCTGGAACTGGGCAAACTGATGCACACGCTGTTCGACCAGCATTTCCAACTCCCGCCGATGCCCACCGAGGTGGACGTGTTCGCCTTGGCCATGGAGCTCAGCGACCGTGTCTATGCCCGCTCGATGCAGTTGCACGAGCAAATCACCGCGCGCATGGCCGAGGAAGGCATGCGGGTGTTCGAGGCGTACCTGGGGCTGTACTTGCCGCCGTTCTTGGCAAAACGCCACAGCAGCAACATGTAACGCAGACCATCCGAGGTCGGACGTTGAAATGAGCGCCTCTATCAGCACTCAGGCCAACGTGGACCACGACCATGACGCAAGCCACTGCTTTCCTTCATACCAACCCAGGCGAATTCGCCGAGTCCGTTACGCCGCCCAGCACCTGGATCGCCGCCGGGCGAGGTAACGCCCTGACCGAGGCGGATCAACGCCGACGCCAGGCCGCCAAGGCATTGCAGAGCCTGTTCGAGCAAGCCCCTTCGACAGGTGCACAGTCGCTCCAGCAGCATTGGGACAGCCGCATGCCCGGCCAGTCGATCGCGCGCCGGGCGTTCGCGCAGCGGCAACTGCGCGTGCATTTCCAGAGCGCGCTCGAGCTCAACCACGGCCTCGATCGCCTCCAGGCCAAGGCACTGGAGCAGTGCCAACTGAGTGACAGCACCCAGTACGCCCAACTGCACTGGCAGCAGCCGGGTCCACCGATCGGCGCCTGCCCAGGGGCCTTGCTGATCCGCCCGACGGCGCCAGGCAACCCCTGGGTTCTCTACCGCCCCGATGCCAACAACCCCATTCGCGCCTTCCAGGACGAAGCGTCGCTCAAGCAATGGGCGCACGAGCACCGCCAGCGCCTGTGGCGCAACCCACCCGTGGCACTGATGGACGACAGCGGCAGCATCGAGGTGATCGCCGGGTCCGCAGACGGCTTTACCGATCTGCTGGACAGCCTGTTGGCCGTTCAGGCACACCCGCTTGAGTTCAAGGCGGAACTCCCGGTGGCATTGAGCCAGGACCTGACGCAACGGGTCAGCGACGACGACGCCCTGGCGCTCGAAGAGGTTCATTTCGACGTGCTGGACGAACGCTTGCCGCTCGGCTGGCGCAAGCAGCGAATCGACCGTCAGGAACAGTTGCTGGCCTCCTACCTGGGAGGCGACACCGAGCCCAAGTCCCCACGCATGGCGACCTTGCGCACGCACCAGGCCAAGCTGGACGAACTGGACAACGCCCTGCAAAAACTGCTGGCCAAGCTCCCAGAGACACAGACGGAACAAACCTGGGGCGAGGCCAACCGCTTCGAGCACCTCAGCCAGCACTTCGCCAACCTCTTATTGCAGGAAGCCGAGTTTCAGCACACGCTGGGCGAGCTTGGCACGCCGCACCTGGCGTGGGTTCACGCATTGCTGGAGCGGCCTGAACCCAGCCTGCAGCGCCCCATCGTGCCAGGCGCCTTGAAGCTGGTGGTGGGCGACCGTACATGGCACCTGACCGGCTACCTCACCCTCAGGGCCCGCGCCGAAGACAACGCAAGCGAGCCCGACACCTCGGTGCTGCTCTACAAGCCGGGCCACGAGGGCGGCCTGATGCGCTTCGAGGATGAGGCGCAACTGTTCCGCCAACTGCTGAACACCGCCCAAGGCGCCTGGCCTGAAACGCTGCTGGAAAGCGCCTGGCCGCAAGACACCAACGCGTTGGTCCAGCGTTTGGACGACCCCGACCTGACGCCGAAGCTGGTCAACCCACCCATCACCAACCATGCCTTCGACTACCTGGTGCAAACCCACCTGGTCCTGCTCACCCAGGCCGATACCACCACGCAATTGCAATTGCGCTGGAAGCTCGGTGCCAGCAGCAATACCGCCAGGACGCAAGCGTTCGAACGGCTCGCCGAACGCAACCGCACCGCCCACCTGAACGCACGCCTGCAAACCCTGAAGCACCTCGATGCCCCCCAACGCGCCGCGCTGGCGGCAGCGTTGGACGCCCTGCGCACCGCCATGCGCGCCTCCAGTGCGCTGCTGGCCAAGGACCTGCCCGAGCGCGAGCGGTTCGCGCATGACCGACTGTACGCCCACCTGCGCACGACCTGCGCACTCACCATCGTCCCCAAGATCACCCTGAACATCGCCGATCGCACGGACATACAGCGTGTGCCGCTGCCCGAATCCGGCTTCAGCAACGCCTACAAGGAAGTCGTCACCTTCAGCGCCGAGCGCAGCGACGTCGCGCTGGAGCGCTTCCTACTCTGGGCACTGGATGAAGGCCTGCGCCGGCGCCTGGGCAACGCCAGGATCGTGTTCGCCCCCCCTGCCCTCGCCCCCACTCTGCAAGCGCTGACCCACACCGACATCGCCGACCTGGTGAAGACCCTGGACCTGGCCGGCGCCTACGAAAAGCAGATACTCCGCGCCTTCAAGGGTGACCAGCAGCAGTCTGACTGGGAAGCGCAGTGGCGTCAGGAAACCCTGCGCGCACCGTTCGAGCACCAATTGCAGATCCTGGCCCTCAGCCAGCCTGCGGCCCTCGATGAAGAAGGCGCAGACATGTTCCAGCGCTTCTGCCGGGAACAGCTCGACGCTACCGTGACCAAAACGGTCAGCCACCTGGGCTTGGACCTGCGGCCAGGCGTTGCGGCCGACGGCAGCGCCCGCAACGTGCCGCTGGCCGGTCTGTTCCTCCTCGAAGCGGCCAGTGGGCCCGTGCTGTTGCTGATGCCGGATGCCCCGAACGGCAGGGTCGTCAGCCAGCACGCCAGCCGTGAGGCTGCGTGCCTGGCCCTGGAAGAGCAGGCCATCGACGATGCCATGCGCAACTTCCTCGCCAGCCGCCCCCTCGACGGGGACAGCCAAACCCACCTGTCCTACATCAACCAGGCCCTGCTCAAGTCGTTCTCCGGGTTCATCGCGGCGGGCACCGTGCGCTCCGAACCCATCGCCGAGGTGCAGGCCAGCCTGTTGATGGGCCGCCTGATCATGGAGCATCGCGCCTCATCCCGCAGCCAAACGGACCTGTTCCTGGAAAACGCAGCCATTAGCCACGGGCGAGTCTACGACTACATCAAGCTGGCCCTGGGCTTCCTGCCTGGGGTCGGTGCGCTGGTGGCCCTGTACGACGGCTGGCACGCCGCCAATGCCAGCGTGGAGGCGTTCCTGCGAGGTGACCCTGGCGAGGGTGTCGAACACCTGAACAGCGTGTTCCAGTCACTGATCGATGCCGTTTTCGACCTCACGCCCAGCGTCCTGGCCAGCAACCCCCAGGTCCTGGCACGCACGCGCAGTCGCCAGCAGCTTGCCGGCCTGCGCGCCACGACCGTGACCCGCCAAGGGCGCCCCCAGCCCTTCCAGGGATACGCCAGCGAAGCCCCTGTCGGGCGCTGGACAACTCACCCTGATGCCCACGGCCGAGGCGTGTACCGGCATGTCGAGAGCGGGTACGACTATATCCTGCACCAAGGTGCGCATTACCCCGTGGAATGGGACACCACCTACCTGACCTGGCGTCTCAAGGGCAGCGCATCGCGGACCTACAAACAGCCCGTGCGGCTCGACGAGCTGGGGGGCTGGCAGCCTCATGGGGGCTTGAGCGGGCGCCTGGTGGACGGCGGCCTGGCCGGTGGCGGCGCCTTCATCGGCCGCCTCTACCAGCAGGGTTGGGAGAATTTGCGTGGCTACCTTGGCCGCCAGCCTGCGCTGCGTTCGCCGCAACAAGTGGCGCTGGATATCGACCAAGGGCGCCTCACTCAGCAGGGCAAGGTAACCGCCAGCCTGGACAAGCTGAAACGCGCCATCGCCGATCACACGGCCAGCTCGGCGGCGCCCATCACCCAATCCAGGGCAGTCCTCCAAGCCCAGCACGCCTATACGGAGCAGTTGCAAACCTTCGTCATCTTCCACGAGCAAAGCCTGGCGCGCCTGCGCAGCAGCCGGGCCCTGTGGGGCCAGATGCCGAGGCAATTCCGCGACGGCCTGGCGTTCAACCTGGTGCACCAGCACCCCAGCCTGATTCGCCAATACCAGTTCCAGATGCAAGGACATTTCGATGAGGTCAGGCGACTGCAGCATGCGCTGGACAGCAACCCCACCGACCCGCTTGCGCAGTTGAAGGCGCTACGCGCCGAGCAAGGCCGCATGGCGCACTCGCTGGAAAAGCTGGAAACAGAGTTCCGCCGCGCAGCCACCCTCAGGAACACCGTCCAGGGCCCACAGCTCACCACCTACCAGTTGAAACTCGACAAGCTGGGCATGCCGCTGGACCCGAACGGCTACCGGGTCGTGCGCCTTTCGATCCAGGCGGCCAATGTGATCAGGTTGCCAGCAACGGCCGGCTACGACTTCTTGCTCGCGTTGCGCCAGATAAACCGGGAGCTCACCCATCTGCGCAACATGCTGTTCAGCCATCAGGACATGACCTCCGCCGGGCTGAGTCGGGCGCAGGAGCACCGTTTCCTACAACAGGTGAAAGCACGCTATCAGCGCTTCGACAACCAGATGACCAGTTGGCAGGACACCTTCCCCGACTTCGTCACTGCGCAGAGCACCCAAGCGATGCGCGCGGAGTTGACCACGTTGATGGCCGAGGTCGACGCCGCCCTCTCTGCATCGGCACCGGTCAGGACGCCTGCTCGCATCAACCGAGGCGCGAGCAGGCCCCGCCTGTTCGAAACCGTCGACCAGCAACTGCTGATTGGCCGCGAGGTCACCATCGACGGGCAACCGCGGATGCAGATCGGCAACCAGCTGGCTTCGGAGTCACAGACCACCTTCTCGCGCACACCCGAAAACCGCTGGCAATCGCCCCGCGCCACACCACCGGTGCCGACGGCGAGCCTGCAGTCCCTGATGGCGACGGCCAGGACACGCCTGGGCAATGTCGCCAACCAGCAGGCCAAGCTGCGCCGATACAAAAACCTGAACATGGCACCGGCCAGCCTGCAGGATCTGGCAGACGGCTATGCCACCACGCTCAAGGACCTGGCCCAGGACATCCTGCGCAAGGGCGGCGACACCCTGAGCGAGGCGCAACGCGCCGTGGCGCGCAACCTTGAGCAAGCGGCCACGGGCCTACAAACGCTGGGCAAGCAACTGCGTATCGAGCAGACGAAAGCCACGCCGCAGCCGCTAGCCGGCCACTTGGAGTACCTGCACGCGCAAGAGGAGGTGGATATCAAGTGGTCCCGCCAGCTCGAGCCGGCGAAGAACAAACAGGGGCAGGCGATCGAATACCTGGAGGAATACCGCATCGATGACGCACGCACCGGCGAGCCGCTCTGGTACGCCCACTTCCACTTCAAGAAACGGCCCGGCAACAGCTTCGCCCGTCTGGAGGCCGGACACTTGAAGTTGGCCAGCGAGCGCAACCAGCGGGCCAACGCGTGGCGAGGCTCCCTCAACGAAAGCCAGGCCAGCGCGTTATTCGGCGGGTTGAGACCGACCGAGGGTTGAACCGCTACTGCGGGGCAAGCCTGCGATGGGCCGCACGGCGCCCTGCAGCCATCACAGCTTGGCGATGGACACTTCGGTGGATTTCACGAACGCGATCACTTCACTGCCCACCTGCAGCTCCAGCTCCTTCACGGAGCGGGTGGTGATCACCGAAGTGACGATACCGGAGGCGGTCTGCACGTCGATTTCCGACAGTACCGGGCCTTCGAGGATTTCCTTCACGGTGCCTTTGAATTGGTTGCGAACGTTGATGGCTTTGATGGTCATGGCGTCATTCCTTTTGGGGCTTCGAGGATTCAGTGGGCCCAACGCAACTGCGTGGGCAAGGGGGCTACAGGTTCCGGATCGGGCGGGGTGCCCGGGACGGACAGAACACGGTTGAGCACTTCGCTTTCCAGCGCCGCCAGGCGGTGCGAACCCCGCACCCGTGGCCGGGGCAGGTCGACGACCAGGTCCAGGCCGACGGCGCCGTCTTCGATCAGGATCACACGGTCGGCCACGGCGACGGCTTCGCTGACGTCGTGGGTGACCAGCAACACGGTGAAACCGTGCTGGCGCCACAGGCGCTCGATCAATTGCTGCATTTCAATGCGGGTCAGGGCATCCAGCGCACCCAATGGCTCGTCCAGCAGCAGCAGGCGCGGCTGGTGAATGAGCGCCCGGGCCAGGGCCACCCGCTGTTTCTGGCCGCCGGACAACGCCGCCGGCCAGTCGTTGGCGCGATCGACCAGGCCGACCGCCTCCAGTGCCTCCAGGGCACGGGGCCGCCAGTTGCCGGACAAGCCCAGGCCCACGTTGTCGATCACCTTCTTCCAGGGCAGCAGACGCGCGTCCTGGAACATCAGGCGGGTATCCTCGCGGGCCTCGGCCAGCGGTGCGGCCCCCGCCAGCAGTTGGCCGGCGCTGGGTTGGTCGAGCCCGGCCAGCAGGCGCAGCAAGGTGCTCTTGCCGCAGCCACTGCGACCGACGATGGCGACGAACTGGCCGGCCGGAATGTGCAGGTCGATGCCGCGCAGCACTTCACGCTGGCCAAAGGTGCGACGCAGATCGCGGGCCGCCAGGGGGATGCCACGCAGCAGGCGTGGCGGCTGTTCCTTGAGCACGGTCATCATGCGCCCTCCTTCTTCGCCACCTGGTACGCCGGGTGCCAGCGCAGCCATACCCGCTCCAGGCCCCGGGCAGCCAGGTCGGCCAGCTTGCCGAGCACCGCGTACAGGACGATGGCCAGCACCACCACATCGGTCTGCAGGAACTCGCGGGCGTTCATCGCCAGGTAGCCGATGCCGGCGTTGGCCGAGATGGTCTCGGCGACGATCAGCGTCAGCCACATGAAGCCCAGGGCGAAGCGCACGCCGACCAGGATCGAGGGCAGCGCCCCCGGCAGGATCACCTGGCGGAACAGCGCGAAGCCCGACAGCCCGTAGCTGCGCGCCATCTCCACCAGTGCCGGATCGACGTTGCGGATCCCGTGGTAGGTGTTCAGGTAGATAGGGAACAACGTCCCCAGCGCCACCAGGAAGATCTTTGCCGACTCGTCGATGCCGAACCACAGGATCACCAGCGGGATCAGCGCCAGGTGCGGCACGTTGCGGATCATCTGCACCGAGCTGTCGAGCAGGCGCTCGCCCCAGTTCGACAGGCCGGTGATGAAGCCCAGCAACAGGCCGATGCTGCCGCCGATCACGAAGCCCAGGCCGGCACGCCAGCCGCTGATGGCCAGGTGGGTCCAGATCTGGCCGCTACGCACCAGCTCGACACCGGCACTGACCACCGCGCTCGGCGCCGGCAGGATGCGGGTCGACAGCCAGCCCGCGCTGACCGCCAGTTGCCATATCGCCAGCAGCAGGATCGGCAGGGCCCAGGGCGCCAGGCGCTTGGACCAGGTGGTGGTGGATGCACGACTCATGACCCCGGTCCTCAGCTCTGCGACACGGACTTGGGCAGGATGTCGTTGGCGACCATTTCACCGAACGGGCTCACGTAGCCACCGGTCTTCGGCTGCTCCGGGCGCTGCACGTCAAGGTGCGGGAACAGCAGCTCGGCGACTCGGTACGACTCCTCCAGGTGTGGATAACCGGAGAAGATGAACGTGTCGATGCCAAGATCGGCGTATTCCTTGACCCGCGCCGCAACGGTCGGGCCATCACCCACCAGCGCGGTGCCGGCACCGCCACGCACCAGGCCGACACCGGCCCACAGGTTCGGCGCCACTTCCAGCTTGTCGCGCTTGCCGCCGTGCAGCGCGGCCATGCGCTGCTGACCGACCGAGTCGAAGCGCGCCAGCGATGCCTGGGCGCGGGCGATGGTGTCGTCGTCCAGGTGCGAGATCAGCCTGTCGGCGGCGGTCCAGGCCTCTTCATTGGTTTCCCGCACGATCACGTGCAAGCGGATGCCGAAGCGCACTTCACGGCCTTGGGCAGCTGCCTTCTCGCGCACCTGGGCGATTTTCTCGGCGACGGCCGCCGGCGGCTCGCCCCAGGTCAGGTACAGCTCGACCTGCTCGGCGGCCAGGTCCTGGGCGGCCTCGGAGGAACCACCGAAGTACAGCGGCGGACGCGGTTGCTGGATCGGCGGGTAAAGCAGCTTGGCGCCCTTCACCTGGATGTGCTTGCCGTCGTAGTCGACCGTTTCGCCTTCAAGCACCTTGCGCCAGATGCGGGTGAATTCCACCGACGCCTCGTAGCGTTCCTGGTGGTTCAGGTGCAGGCCATCGCCGGCCAGTTCGTCCGGATCACCACCGGTCACCAGGTTGAACAGCGCACGGCCGTTGGACAGGCGATCGAGGGTGGCGGCCTGGCGCGCGGCCACGGTCGGCGAAATGATCCCCGGGCGCAGGGCCACCAGGAACTTCAGGCGCTCTGTCAGCGGAATCAGCGACGCCGCCACCAGCCAGGAGTCCTCGCAGGAACGTCCGGTGGGGATCAGCACGCCGCCGAAGCCAAGGCGGTCGGCAGCCTGGGCGATCTGGCTCAGGTAGCCGTGATCGACGGCGCGGGCGCCCTCGCTGGTGCCCAGGTACTTGCCGTCACCGTGGGTGGGAAGGAACCAGAAGATGTTAAGGCTCATTGGAGTTGTCTCCTCAAGGGTGGCTCATGCCGGGGCGGCACCCCGGCGCAGGCGAATCGTTCAAGGCGCGCTGGCGACCTTGGCCGGGGGTGTCCAGATCACGTCCTTGATGCTCAAGGGCTTGGGAATCAGCTTCAGGGCCTGGAAGGTGTCGGCGATCTTCTGCTGCGCGGCGATCACTTCCGGGGTCAGCGGCGCGGCGCCGTAGCCCTGGCGTTTCACCGAGGTCAGGGTGATGTCGGCGGGCAGGCCGAGCAGCGGCGCGACCTGGTCGGTGACCTGCTGTGGGTTGGCCTGGGACCATTCGCCCACGGCACGCACCTCCTCGACCAGGGTGTTGATCACCGCCGGGTGCTGGGTGGCATAGCTGCGGGTGGCCAGGTAGAACTGGTGGTTATCGACCAGGTCCTTGCCGTCACGCAGGGTGCGTGCCTGCAGCTGCTGCTCGGCGGCGGCCTGGTACGGGTCCCAGATCACCCAGGCGTCGACGCTGCCGCGCTCGAAGGCGGCGCGGGCATCGGCCGGTGGCAGGTAGACGGGCTGGATATCGGTGTACTTGAGGCCGGCGTCTTCCAGGGCGCGCACCAGCAGGTAGTGCACGTTGGAGCCCTTGTTGAGGGCGACTTTCTTGCCCTTGAGTTCCTTCACCGACTGGATCGTCGATCCCTTCGGCACCAGGATCGCCTCGCTGTGCGGGGCTGGCGGCTCATAGGCGACGTACAGCAGGTCGGCACCCGCGGCCTGGGCAAACACTGGTGGAGTTTCACCGGTCACGCCGAAGTCGATGGAGCCGACATTGAGGCCCTCGAGCAGTTGCGGACCGCCCGGGAACTCGGTCCACTGCACGTCAATGCCCTGTTCCTTCAGGCGCTTTTCCAGCGAGCCCTTGGCCTTGAGCAGCACCAGGGTGCCGTACTTCTGGTAACCGATGCGCAGGCTTTCGGCCTGGGCTTGAGTGATGGCGCCGAAGGACACAGCCGCCGCAAACAGGGCGACCAGACCGCGACGCAAGAAGATTGTGCGCATGGCGCTCTCCTGTGCGAGTGGGTTCGGGTAGCACCTGCTTGCCTCGTTGACGGGCGAGTAAGGTGGGACAACGGTCAAGCGGTATAGCGAGGAATCAGATGCTCCAACGGGCACTGATCAGGCGTTCGTTGAGCTCGCCCGGCACCACCGGCCGAGGCCGGCGCGCCAGGGCGCTGTGGAACGTTTCCAGCGAATCCTGCAGGCGTTGCTCCAGGGCAGCGGCCAGTTGCGCGGGCCGGGTGCCTTCGCCGTAGGCGACCTGGCTGTCGTCGGCGAAGATCCCCTGCAGGGTCTCCTGCGCCTTGAGCGCCGACAGCACCGGCTTGAGGGCGTAGTCCACGGCCAACATGTGGGCGATGCTGCCGCCGGTGGCGATCGGCAGGACCACCTTGTGTTCCAGGGCACGCTCAGGCAGCAGGTCGAGCAAGGTCTTCAGGGCACCGGCGAACGATGCCTTGTACACCGGCGTGGCGACCACCAGGCCATCGGCCTGGGCCACCAGTTCGTTGAAGTGACGCACCTGCGGGCTGTCGAAGCGCGCGTGGAGCAGGTCCTCGGCGGGGAATTCCCGCACCTGGAAGGTCACCACCTCGACGCCGCGCTCCTGCAGCCAGTCGCGCGAGCGTTCTAGCAGCACGCCGGAGCGTGAACGAAGACTGGGGCTACCACCGACAGAAACAACCAGCATTGAAAGCGCTTCCTTCGATTCGATTGCAGGGCCGCGAGGGGGTGTCCCCGCTGGATGGAAGTGACATTAACAGTTCGTCATATATACCTATAAATCATATTTTTGCATTTGTTTATTCCATAAATAGATATTAATTCTTATCTCTGTAAGAGATCACCCAGCCCTTCGGGCTACGCTGTCGCGCAGGCAACTATCCCCCTGTGGGAGCGGCCTTGTGTCGCGAAAGGGGCGCGCAGCGGCCCCAGATTCCGAGCCACCATCGACATTGCTGGGGCTGCTGAGCAGCCCTTTCGCGACACAAGGCCGCTCCCACAGGGATCGCGCAAGGCTCAATTTGGCAATACCTGCCTTTCTGCCAGACATAAAAAAGGGCCGTCGAAACGGCCCGAAGATCCCTGCTTGGCTAAGAGCAATGCAACGAGGAATACCTCATCGATTCGGTTGCGGAGTCAGTCGCAGATAGGGTTTCACCGCCCGGTACCCTTTCGGGAAGCGGCGTTTGATTTCGTCCTCGTCCTTGAGCGAAGGCACGATCACTACCTCGTCGCCGTCCTGCCAGTTGCCTGGGGTGGCGACCTTGTAGTTGTCGGTCAGTTGCAACGAGTCGATCACCCGCAGGATCTCGTTGAAGTTGCGCCCGGTACTGGCCGGATAGGTGATGGTCAGGCGCACCTTCTTGTTCGGGTCGATGACGAACAGCGAGCGCACCGTCAGGGTGTCGCTGGCGTTGGGGTGGATCAGGTCGTACAGGTCGGAGACCTTGCGGTCGGCGTCGGCGATGATCGGGAAGTTGACCACGGTGTTCTGGGTCTCGTTGATGTCATCGATCCACTTGTGGTGCGAGTCGACCGGATCCACCGACAGGGCGATGGCTTTCACGCCGCGCTTGGCGAAGTCTTCCTTGAGCTTGGCGGTCAGGCCCAGCTCGGTGGTGCACACCGGGGTGAAGTCGGCCGGGTGGGAGAACAGCACGCCCCAGCTGTCGCCCAGCCATTCGTGGAAGCGGATCTTGCCGGCGCTGGAATCCTGTTCGAAATCGGGGGCGATATCGCCGAGTTTGAGGCTCATGGAAGCGGCTCCTGTGCTGTGTCTGGCCTTGTGGGTTCAATGTGCCTGCTTCCGAATAAAAACAAAAAGAATAAATATCGATTTATTTATAACCATTAAGCATACGGATTCGCAGACACAAAAAAGCCTCGCACTAGACGAGGCTTTCTTGATGCCGCTACGACTTACATGAAGGCGTAAGTGTAGTTGACGATGAAGCGAGTCTGGTCCTGGTCGGCTGCGGAACCCGAACCAGTACCACGGTAGACACCCTGGCGCAGGCTGAAGCCCAGTCCTTTGAGGGCGCCGCTTTGCAGAACGTAATCAACACGTGCGTCACGCTCCCATTCGCTGAAGGTGCCATGGCCATTGGTGGCACGGCCATCTTCACCGCGCAGGTAGGCGACGGAGGCTTTCAGGCCCGGCACACCCAGGCGAGCGAAGTCGTAGGAGTACTGACCGAAGGTGGTGTTTTCACCGGCCTTGGCGAACTGGTTGATCATACTGTCGGTGAACAGATAGAAGCTTGCGCCGCCAGCACCTTCGTCGACCAGGCTGCCTTGGTTCAGCCAGACGAAACCACCATCATCGCTGACCTGCTGGTGGCCCAGCATCAGTGCATGGCCACCAAGGGTGTAAGTGAACATGGCCGACCAGGTCTTGTTGTCGACCTCGCCTGGGTTCTTGGCGTAGCCGTTGTTGTTCTTGAACTCGTAACCGGCTTCACCGTTCTTGCCGTCCTTGCTGCTCTTGAAGTAGCGCAGGTCAGTCTTGAACGACTGGTCGTCAGCGATCTGGAACACGTGAGTCGCGCCCAGGAAGTGCTGCTTGTAGAAGTCTTCCAGGTTCGAGTAGTAGTACTGCAGGGTCAGGTCCTTGGTGACCTTCCAGTCAGCACCGGCGTAGCGGAACTTGTTGCTTTCCTGCGTAGCGCCCTGCACCGACAGACCAGTGCGGTTGCTCGACGAACGACCCATAGCGTGGGTCAGCTGACCGGCATTAAGGGTCAGGTTGTCGATCTCTTTCGAAGAGATGGTGCCACCTTCAAAGGTTTGTGGCAGCAGACGACCATCGTTGGACACGAGGATTGGCAGGTTAGGTGCCAGTGCGCTACCGAAGTGCGCCTCGGTCTTGGAGAAACGAGCCTTTGCATTGGCGCCCAGACGTGCCCACTGCTTCTCGGCAGAGCCGTCGGAGTCACTAGGGAAGAAGCTGCTGCCGTTCTGGTGGTAGCCCTTGCCGCCATCCAGGTGAATACCCCACAGGGCTTGAGCGTCCACACCAAAGCCAACGGTGCCTTCGGTGAAGCCGGAGATGTAGTCAAGCTTGAAACCTTGACCGGACTCACGCACGTCAGGACGTGGCTTGCTACCAGGCGCTTCACGGTTGTCGTTGTTGAAGTACATGGTGCGCGAGCTCAGGGACAGCTTGCTGTCCTCGATGAAACCGGCAGCGCCTGCTTGTTGGGCGAGAACCCCCAGTGCCACGGCCAGGGCCAGGCTGGACTTGTACATGTTTTGCTCCTCTACGTTCTAATTTTTGTGCGTCTCAAGCGGCGGGATCTGCTGCCCCACTCGCCCGGATTGGCGATTTAGCACCAATGCGTGACCGCCAAGTCAATCGCTAACGGTCGATCTGCGACTTTGGTCTAACCCGCTGACCTGCGCTACAGGATAATGACAATCCTATAAATCCAAAATGACCGTTTTATGAATCTGTAAGATTTTTACGGAATAACATCGGAACCATTCCTACAAAACGTTGTATCGACGCCGTCAATCATACCTTTAGGTTATGTGCAAACGTTTGCCGAGCTGTCGACCAGCAGTCCCCCCGCAGAAATCGATAAAGACTAGCTGTCTTCAGCGATTGCGCCAGCTTCGCACCGTCCTGTCGAAACGAACCAAGCCAGGGATCACGACGAGCCTGCATCCCGCGCAGGTTCAGAGCGTTTGGCTTTTAAGCTAATTCTAAAAAGTTATTTATTTACTATTTCTTAGATCATCTAGTCTTCTCGCCATCCATCCCAGAATGCCTGACGAGAGGTTCAATCATGATCCCGCACGCTCCGCTGCGCCTGTTCGCCGCCCTGACCCTCGCCAGTGCCAGCTGGCTGGCCCAGGCCGCCGACCTGACCGTCGCCTACCAGACCACCGTCGACCCGGCCAAGGTGGCCCAGGTCGATGGCACCTATGAAAAGGACAGCAAGGCCAGCATCGACTGGCGCAAGTTCGACAATGGCGCCGACGTGATCACCGCGGTCGCCTCGGGCGACGTGCAGATCGGCTACCTCGGCTCCAGCCCGCTGGCCGCCGCCGCCACCCGCAAGCTGCCGGTCGAGACCTTCCTGATCGCCACCCAGATCGGTGCCGGCGAGGCCCTGGTCGCCCGCGACAGCATCAAGACCCCGCAGGACCTGGTGGGCAAGAAGGTCGCCGTGCCGTTCGTTTCCACCGGCCACTACAGCCTGCTGGCCGCACTGAAGAGCTGGAACATCGACCCATCGAAAGTACAGATCCTCAACCTCGCCCCGCCAGCGATCATCGCCGCCTGGAAACGCGGCGACATCGATGCCACCTACGTCTGGGACCCGGCTCTGGGCGTGGCCAAGGAGAACGGCAAGGTGCTGATCACCTCGGGCGAGCTGGCCGAGAAAGGCGCGCCGACCTTCGATGCCTGGATCGTGCGCAAGGACTTCGCCGCCAAGCACCCGGAAATCGTCAAGTCGTTCGCCAAGGTCACCCTCGACGCCTACGCCGACTACCGCAAGGACCCGAAAGCCTGGCTGGCCGAAAAGGAGAACGTCGCCAAACTGGTCAAGCTGTCCGGCGCCAAGCCCGCCGATATCCCGGTACTGCTGCAGGGTAACGTCTACCCGCTGGCTGCCGACCAGGCCAGCGCACTGGGCGCGCCGACCACCCAGGCGCTGACCGACACCGCCACCTTCCTCAAGCAACAAGGCAAGGTCGACGCCGTGCTGCCCGACTACTCGCCCTACGTCAGTGCCCAATACCTGCCCAACTGATCCGGAGCCCGTCATGGCCTTGCTCGAACTGGAGCGCATCAGCGCACAGTACCCCGGCGCCGCTACCCCGGTGCTGGCCGACATCAACCTGAGCCTGGGCCCGCGCCAGCTGCTGGTGGCCCTCGGGCCGTCCGGCAGCGGCAAGACCTCGTTGCTCAACCTGATCGCCGGCTTCGTCGCCCCCAGCGGCGGGCGCATCAGCCTCGACGGCGCGCCGGTGCAAGGTCCGGGCGCCGAACGTGGCGTGGTGTTCCAGGACGATGCCCTGCTGCCCTGGCAGGACGTGCTCGGCAACGTCGCCTTCGGCCTCGAGTTGGCCGGCGTGTCCCGTGC
The DNA here is from genome assembly GCF_057480955.1 of Pseudomonas sp. P65(2024). Lineage (NCBI taxonomy): Bacteria > Pseudomonadati > Pseudomonadota > Gammaproteobacteria > Pseudomonadales > Pseudomonadaceae > Pseudomonas > Pseudomonas sp. P65(2024). Next base: position 282,204 of record NZ_JBLIYX010000004.1, read on the forward strand.
CCAGCGTGAAGCCAAGGCCCGCGAGATGCTGGCGCTGGTCGACCTGGCCGGCTTCGGCGAGCGGCGTATCTGGCAGTTGTCCGGCGGGCAGAAGCAGCGCGTGGGTCTGGCCCGGGCGCTGGCCGCCGACCCACGGGTGCTGTTGATGGACGAGCCGTTCGGTGCCCTCGATGCCTTTACCCGCGAACAGATGCAGGAGCTGCTGCTGCAAGTCTGGCAGCGCACCGCCAAGCCGGTGTTCCTGATCACCCACGACATCGAGGAAGCGGTGTTCCTCGCCACCGAACTGGTGCTGCTGGCGCCCAATCCGGGGCGCGTGGTCGAAAGTCTGCAGCTGGACTTCGGCCAGCGCTACGCCGCTGGCGAGTCGGCCAGGGCGATCAAGTCCGATCCACGTTTCATCGAAACCCGCGAGCACGTGTTGGCGCGGGTATTCTCGCAACGTCAGGAGTCCGCATGAGCAGCATCGAATTGCCGGCCACCACCACCAAGCAGGCACAACGCACACCTCCTGCGGTGAAGCCCCGCAAGCCCTTGTCGACCCGCTGGATCAGCACCCTCACCCTGGCCACCCTGTTGCTGGCGTGGTGGCTAGTGACCGCGGCCGGCTGGATCGAACCGCTGTTCCTGCCCTCGCCCGCCGACATCCTGGCCAAGGGCTGGACACTGCTCACCCAGGGCTACATGGACGCCAGCCTTTGGCAGCACCTGGGCGCAAGCCTGGGCCGTATCGGCCTGGCGCTGGTAGCGGCGACCCTGACCGCCATCCCCGTCGGCCTGGCCATCGGCTACAACCGCGTGGCCCGCGGCATCCTCGACCCACTGATCGAGTTCTACCGGCCGATCCCGCCACTGGCCTACCTGCCGCTGATCGTCATCTGGTGCGGCATTGGCGAGCTGTCGAAGGTGCTGCTGATCTACCTGGCGATCTTCGCCCCGATCGCCATCGCCACCGCCACCGGCGTGCGCACCGTCGACCCGGCCAAGCTGCGCGCCGCGCAGTCGCTGGGGGCAACCCGGGCGCAACTGATCCGCCATGTGATCCTGCCCAGCGCCCTGCCCGACATCCTCACCGGCATTCGCATCGGCCTCGGCGTGGGCTGGTCGACCCTGGTCGCCGCCGAGCTGATAGCCGCCACCAGCGGCCTGGGCTTCATGGTGCAGTCAGCGGCGCAGTTCCTGGTCACCGACGTGGTGGTGCTGGGGATCCTGCTGATCGCCCTGATCGCCTTCGCCCTGGAGATGGGCCTGCGCGCCCTGCAGCGCAAGCTGGTGCCCTGGCATGGCCAGAGCCATTGACCAAATGACCACGCCGGCAACCCGGCACCTGGAACGAGAAAAGACATGAGCCTGACAGTTACCCCCTTGAGCCCAGCCCTTGGCGCGCAGATCAGCGGCGTGGACATCAGCCACGACATCACCCTCGAACAGCGTGACGCCATCGAGCAGGCGCTGCTCGAACACCAGGTGCTGTTCTTCCGCGACCAGCCGCTCACCCCCGAACAGCAGGCCCGTTTCGCCGCCCGCTTCGGCGACCTGCACATCCACCCGATCTACCCCAATGTGCCGCAGACGCCGCAGGTGTTGATCCTCGACACCGCGGTCACCGATGTGCGCGACAACGCCGTCTGGCACACCGACGTGACCTTCCTGCCGACCCCGGCGCTGGGCGCGGTGCTCAGCGCCAAGCAACTGCCGGCCTTTGGCGGCGACACCCTGTGGGCCAGCGGCATCGCCGCGTTCGAGGCGCTGTCGGCGCCGCTGCGCACGATGCTCGACGGCCTGACCGCCACCCACGATTTCACCAAGTCGTTCCCGCTGGAGCGCTTCGGCACCACGCCCGAGGACCTGGCACGCTGGGAGGCGACCCGGCGCAACAACCCGCCGCTGTCGCACCCGGTCGTGCGCACCCATCCGGTCAGCGGGCGCAAGGCATTGTTCGTCAATGAAGGGTTCACCACGCGGATCAACGAGCTGAACGAGCAGGAGAGCGAGGCGCTGCTCAAGCTGCTGTTCGCCCATGCGACGCGGCCGGAGTTCAGCATTCGCTGGCGTTGGCAGGAAAACGACGTGGCGTTCTGGGACAACCGCGTCACGCAGCACTTTGCGGTGGATGACTACCGCCCCAGCCGGCGGGTGATGCATCGGGCGACCATCCTGGGGGATGCGCCTTTCTGAAAGATCCGGGGGAGGCCTTTGGCCTCCTTTCGCTGGCAAGCCAGCTCCCACAGGTTTTGCAACAACCCTGTGGAAGCCAGCGATCTACCTGACCAGATGCAGGTACTGCATATGCCGCTCGTACTGGTCGAGGATGTCGTTGATGATCTGCTCCTTGCTGTAGCCCACCAGGTCGTAGTTCTGGCTGCCTTCGCTCAAGTGCACCTCGGCCCTGTAGTAGCGGCGATTCTTCAACTCCTGCGTCCCCAGCCCACCCAACGCGAACGACGGCGTGAAGTACCCGCGCATCTGTACCTGGTAGATGAACGGCTGCTCCTCGCCATGACCGATCTTCAGGCTGACGTTGTCGTGGCTCGGGTCATCCTGGGTGATCAGCACCAATCCCTTCTGCTCGAACACCTCGCGCACCTCGGCGATCGCCGGACGCACCACGTCGTCCATGAAGCGATACACCTCGTCCCGCGACGGGAAGTGCACAGCCTGGCTAAGACGCTGGCGCCAGCCGCCACGCCCGCGCCGGGACTGGGCGAAGGGCGCCAACGAGTGCATCTGCGCGATCTGCCGCTGGCTTTCCAGGTAGAAGGCCTTGTGCAGCCCCCACATCATGCACAGCAGGATCAGCGAGAACGGCAGCGAGGTCAGCACCACCGCCGACTTCAGCGAATCGATGCTGCCGGCGAACAGCAGCCCGCTGGTGATCAGCGCGGTCATCGCGCCCCAGAAGATGCGCAGCCAGTTCGGACCGTCCTCATCGGCGCCGCCGCCCTTGGCCGACAGCGTCGACAGCACCACCGTGCCGGAGTCGGCCGAAGTGACGAAGAACACGAAGCTGATGAACACCGTCACGGCGATCACCGTCTTGCTCCACGGGTAGGTTTCCAGCAGCAGGTACAAGCTCATCGACGGGTTGTCGATGGCCGACTGGCCCAGCGCGGTCATGCCGTGGTTGATCACCTGGTCCAGGGCGCTGTTGCCGAAGATCGACATCCACGCCAGGGTGAAGCCCAGCGGGATCAGCAGCACGCCGAAGACAAACTCGCGGATGGTGCGTCCGCGCGAAATGCGCGCGATGAACAGGCCCACGAACGGCGCCCAGGCAATCCACCAGGCCCAGTAGAACACCGTCCAGCCGCCCAGCCAGTCGCGTTGCTCGCCGTAGGCGTAAACATCGAAGCTCTTGCGCGGCAAGGCGCCCAGGTAGTCGCCCAGGTTCTGGATCAAGGTGTTGAACAAGTGCTGGGTGGGCCCTGCGAACAGCACGAACAGCAGCAGCGCGCAGGCCAGGAACAGATTGATGTCACTCATCACCCGCACGCCCTTCTCCACCCCGGCGACCGCCACGGCCACCGCCGCGCCCATCATCAGGGTGATGAGGATCACCTGCACCCACTGGCTGTGGCTGATACCGAACAGGTAGTCGAGGCCGGCGTTCAGGTGCAACACGCCGAAGCCCATGTCGGCGCCCAGGCCGAACACCGTGGCGATGATGCCGAAGCCGTCCACCGCATAGCCGATCGGACCGTTGATGCGCTTGCCGATCAGCGGGTACAGCGCCGAACGCAGGGCCAGCGGCAGGTTGTGCCGGTAGGCGAAGTAGGCCAGCGCCATGCCGACGAAAGCGAACACGCCCCAGCCGTGCAGGCCCCAGTGCAGGAACAGGATCTGCATCGCCTGACGCCCGGCCTCGGCCGTGCCGGCCTCGCCCTGCGGCGGCTGGAGCATGTGGGTCAGCGGCTCGGAAACGCAGAAGAAGAACAGGGTGATGCTGATACCGGCAGCGAACAGCATCCCGGCCCAGGACAGGTAGCTGAACTCGGGTTCGTCGTGGTCGGCACCGAGCTTGATCTTGCCATAGCCGGACAAGGCGGTGACCACCACGAAGACCAGATACAAGGTCATGGCCAGCATGTAGTACCAGCCGACGGTGTTGGCCGCCCAGTTCTGCGCCGCCAGCAGCCAGTCGCCGGCCGCCTTGGGCTGGGCGATGACGATCAGGCCGAAGACAAGGATGAAGCTTGCCGCGAAGTAGAACACGGGGGGGTTCATGCGGATCTTGCCGTGGGCAAGGTCGGGGGTCGGTGCACTCATTGAACGGGCACCTCGTCGAAGGACGTGAGGTTCGGATTGAACGGGTTCAGCAAAGGCGATTCCTCCTTTTGAACACCGGCAATGGACCAGCGTTTTTCGTTGAACAAGCGTTCAAGTTAAACATGGATCGGATTTCAATGCGACCCGATGCCGCTTCAGGAACGGTCGAAGCAGGAGCGGACTTGCCCGCTCCCACGCAACTTAACCCTTGAGCTAGAGGGCTTTCTTGTCCTCGCAATCCAACTGCAGGTTAGCCTGGGTAATGTTGCTGTCAGCCGGCACGCTGCGGGTCAGCCACACGTTGCCGCCGATGGTCGAGCCCTTGCCGATGGTGATCCTTCCGAGAATGGTCGCACCCGCGTAGATCACCACATCGTCCTCGACGATGGGGTGGCGTGCCAGGCCCTTGTGCAGGGTGCCCGACTCGTCGCTGGGGAAACGCTTGGCGCCCAGGGTCACGGCCTGGTAGATCCGTACCCGCTCACCGATGATCGCGGTCTCGCCGATCACCACGCCGGTGCCGTGGTCGATGAAGAAGCTCGGGCCGATCTGCGCGCCGGGGTGGATGTCGATACCCGTGGCCGAGTGCGCCAGCTCCGAGCTGATCCGCGCCAGCAGCGGCAGGCCGGCCCGGTACAGGTGGTGGGCCAAGCGGTGGTGGATGATCGCCAGGATGCCTGGGTAGCACAGCAGCACCTCGTCGACGCTGCGCGCCGCCGGATCGCCGTGGTAGGCGGCGAGCACGTCGGTGTCCAGCAGCACGCGCAGGGCCGGCAGGGCCGCGGCGAAGTCCTGGATCAGGCGCAGGGCGTGACCATCGACATCGACCACATCGGTCTTGCCATGGCGCGCCGCGTAGCGCAACTCCAGGCGGGCCTGGGCCAGCAGCGCGGTGAGCGCGGCGTCCAGCGTGTGGCCGACATAGAAGTCTTCGCTTTCTTCACGCAGGTCCACCGGGCCAAGGCGCATGGGGAACAGCGCACCACACAGCTGCTCGAGAATCTGGCGTAGCGCCTCGCGCGACGGCAGCTCGCGCCCGCCCTGCTCGCCGCTGCTGCGGCCATTGTTGCTGCGCCACTGCTCACGGGCGCTGCGCAGGCCACTGACGATGGTCTGCAGTTGCCAGTGCCCGGTTGATGGTTGTTCGCTCACGGGTGTTTCTCCTGCCAGGCGGCGTTGTCGATATGCCCACGTCCCCTGGAACGGCCCTTTCGCGGCACAAGGCCGCTCCTACAGGGAGGGTGTAGGCCACGATACGTCAAATCTGCCTCTTGGAAAAAACAACGCTTTATTCCATCCTGAGCTAAGTCGGGCATAAGCGACTGCAAAATGCAGAAACGGGAATAACAACCTGATTTTTTATTATTTCCCGACCTATGAAGCCCACCTCTATAGTCGCCACCTCACTACTTCCACAACAAGCGCGGGGCCTGCCATGACCAAATTCGCCAAACCCCTTCTCAACGCCAGCCTGGCGCTCCTGCTGGGCGCCGGCCTGCTCGGCCAAGCCTTTGCCGGTGAGCAGTTGAAGACCATCCAGGAGAAGGGCGTGATCAACGTCGGCCTGGAAGGCACCTACCCACCGTTCAGTTTCCAGGACGAGAACGGCAAGCTGACCGGCTTCGAAGTCGAACTGTCCGAGCTGCTGGCCAAGGAGCTGGGGGTCAAGGCCAAGGTCCAGCCGACCAAGTGGGACGGCATCCTCGCCGCCCTGGAGTCCAAGCGCCTGGACGTGGTGATCAACCAGGTGACCATCTCCGAAGAGCGCAAGAAAAAGTACGACTTCTCCGAGCCCTACACCGTTTCCGGCATCCAGGCCCTGGTGCTCAAGGGCAGCGATAACGAGAAGAACATCAAGACCGCCGCCGACCTCGCTGGCAAGAAGGTCGGTGTCGGCCTGGGCACCAACTACGAGCAGTGGGTGAAACAGGACGTGCCGACAGCCGATGTCCGTACCTATGAAGACGACCCGACCAAGTTCGCCGACCTGCGCAATGGCCGCATCGACGCCATCCTGATCGACCGCCTGGCCGCGCTGGAGTACGTGCAGAAAACCGCCAAGGACAAGAAACCCACCGCACTGGCCGGCGAGAAATTCTCCAAGCTGGAATCGGGCGTGGCCCTGCGCAAGGGCGAGCCTGAACTGCTCGAGGCGCTGAACAAGGCCATCGACAAGCTCAAGGCCGACGGCACGCTGGCCAAGCTGTCCGAGAAATACTTCGGTGCCGATGTCACCAAATGATCGCTGAAAGCCTGCAACTCGTTGTCGATTCCGCGCCCTTCCTGCTAAAGGGCGCGGGCTATACCGTGCTGCTCAGTGTCGGCGGCATGTTCTTCGGCCTGGTGCTGGGCTTCGCCCTGGCACTGATGCGCCTGTCGAAGATCCTGCCGCTGGACTGGCTCGCCCGTATCTATGTGTCGTTCTTCCGCGGCACGCCGCTGCTGGTGCAGCTGTTCGTGATCTACTTCGGCCTGCCGCAGATCGGCATCGAGCTCGACCCGATCCCGGCGTCGCTGATCGGCCTGTCGCTGAACATGGCGGCGTACGTCTGCGAAATCCTCCGGGCGGCGATCTCTTCGATCGACCGTGGCCAGTGGGAAGCGGCGGCCAGCATCGGCATGACCCGCACCCAGGCCATGCGCCGGGCGATCCTGCCGCAAGCCTTGCGCACCGCGCTGCCGCCACTGGGCAACAGCTTCATCTCGCTGGTCAAGGACACTGCCCTGGCGGCGACCATCCAGGTGCCCGAGCTGTTCCGCCAGGCGCAGCTGATCACCGCCCGGACCTTCGAGGTCTTCACCATGTACCTGGCTGTCGCGGTGGTCTACTGGATCCTCTGCAGCATCCTGGCGCACTTCCAGAACCGCATGGAAGCGCGGGTCAACCAGCACGACCAGGAGCACTGAGATGATCGTAGTAGAAGGCCTGAGCAAGCAGTTCAAGGGCCAGACCGTGCTCAACGGCATCGACCTGACCGTGCAACCCGGCGAGGTGGTCGCCATTATCGGTCCCAGCGGCTCGGGCAAGACCACTTTCCTGCGTTGCCTGAACCTGCTGGAAACCCCCGATGCCGGGCGTATCCAGATCGGCGACATCAGCATCGACGCCAATCGCCCGCTGGGCGGCCAGCAGGGTGCGATCCGCCGCCTGCGCCAGCAGGCCGGATTCGTGTTCCAGAACTTCAACCTGTTTCCCCACCGCACCGCCCTGGAGAACGTCATCGAAGGGCCGGTGATCGTCAAGAAGACGCCCCGCGACAAGGCCATCGAGCTGGCCAGGCGCCTGCTGGCCAAGGTTGGCCTGGCGGGCAAGGAAGACGCCTACCCGCGCCGCCTGTCCGGCGGCCAGCAACAGCGGGTTGCCATCGCCCGCGCCCTGGCCATGGAGCCCGAAGTGATCCTGTTCGACGAGCCCACCTCGGCACTCGACCCGGAGCTGGTGGGCGAGGTGCTGGAGACCATCCGCGGCCTGGCCGAGGAAAAGCGCACCATGATCATCGTCACCCACGAAATGAGCTTTGCCCGCGATGTCGCCAACCGGGTGATCTTCTTCGACAAGGGCGTGATCGTCGAGCAGGGCGAGGCCAAGGCACTGTTCGCCAATCCCAAGGAAGAGCGCACCCGCCAGTTCCTGCGCAAGTTCCTCGGCACCGCCGCCGGCCAGGAATGAGCCCGATGCGCGGGGCTCACACCTCGCGCAGGTTGTGGCAACGCCTGAAGCGGGCTTCCAGGTTGCGATCGGGCATCTGGTGGCTGCGCAGGGCGTTGAGGGTCTGCTCCACGTAATCGCGCGTCGTGCCGTAACGTCCCTTGGCGCTGGCAAGTATCTGGCTGAGCAGGGTGTCTGGCAGGTTGCCCGCGTAGCACGGCAGGTGTCGTTCCAGCACGAAGCCCAGGGCCTGGACCTTGCTGCCATCGCCCAGGCGGCAGCTGAGCCAGTGCGGGCGATAGGCCGGGAACGGCATTTCCCGTTGCCACAGGGCCATCAGCGAATCATCGAGGTTGCTTTCATCCAGGCGGTAGGCGAAACCGCTGCAAGAACCGCCACGGTCCAGACCGAATACCAGGCCCGGGCACTCCGGGGTGCCTCGGTGCTCGTGGGACCACAGGTACAAGCCACGATGGTAGCCATGTACCCGCGCCCGCTGGCGCTCGACCGAATTGCATTCAGGGCGCCAGATCAGCGAACCATAGGCGAACAGCCAGACCGGGCCGCCGTCGTGCTGAGACATGGTTTCCTGCATCGAGCGCTGCAGTTGTTCGCGGGTTAACTGTTGTCCGAAGTCGAGCGACGGCGGATAAGCTACTTGCCAGGATGAACTTTCAAGTGTCGACATAAGATGCCGCCATTAATTCCGGTGAACCACCAAAGTGCGGGTGCCGCGGTACCTGAGGAATGCTATCGCGGGCTACAAGCCCCCAAGATCGCGTGGGCGCGGGCTTGCCCTGCAATTTTCCATGCGCCTAACGTAAGGCAAATTGCACTTTGCACTCAACCCCGAAAACAGGATTTCATTTAACCATCCGCTGAACGGAAACTAATAGTCCGAGTATAGCGAAACTTATTACCCGCGCCGGTAACAATCCCCGCCATATAATCAAATGGAAAACACTTGGTTATTAAATCCGGCACGCCCTTGCAGCGTGCCGTTTGGTTTCACCCACGCGGCGCGTAGGCGAACACGTCGGCGCGCATGCGGTGGGCATCCATGCCGGCCTCGACCAACGCATCGAGGGTGGCATAGACCATGTTTGGCGAGCCGCTGGCATAGACATGCACCTGGTTCAGGTCGCCGATGTCCTCGCACACCGCCTCGTGCAGCAGGCCACAGCGCCCTTCCCAGCCGCACAGGTCGCTGACTACCTTGTGCAGGAACAGGTTGGGCAGGCGCTGCCACTCGTCCCAGTGCTCGATCTCGTAGAAGTCTTCTGGCCGACGCACGCCCCAGTACAGGTGCACCGGATGCTTGAAGCCCTGGGCGCGGCAATGCTCGACCAGGCTGTGCATCTGGCCCATGCCGGTACCGGCGGCGATCAGCACCAGCGGACCATCGGGCAACTCCGCCAGGTGGGCGTCGCCGAACGGCAGCTCGATCCGCGCCAGACCAGTGCGCTGCAACTGCTCGATCAACTGCACGGCACTGCTTTCCCGGGCCAGCACGTGCAGCTCCAGGTCTCGGCCACCGTGGGGCGCCGAGGCGAGGGAGAATGCCGCCTTGTCCATGCCCTCGCGCTCGATCATCAGGTACTGCCCCGCGTGATAGCGCGGCGGCTTGCCGGCGGGCGCGCGCAGGCGCACGCGCCAGACGTAACCACCGACCTCAACGCATTCGCTCACGGTACAGGCCAGCTTGCGCACTGGCAGCTCGCCCAGGGCCAGCACACCATCCCACAGCAACACGCAGTCCTCCAGCGGCTCGGCGATGCAAGTGAACAGTTCACCGTGATCGCGGACTTGGCCTTCCTGGCGAACACGGCCTTCCACCAGCAGCGCGGCACACACATGGCAATTGCCGTTGCGGCAGCTGCTTGGGCAGTCGTAGCCCAGGCGCCGCGCGGCATCCAGAATCCTTTCACCCGGTTCGACCGCCAGCACCGCCCCGGAAGGCTGCAAGGTTACCTGCATCAATCTATTCCCAACTGGTCCCACAGCTCATCGATACGGCGGGTGACGGCCTCGTCCTTGACGATGACCCGGCCCCATTCGCGTGTAGTCTCGCCCGGCCATTTGTGCGTGGCGTCCAGGCCCATCTTCGACCCCAGGCCCGACACCGGCGACGCGAAGTCGAGGTAGTCGATCGGGGTGTTGTCGATCATCACCGTATCACGCTTGGGGTCCATGCGCGTGGTGATGGCCCAGATCACATCGTTCCAGTCGCGGGCGTTGATATCGTCGTCGGTGACAATAACGAACTTGGTATACATGAACTGTCGCAGGAACGACCACACACCCAGCATGACGCGCTTGGCGTGGCCTGGATACTGCTTCTTCATGGTCACCACCGCCATGCGGTACGAGCAGCCTTCCGGCGGCAGGTAGAAGTCGGTGATCTCGGGGAACTGCTTCTGCAGGATCGGCACGAACACTTCGTTCAGCGCCACGCCTAGAATTGCCGGCTCATCCGGCGGCCGGCCTGTGTAGGTGCTGTGGTAGATCGGTTTCTGCCGGTGGGTGATGCGCTCGACGGTGAACACCGGGAAGCTGTCCACTTCGTTGTAGTAGCCGGTATGGTCGCCGTACGGGCCCTCCGGGGCCATCTCACCGGGGTGGATCACGCCTTCGAGGATGATCTCGGCGGTGGCCGGCACCTGCAGGTCGTTGCCACGACACTTGACCAGCTCGGTACGGTTGCCGCGTAACAGGCCGGCGAAGGCGTATTCGGAAAGGGTATCCGGAACCGGCGTCACGGCGCCGAGGATGGTCGCCGGGTCCGCGCCCAGGGCCACGGCCACCGGGAACGGCTGGCCGGGATGCTTCTGGCACCATTCGCGGTAGTCCAGCGCGCCGCCGCGGTGGCTCAGCCAGCGCATGATCACCTTGTTGCGGCCGATCACCTGCTGGCGGTAGATCCCGAGGTTCTGGCGGTCCTTGTTCGGCCCGCGGGTGACGGTCAGGCCCCAGGTGATCAACGGCGCCACGTCGCCCGGCCAGCAGTGCTGGATCGGCAACTGGCCCAGGTCGACGTCGTCGCCTTCGACCACGATTTCCTGGCATACCGCGTCCTTGACCACCTTCGGCGCCATGGACACGACCTTCTTGAAGATCGGCAGTTTCGACCAGGCATCCTTCAGGCCCTTCGGTGGCTCGGGTTCCTTGAGGAACGCCAGCAGCTTGCCGATCTCGCGCAGTTCCTCGGTCGATTCGGCGCCCATGCCCATGGCCACCCGCTCGGGGGTGCCGAACAGGTTGCCCAGCACCGGGATGTCGAAGCCGGTGGGCTTTTCGAACAGCAACGCCGGGCCCTTGGCGCGCAGGGTGCGGTCACAGACTTCGGTCATTTCCAGTACAGGGGAGATGGGAACCTGGATGCGCTTGAGTTCACCGCGCTGTTCCAGACCACGGATGAAGTCGCGCAGATCGCGATACTGCATGCAAGGGCCTCGTATGGGCATGTCGGTCGGGGTGCAGAGTGTAGCGCCGTTCACGCCTTGTTTGGGGGCAAAAATGAACTGGGGCCGCTTCGCGCCCCATCGCGACACAAGGCCGCTCCTACAGGCGAATGAGTAATCCTGTAGGAGCAGCCTTGTGTCGCGATGGGCTGCGGAGCAGCCCCAATCAGTTCCAGCCTGAAACGCTTACTTGCGCTTCATCGACAGGAAGAACTCATCGTTGGTCTTGGTCTGCTTGAGCTTGTCGACCAGGAACTCGATGGCGGCGATCTCGTCCATCGGGTGCAGCAACTTGCGCAGGATCCACATGCGCTGCAGTTCGTCGTCGGCGGTCAGCAGCTCTTCGCGACGGGTACCGGACTTGTTGATGTTGATGGCCGGGAACACACGCTTCTCGGCAATACGACGGTCCAGGGGCAGCTCCATGTTGCCGGTACCCTTGAACTCTTCGTAGATCACTTCGTCCATCTTCGAGCCGGTCTCGACCAGCGCGGTGGCGATGATGGTCAGCGAACCGCCTTCCTCGATGTTACGCGCGGCACCGAAGAAACGCTTCGGCTTCTCCAGGGCGTGGGCGTCGACACCACCGGTCAGCACCTTGCCGGAGCTCGGGATCACGGTGTTGTAGGCACGGGCCAGACGGGTGATCGAATCGAGCAGGATGACCACGTCCTTCTTGTGCTCGACCAGGCGCTTGGCCTTCTCGATGACCATTTCGGCGACCTGCACGTGGCGGGTCGGCGGCTCGTCGAAGGTCGAGGCGACCACTTCGCCGCGCACGGTGCGCTGCATCTCGGTGACTTCTTCCGGGCGCTCGTCGATCAGCAGGACGATCAGGTGGCACTCGGGGTTGTTACGGGTGATGTTGGCCGCGATGTTCTGCAGCATGATGGTCTTGCCCGCTTTCGGCGGGGCGACGATCAGGCCGCGCTGGCCTTTGCCGATCGGGGCGCACAGGTCGATGACGCGACCGGTGAGGTCTTCGGTGGAACCGTTGCCGGCTTCCATCTTCAGCCGCTTGTTGGGGAACAGCGGCGTCAGGTTCTCGAAGAGAATCTTGTTCTTCGCGTTCTCCGGACGGTCGAAGTTGATGGTATCGACCTTCAGCAGCGCGAAGTAACGCTCGCCTTCCTTCGGTGGACGGATCTTGCCGACGATGGTGTCGCCGGTGCGCAGGTTGAAGCGACGGATCTGGCTGGGCGAAACGTAGATGTCGTCAGGGCCGGCCAGGTAAGAGGCATCCGCCGAACGCAGGAAACCGAAACCATCCTGGAGAATCTCCAGCACGCCGTCACCCGAGATCTCTTCGCCGCTTTTCGCATGCTTTTTCAGCAGGGCGAAAATCACGTCCTGTTTGCGCGAACGGGCCATGTTTTCGATGCCCATCTGTTCGGCCATTTCCAAAAGATCGGTAATCGGCTTTTGCTTGAGTTCTGTCAGGTTCATAAGGGGAGTGACGTAATCATGTAAGGAAGGGAGAAATTAAGCGTTGGCTTAATGAGGCCGCGCCGCTAGATGGCGACAGGATCGCGTACTGATTCGAATTAGGGATGCTTCGGCGACGGCGTGCAGAGGGCACTGGAGAAGCAGTGCGAGGCCGAATGTAACACTTGCTTTTTTCGACGTCTAGTGGTTTTGGCCACCGATTTCCGGGGCTATCCGCCTGGATGGGCGCAATAGCGAGGCTCGCCGGCCCTCACGGAAAATGCCTACAGCAGATAAAGAAAAGCCCCGCATTTGCGGGGCTTCATCACATCACAGGCTGGCGTCGAGGAACGCCTTGAGCTGCGATTTGGACAGCGCGCCGACCTTGGTCGCCTCGACGTTGCCGTTCTTGAACAGCATCAGCGTCGGGATGCCACGCACGCCGTGCTTGGCCGGGGTCTCGGCGTTTTCGTCGATGTTCAGCTTGGCGATGGTCACCTTGCCCTTGTATTCAGTGGCGATGTCGTCCAGTACCGGAGCGATCATCTTGCATGGGCCGCACCATTCAGCCCAGTAGTCGACCAGCACCGCGCCTTCAGCCTTGAGTACGTCGGCTTCGAAGCTGGCGTCGGTGACATGTTTGATAAGATCGCTGCTCATGGATATCTCCAGGTCGTAAGCACAAAAAACGTTGCCCATCATAGCCGCACCCAGGCGCGACAGGAAGCCACGGACGATTGAGTCTAACTATAGTTGTGCAAGACGCCACGAATCGAAACTGTCATGTCACGGTCATAACATTGCTATGACATTGCCATGCATCAAGCCTTGCCGTGCCGCTCGTTGGCGTATGCCCGCGATCGTGGCACGATTGCCGGGTTAACGACCGAGAACCTCCAGACCATGCCGCAAACCACCGCGAAGAACCTGTCTCTGATTGCCGCCATCGACCTGGGCTCCAACAGCTTCCACATGGTCGTGGCCAAGGCCCATCACACGGAAATCCGCATCCTCGAAAGGCTTGGAGAAAAGGTTCAGCTCGCCGCCGGCATCGACGATGAGCGCAAGCTCAGCGAAGAAGCCATGCAACGCGGCCTGGAATGCCTCAAGCGCTTCGCCCAGCTGATCAACGGCATGCCCCAGGGCTCGGTGCGCATCGTCGGCACCAACGCCCTGCGCGAAGCGCGCAACCGCAACGAATTCATCCTGCGCGCCGAAGCCATCCTCGGCCACCCGGTCGAGGTCATCTCCGGCCGCGAAGAGGCCCGCCTGATCTACCTGGGCGTGTCCCACACCCTGGCCGATACCCCCGGCAAGCGCCTGGTCGCCGACATCGGCGGCGGCAGCACCGAGTTCATCATCGGCCAGCGTTTCGAGCCGCTGCTACGCGAAAGCCTGCAGATGGGCTGCGTGAGCTTCACCCAGCGCTACTTCCGCGACGGCAAGATCACCCCGGCGCGCTACGCCCAGGCCTACACCGCCGCGCGCCTGGAGCTGATGAGCATCGAGAACGCCCTGCACCGCCTGACGTGGGACGAGGCCATTGGCTCGTCCGGGACCATCCGCGCCATCGCCGCGGCGATCAAGGCCATCGGCCAGGGCAGCGGCGAGGTCAACGCCGAGGGGCTGGCGGCGGTCAAACGCAAGTTGTTCAAGCTCGGCGAGACCGACAAGATCGACTTCGAAGGGGTCAAGCCCGATCGGCGGACCATCTTCCCGGCGGGCCTGGCCATCCTCGAGGCGATCTTCGACGCCCTCGAGCTGCAGCGCATGGACCACTGCGACGGCGCCTTGCGCGAAGGCGTGCTGTTCGACCTGCTGGGCCGCCATCACCACGAGGACGTGCGTGAACGCACCCTGAACTCGCTGATGGAGCGCTACCACGTCGACCAGGGCCAGGCCGCGCGCGTGGAGCGCAAGGCGCTGCACGCCTTCGACCAAGTGGCCGCAGCGTGGGACCTGGAGGAGGGCAACTGGCGCGATCTGCTGGGATGGGCGGCGAAAATCCATGAAATCGGGCTGGATATTGCCCACTATCACTACCACAAGCACGGTGCCTACCTGATCGAGCACTCGGACCTGTCGGGCTTTTCTCGCGAAGACCAGCAGATGATGGCCCTGCTGGTACGTGGCCACCGTCGCAACATTCCCAAGGACAAGTTTGCCGAGTTCGGCGACGAAGGCGTCAAGCTGATCCGCCTGTGCGTACTGCTGCGCTTCGCCATTCTGTTCCACCATATCCGCGGCACCCAGCAGATGCCCAAAGTGGAGCTGCAAGCCGGCGACAACAGCCTGGAGGTGGTCTTCCCGGGCGGCTGGCTGGAGCAGAACCAGCTGACCCAGGCCGATTTCGCCAACGAGGCGGAGTGGCTGGCGCGGGTCAATTTCGTGCTTAGCGTGCGCTGAAAGTCCATGGGGGCGCGTTGCGCCCCTTTCGCGACACAAGGCCGTCCCCACAGGGAAATGCGATCACCTGTGGGAGCGGCCTTGTGTCGCGAAAGGGCCGCAAAGCGGCCCTAGCAATCCAACTAGCGTACGTTGAGCACCGGATTGCTCAGCCGCTCCAGCAGCGTCGACTGGGCACTGCGCGGGTTCTGGTTGCCGGTCGGCGTGCTGCGCACGTAGCGCCCGTCCGGCTGCAGGGTCCAGGCCTGGGTGTTGTCGGTCAGGTACCCCTCCAGCTCCTTCTTCACCCGCAGCAGCAGCTTCTTGCCCTCCACCGGGAAGCAGGTCTCGACGCGCTTGTCGAGGTTGCGCTCCATCCAGTCGGCACTGGACAGGTAGATCTGCTCCTCGCCGCCATTGAGGAAGTAGAACACCCGGGTGTGCTCGAGGAAGCGGCCGATGATCGAGCGCACATGGATGTTGTGCGATACCCCCGGGATGCCCGGGCGCAGGCAGCACATGCCGCGCACCACCAGGTCGATGCGCACGCCCGACTGACTGGCCTTGTACAGCGCCTTGATGATCTTCGCGTCGGTCAACGAGTTGAACTTGGCGATGATGTGCGCCGGCTTGCCTTCCAGGGCGAACTGGGTCTCCCGCGCGATCATGTCGAGCATGCCCTTCTTCAGGGTGAAGGGCGCGTGCAACAGCTTCTTCATGCGCAGGGTCTTGCCCATGCCGATCAGCTGGCTGAACAGCTTGCCGACGTCCTCGGTGAGGGCGTCGTCAGAGGTCAGCAGGCTGTAGTCGGTGTACAGGCGGGCGTTGCCGGCGTGGTAGTTGCCGGTGCCCAGGTGCGCGTAACGAACGATCTCGCCTTGCTCGCGGCGCAGGATCAGCATCATCTTGGCGTGGGTCTTGAAACCGACCACGCCGTAGATCACCACCGCGCCGGCGGCCTGCAGGCGGCTGGCCATCTGCAGGTTGGACTCTTCGTCGAAGCGCGCGCGCAGTTCGATCACCGCGGTGACCTCCTTGCCGTTACGCGCCGCGTCCACCAAGGCGTCGACGATTTCCGAGTTGGCGCCCGAGCGGTACAGGGTCTGGCGCACGGCGAGTACGTGCGGGTCCTTGGCGGCCTGGCGCAGCAGGTCGATCACCGGGGTGAACGACTCGAACGGGTGCATCAGCAGCACGTCCTGCTTGCCGATCACGCTGAAGATGTTGTCGGCGTTCTGCAGCAGCTTGGGGATCGCCGGGGTGAACGGCGTGTACTGCAGCTCCGGGTGGCTGTCGAGGCCAGTGATGCTGAACAGGCGGGTCAGGTTGACCGGACCGTTGACCTGGTACAGCTCGCTCTCGCTCAGGCTGAACTGCTTGAGCAGGTAGTCGGAAAGGTGTTTCGGGCAGGTGTCGGCCACCTCGAGGCGCACGGCATCGCCGTAGCGGCGCGAGAACAGTTCGCCGCGCAGGGCGCGGGCCAGGTCGTCGACCTCTTCCGAATCCAGCGCCAGGTCGGCGTTACGGGTCAGGCGGAACTGGTAGCAGCCCTTGACCTTCATGCCCTGGAACAGGTCATCGGCGTGGGCGTGAATCATCGACGACAGGAACACATAGTTGTCGCCCGGGCCACCGACCTCTTCCGGCACACGGATGACCCGCGGCAGCAGGCGCGGCGCCGGAATGATCGCCAGGCCCGAGTCGCGACCGAAGGCATCGACCCCCTCGAGCTCGACGATGAAGTTCAGGCTCTTGTTCACCAGCAGCGGGAACGGGTGGGTCGGGTCGAGGCCGATCGGGGTGATGATCGGTGCGATCTCGTCGCGGAAGTAACGGCGCACCCAGGTCTTGAGCTTGGGCGTCCAGTAGCGGCGGCGGATGAAGCGGATGGCGTGCTTCTCCAGCTCCGGCAGCAGCACGTCGTTGAGGATCGCGTACTGGCGATCCACCTCCAGGTGCACCAGCTCGCTGATGCGCGCCAGCGCCTGGTGCGGCTGCAGGCCGTCGGCGCCGGCCTGTTCGCGGGCGAAGTTGATCTGCTTCTTCAGGCCCGCCACGCGGATCTCGAAGAACTCGTCGAGGTTGCTGGAGAAGATCAGCAGGAACTTCAGGCGCTCAAGCAGCGGGTACGATTCGTCCAGCGCCTGCTCCAGCACGCGGATGTTGAACTGCAGTTGCGAGAGCTCGCGATGAATGTACAGGCTGCTGTCGTCCAGGCTCGGCACGGCGATCGCAGGGGCCGGCGCAGGCGCGGGTGCCGGGGCGGCTTCGACAATTGCTTCCGGCTCCGCTACCGCTGGCAAATCGGGCGGGGTCTGCACCATCTCTTCGGGCACGGCCTGGGCATCCTTGATCTCGACAGGGGTTAGCACTTCGTTATTCATCTGACGTTCCTGGAGGGCGTTACTGCCCTCTCATCAATTGAGCGGCACGCACGGCGAAATAGGTCAGGATGCCATCAGCGCCTGCCCGTTTGAAAGCGGTGAGGGATTCGAGGATCACGGCCTCGCTCAGCCAGCCGTTCTGGATGGCGGCCATGTGCATGGCGTACTCGCCGCTGACCTGGTAGGCAAAGGTCGGCACCTTGAACTCGGCTTTCACTCGGTGAACGATATCCAGGTACGGCATGCCCGGCTTGACCATGACCATGTCGGCGCCTTCGGCGAGGTCGGTGGCCACTTCGTGCAGGGCTTCGTCGCTGTTGGCCGGGTCCATCTGGTAGGAAGCCTTGTTGGCCTTGCCCAGGTTCAGCGCCGAGCCGACCGCGTCGCGGAACGGGCCGTAGTAGGCGCTGGCGTACTTGGCCGAGTAGGCCATGATGCGCACGTTGACGTAGCCGGCTTCTTCCAGGGCCTGGCGGATCGCGCCGAGACGACCGTCCATCATGTCCGACGGGGCCACCACCTGGGCGCCGGCCTCGGCGTGAGACAGCGCCTGGCGGACCAGGGCCTCGACGGTGATGTCGTTCTGCACGTAACCCTCTTCATCGAGGATGCCGTCCTGACCGTGGGTGGTGAACGGGTCCAGAGCCACGTCGGTGATCACCCCCAGCTCCGGGAAGCGGGCACGCAGGGCGCGGGTGGCGCGCTGGGCGATGCCGTCCGGGTTCCAGGCTTCGGCGCCGTCGAGGGACTTTTTCTCGGTCGGGGTCACCGGGAACAGCGCCAGCGCCGGAATACCCAGCTCCACCCAGCCCTGTGCAGCTTCCAGCAGCAGGTCGATCGACAGGCGCTCGACGCCCGGCATGGACGGTACTTCTTCCCGACGGCCCTCGCCGTCCAGCACGAATACCGGAAGAATCAGGTCATCGACGGTCAGGGTGTTTTCGCGAACCAGGCGACGGGAGAACGCGTCCCGGCGGTTGCGACGCAGGCGGGTAGCAGGAAACAGACGGTTGGCGGGGGTAAAGCTCACGGCAGACTCCTGAGCCCGCGCGGGCGGGCAGCGCGACAGTTATAAGCGGCCATTATGACGCCTGTGTTACATCCTTGGGCAACCCTGCGACTTGTGGCCGCAGCCATTGTCGTTGCAGGGAATCTTCACGTCGAGACACATTTGGACACTTTCCCCAACGCGCCCGAAGGGGTAGGCTGCGCGTTCATTTCGCCAGCACGCCAGAAAATGCTTCAACAATTCCTGAACGATTTCGGCTACTTTGCCCTTTTTCTCGGCACGTTCTTCGAGGGCGAGACCATCCTGGTGCTCGCGGGCTTTCTTGCGTTCCGCGAATACATGGACATCAAGCTGGTGGTCTTGGTGGCCTTCTGCGGCAGCTACGCCGGTGACCAGCTGTGGTACTTCATGGGCCGCCGCCACGGGCGCAAGATCCTCGCCCGCAAGCCGCGCTGGCAGGCCATGGGTGACCGAGCACTGGAGCACATCCGCCGCCATCCGGATATCTGGGTGCTGAGTTTCCGTTTCGTCTACGGCCTGCGCACGGTAATGCCGGTGGCCATCGGCCTGTCCGGCTACCCGCCGCGCCGCTACCTGCTGCTCAACGGCATCGGTGCCGCGGTGTGGGCCCTGGCCCTGGGCCTGGCCGCCTACCACTTCGGCGCCATTCTCGAAGGCATGCTCGGCAGCATCAAGAAATACGAGCTATGGGTGCTCGGCGGCCTGCTGGTGCTGGGCCTGCTGCTCTGGCTGCGCCGGCGTTTTCGCAACCTCCGCGCCGAGCGCCGCGCGGCGGCAGAGGGCCAGGCCGCCGAGGCTGAGCAGGCTGTAAACCAGGAGCAGCAACCAGAACACGGGCGTGACCAGCACTAAGCCAAGCGCGCCGGCCAGATACAGCGCCGGCGCATTCGACAGCAGCCGCACGATCTCCAGGCGCCCCGCCCACGGCCGGTCCTCCAGCGCCACGCCCAACACGAACAGCCCGAACGCCATCACCGTCCAGCCCAGCATCAGGGCCGCGGACGCCACGTGCTCCGCCACCTCCATCAGATAACTGCCCAGCGCCACGTAGACCGCGAACTGCACGGTGACGTAAAGCTGCTGCGCGCCGCCCAGAGGGATCGCGAACTTGCGAAACGCCGCCAGGTCCTGCTTGGGCTGTGGATCAGCGGCGGCCACATCCGCCGGGCGCCAGCCAGTGGGCATGAACCAGATGCGCAACTTGTCCCACCAACTGCCGGCGCGACGAGCGTCGTGCCAGAGCTGGGCGTAGAACTGCACGTTGGCCCACAGCGGGTTCCAGCTGGCCAGCGGCGTGGTTACTCCGAAGATCACAGGCTCGCGTTCGTCCTCCTCCTGGAAGGTGCCGAACAACCGGTCCCAGATTATGAACACGCCGCCGTAGTTGCGATCCAAGTACAAAGGATTCTGCGCATGGTGGACGCGATGGTTGGACGGCGTGATGAAGATCCACTCCAGCCAGCCCAGCTTGGGCACATGGCGGGTGTGCACCCAGAACTGGTACAGCAGGTTCAGCGACGCCACGGTGATGAACACCAGGGGCGGCACGCCCAGCAGCGCCAGCGGCAGGTAGAAGATCCAGGAGAACAGGAAGCCGCTGCTGGTCTGGCGCAGGGCGGTGGTCAGGTTGTACTCCTCGCTCTGGTGATGCACCGAGTGCGCGGCCCACAAGACGTTGCGCTCATGGCCCAGGCGGTGCAGCCAGTAGTAGCAGAGGTCGTAGAGCACGAAGGCGACCACCCACACCCACCAGGCATCGGCCGGCAGCCGCAGCCAAGCCAGGTGTTCCCAGGCCAGGGCATAGGTGACCAGCCCCACCCCTTTGGTCAGCAACCCGGTGCTGGTGGACAGCGCGCCGGTGCTCAGGCTGTTGATCGAGTCGGCGAGCTGGTAATTGCGCCGGCCGCGCACGCGGTCGGCGATCAGCTCCACCGCGATCAGCACGAAGAAGAACGGCACGGCCAGCAGAATCAGGTCCATGAACGGCCACCTCCAAGGTTGTCCACGAAGATTAGGCCCGCCGAAGGGCAAATCCCATGGCTACATCTGCCAAACTAGAGGACATTTAGCGCCTCGACACTGGAGTATTGAGCATGACAAAAAAAGTTGCGGTGATTCTGTCCGGTTGCGGCGTGTACGACGGCGCCGAGATCCACGAAAGCGTGATCACCCTGCTGCGCCTGGACCAGCGTGGCGCCCAGGTGCAGTGCTTCGCGCCGAACATCGCGCAGATGCATGTGATCGACCACCTGACCGGGGAAGAGATGCCCGAATCGCGCAATGTGCTGGTGGAGTCGGCGCGCATTGCCCGTGGCGAGGTGAAGGACATTCGCGAAGCCAAAGCCGAAGACTTCGACGCCCTGATCGTTCCAGGCGGCTTCGGCGCGGCCAAGAATCTCTCCAACTTTGCCGTCGAAGGCGACAAGTGCAGCGTGCAGCCAGATGTGCTGGCCCTGGCCGAGGCCTTCGCCGAGGCGGGCAAGCCCGTTGGCCTGATCTGCATCTCGCCGGCCCTGGCAGCGAAGATCTACGGGCCGGGCGTGGTCTGCACCATCGGCAACGACGCCGGCACCAGCGCGGCGGTGGTGAAGATGGGCGGCACCCATGAGGAGTGCGATGTGCACGACATTGTCGAGGATACCCAGCGCAAGCTGGTGACCACGCCGGCGTACATGCTGGCCAAGTCGATCAGCGAGGCGGCGGGTGGCATCTACAAGCTGGTGGATCGGGTGCTGGAGCTGACCCACGAGAACGACTGACAGACGCTGGTGCAGGGACATCTGTCTTGTGCTACCCGTACCGGCCTCATCGTCGGCTACAGGTAAAGCACAAGCCCATAGCCGCTGCGGTCCCTGTGGGAGCGGCCTTGTGTCGCGATGGGCTGCGTAGCCGCCCCGGCGATTTTGCATGATGCCAAGATCCTGGGGCCGCTACGCGCCCCATCGCGACACAAGGCCGCTCCTACAGGCTTGGCGGATGCTTCCGGGATAACGTCAGGCTTTGGACAGGCGAGTGAGAATGCGGTCCAGCGCATTGGCGAACGCCTGCTTCTCGCGCTCGCCATAGGGCGCCTGGCCACCGCCAACCTGACCTTGCTCGCGCAGCTCGGTGAACAGGTTGCGTACCGCCAGGCGCTCGCCCATGTTGCGCTCGTCGAACTCGCGACCGCGCGGATCCAGCGCCGCCACGCCCTTCTTGATCAGGCGATCGGCCAGCGGCACGTCGCTGCAGATCACCAGCTCGCCGGGCTCGGCGTTCTCCACCAGGTAGTCATCGGCCGCGTCCATGCCGCTGGGCACCACGATCAGCCGCACGCAGGCGAAGGCCGGCTTGATCTGCGGCTGGCCGGCCACCATCACCACTTCGAGCTTGCGCTTGAGGGCGAACTTGACGATCAGGTCCTTGGCCGCCTTGGGGCAGGCGTCGGCATCGATCCATACACGCATTGCTTTCGTTTCCTCGCATAGCTGGGAGGGCCGCGCCCTCCTTTCGCGACACAAGGCCGCTCCCACAGAGCTGCCAGTATGCCTGTGGAGTGGCCTTACGTCGCGATGGGCCGCATGACGGCCCTGAAGTATCTCAGCTGGCCGCTGTCCGGCGCTTCTCGGCCAGCCGGCTGCGCCCGTAGAGGAACACGATTGCCAGCAACGCCACGACCTGCGCGCCCAGCGAATAGGCATCGGCATGAATCCCCAGCCAGTCGAACTCGAAGAACGCCACCGGCCGCGTTCCCAACACCCCGGCTTCCTGCAGGGCCTTGACGCCATGCCCGGCGAACACCACCGACAGCGCGCACAACAGCGCCGCGTTGATGCTGAAGAACAACGACAGCGGCAGCTTGGCCGAGCCGCGCAGGATCACCCAGGCCAGGCCCACCAGCAGCACCAACGCCGTGGCGCCACCGGCCAGCACCGCCTGATGGCCAGCCGGGCCGGCCTGCAGCCACAGGGTCTCGTAGAACAGGATCACCTCGAACAGCTCGCGGTATACCGAGAAGAACGCCAGCAAGGCAAAGCCGAAGCGCCCGCCGCCAGTGACCAGGCTGCGCTTGATGTAGTCCTGCCAGGCGGCGGCGTGACGTCGATCGTGCATCCACACGCCGAGCCACAGCACCATCACCGCGGCGAACAGCGCCGTACAACCTTCGAGCAGTTCCCGCTGCGCACCGCCGACGTCGATCACATAGGCCGCCAGGGCCCAGGTGGCGAAGCCGGCGACCAGCGCCAGGCCCCAGCCGATATTGACGCTGCGCACCCCCGACTGCTGACCGGTATTGCGCAGGAAGGCCAGGATCGCCGCCAGCACCAGGATCGCCTCCAGGCCCTCGCGCAGCAGGATCAGCAGGCCGGAGACGTAGCTCAACGACCAGCTCAGGCCATCGCTGCCCAGCAGCTTGGAGGCCTGCTCCAGCCTGGCCTTGGCCTCGGCCAGACGCTGTTCGGCCTGGGCCACCGGCAGGCCGTCCTGCAACGACTGACGGTAGGCCATCAGTGACTTTTCCGTGTCCTTGCGGGCGTGGGCGTCGATGTTGTCGAGCGAGCTTTCCACCAGCTCGAAGCCTTCCAGGTAGGCCGCCACCGACAAATCGTAGGCTTGATCGTGGTCGCCGGCGCGGTAGGCCGCCAGGCTCTTGTCCAGGGTACTGGAGGTGTATTCGAGCAACTGCGCCGGGCCACGCTTGACCTGCGGCGGCTGCGCGCGCTGGGCGCGGAACGCGGCCACGGCATCCGCGCCTTCGCTGGCGGCGACTTCGGCCGGAGTCTGCCGGGCCAGGTCGGCGATGTTCCAGGTCTTGTCGCCCTTGGCCGCCTGCGGGTCGGCGGTGAAGCTGGCGATGTAGGCCGCCACGTCCCAGCGCTGGCGCTCGTCGAGTTGTTCGGCGAACGACGGCATCTCGGTGCCTTCAATGCCCAGCCCGAGTGTGTTGTACAGGTCGAACAGGCTCAACTGGTCGAGGCGCCTGGTATCGCGCAGGTCGGCCGGCGCAGGCTCCAGGCCGATGCCGGCCGGGCCGTCGCCCAGGCCGGTGTCACCGTGGCAGATCGCGCAGTTCTGCGCATACAGCGCCGCACCGCGGGCTGGGTCCGGGGTGATCACCGGGGCCTGGCTGACCTCGTAAGCCACTGCCAGACGCGCACCCAGTTGGCGGGCCTGGCGGGCAACAGCGGCGCCGTCCTGACGCTGGTCGATGGCCTCGCGCAGGCTCTGCACACCCTGCTCGAGGGCACCGTGCTCAGCATGCGCGGGCAGGCCCTTGACCAGCTCGGCCAGCACGCCGCTGAACTCCTGCTGCTCGCGGTATTCCCCGTCGTCCACCACCTTGCCGTCGCGTACGGTCGGCGGGTAGTCGGCACCGATGTAATCCAGCAGGTGCAGCGCCTTGGTCGCCTCGGCGGTTGCTTCGGCCAGCGTCGGGGTGCTGCACAGGGCCAGCACCGGGCCAAACAGCAGGGCAGGCAGCCAGGCAAGCAGACGGGAACGGGAAGTCATGGCCAATCTCGACGGAAATACGAAAGAGAACATTGTTCACTTCCACTCTCCCCTGCTCAAGGCTCATGGGCAGATTTCATGAAAAATCTTGAGACAAATTGACGGAATGCACCGACCGGGAATGCATTTTTCCAACTGATGGCATCGGCGCCAAAAATGCGAAGCAATTCGCCATCACCGTACTACTACTTTGGGTATAATCCCGCGCCGCCGTAATAGCCATTAGCAATCAAGGCGCCTCCATCGAGAGGTTCTGGCGATAAAACAGAGGGATCTGCCGCCCCCGCCCACGCGGCCAACCGTTTCAGGGAAAGAAGAAGTCCGATGGTATCCCGCGCCCTCACCCTGGCGACCCTGGTCGCCGCCGTGCAGCTCACCGGCTGCTCGGTGTTCCGCAGCTACGACAGCGAACTGCAGGAGACCAACAAGCAGTTGGCCGCCGGCAACGTCGACGCCGCCCTCGCCCTGCTCGAGAGCAACAACAAGGGCGAGCAGAAAGACCTGCTCTACTACTTCGAAAAAGGCGAGCTGCTGCGCTCCAAGGGTGACCTCAAGGGCAGCCAGGACGCCTGGCGCTCGGCCGACAGCGTGGTGTTCCAGTGGGAAGAGTCGGTCAAGCTCGACACCGACAAGTACCTGAGCCAGTTCGGCAGCTACCTGGTCAACGACAAGGTTCGCCGCTACGAAGGCTATGACTACGAAAAAGTCATGCTGACCACGCAGATGGCCCTGAACCTGTTGGCACAGAACGATTTCGACGGCGCCCGCACCGAGATCAAGAAGACCCACGAGCGTGAGGCGATCATCGCCGAGCTGCGCGACAAGGAATACCTCAAGCGCGAGGAAGAGGCCGAGAAGGAAGGCATCAAGACCGAGTACAAGGACCTGCAGGGTTACCCGGTCGCCAGCCTCGACGCCCCAGAGGTGGTCGGCCTGAAGAACAGCTACCAGAGCGCCTTCAGCCATTACCTGTCCGGCTATGTCTACGAGGCCCTCGGCGAGAAGGGCCTGGCCGCGCCGGGCTACCGCAAGGCCGCCGAGCTGCGCCCGAACACGCCGCTGCTCGACCAGGCGCTGCTCGACCTGGACAAGAACAGCGCCAAGGCCGGCGAAAGCGATGTGCTGATCGTGGTGCAGACCGGCCTGGCCCCGGCCCGTGACTCGATCCGCATTCCCCTGCCGCTGCCGATCCAGGACAACCTGGTGATCACCCCGCTGTCCTTCCCGATCATCAAGGAAGACACCTCGACCGCGCACCTGGGCGAGATCCAGCTCAACGACAAGGCCCTGGCCCTGACCGCGCTCAACAGCACCACGGCCATGTCGCGCCGCGCCCTGCGCGACGACATGCCGGGCATCATCCTGCGCACCAGCGTGCGCGCCATCAGCCGCGGCGTGGCGCAGAAGAACCTGAACAAGACCAACCCGATGGCCGGGCTGGTGGTGGGCATCGCCTCCACCGTGCTGGAAGGCGCCGATACCCGCACCTGGCGCACCCTGCCCGACGAAACCCAGGTGGCCCGCGTACGCCTCAAGCCAGGCGAACACCACCTGAGCCTGCCGTCGAGCCTCGGCGGCACCCAGGTCACCGTGAAGGTCGATCGCCCCTACCAGGTGGTCACCCTGCGCGTGGTCGGCAATCGCGTATTCGCTGGCGGCCCGGCCGTCGTCGTCGCACCGCAGGCCGCAGCCACCGCTGTCGCCAGCCTCAAGTAACCCAAGGATCGAACATGCGCAGAACATGCCTCGCACTGGCCGCCGTCGCCCTCCTGGCCGGCTGCGCCACCCCGCCCCCAGCCCCTGGCAGCGCCGCCAGCAAGGTGGTGACCATGGGCCAGCTGGATGACATCGAAGTCGGCCAGATGCGCGTCGCCCGCGAGAACGGCTACCTCACAGTCAACGTGGCGCTGACCAACACCAGCCGCAGCAACCAGACACTCTTCTACCGCTTCGCCTGGCTGGGCAGCGACGGTTTCCCGGTGGCCGACGAGGAGAGCTGGAAAGCCCTGCCGTTGTACGGCAAGCAGGCCAAGTTCCTGCCCGCCATCGCCCCGAGCCCCGCTGCCCGCGACTTCCGCCTCGAAGTCCACACCCGGTAATCCCTTTCAGGAGCACGTTCCATGTTTGCACGCCTTTCCCTCGCCGCCATCGCCATTGCCCTGGTCAGCGGTTGCAGCACCCCGTCGCCGGTACTCGGCGGCAAGAACATCAGCTACGGCGACAGCAAGGCCGTCGAGCTGGTGACCAACGAGTTCGGCTCCACCGACCTGCAGATGATCGCCGAGAGCATGACCCGGTCCCTGGCCCAGTCCGGCGTGCTGCACGGCCGCCCGGTGGTGCAGGTGTACGACGTCAAGAACAAGACCAGCGAGTACATCGATACCCGCGAGATCACCACCTCCATCAAGACCCAGCTGATGAAGTCCGGCGCCGCCCGCTTCGCCAGCGACAACACCGACATGCAGAGCCAGGTCGACCAGCTCAAGCTGCAGAACCAGAGCGGTCTGTACAAGAAGAAGACCGTGGCCAAGACCGGCAACATGATCGCCGCCAAGTACCGTCTGGAAGGCTCGATCAGCTCGATCGTCAAGCGCAGCAGCGACTACAAGGACGTGTTCTACAAGTTCAGCCTGCAGCTGATCGACGTGGAAAGCGGCCTGGCCGAGTGGATGGACGAAAAAGAAATCCGCAAGACCACGGAGCGCTGATCGATGCGTGCATGGATGGCAATCATCGGCCTGGCCTGCGCCTTCGGCGCGCAGGCGGCCCCCAAGGTGGCGGTGACCGACCTGGCCTACCAGGCGCAGGTGGAGGAATACATCCACACCATCAACGCCCAGAGCAGCGGCCAGGCCGGCATGTATCACGCCAGCGGCCAGTCGAGCTACAGCGAGTACGAGAGCCTTAACAGCTACATCGAGCAGACCGAGCTGCGCAAGTTCGGTGGCGACATCAAGGGTGAGATCCTCAAGACCGGCATGTTCCAGCTGGTCCAGGGCCGTCCTTATACCGCCGACTCGAAGGAAGACGTCTACGACGTGATCCGCCGCATCAAGAATGGCGCGTTCAAGGGTGCCGACTACGTGCTGTTCGGCACCCTGTCGGACATCGACTTCCAGCAGGACATCAACTCGCTGGACCACACCGACAGCTATTCGGCGGTACTGGGCCTGACGGTGGTCGCCGACTTCAGCCTGATCAACACCCGCACCTACGAGATCACCTCGGCGTTCACCGCCATGGGTGAGGGGCAGGACACCAAGCTGGTGAAGGGCCAGGACCGCCGCGTGACGCTGAACCGTCCGCGGGTGGTGCGTGATGTGTCGAAGGCGCTGGGCGAGGATGTGGCGCAGCAGCTGGCCGAGCAGTTGGGCGGTTCGGTGCCTGGGCAGACGAAGCAGCCGCGTGGGCGGGACAACCTGCCGCCGGATGAGCCGGCGCGGGTGCTGAACTAACCTACACAATCCCTGGAGCGGCCTTGTGCCGCTCCTACAGGTGAATCATCAAGGCCTGGCACTGTCCTTCCAGCCGCCACCCAAGGCCAGAAACACCCCTATCTGCCCCATCGCCACCTGGCTGTTGGCCGCCGCCAGCTGCGCCCTTACGTCTGTATAGGTCCGCGTCGCCTGCAGGTCCGCCAGGAACGACTCACGCCCCACCTGGTAACGCAGATGCGTCTGGTCCGCCGACTCCTTGGCCGAACGCTCTGCCTCGGCCAGGGCATCGCGCCGATCCAGCAGCGCGCTGTACTGCGCCAGGCGGGTCTGGGTTTCGCGAATGGCGTTGAGCACCACCCCGTCGAAATGCGCCAATGCCGCCTGGGTCGAGGCTTCGGCCATGCGAATGCGCGCGCGGGTGCCGTTGGTGGGGATGTTCCAGCTTATCTGCGGACCGAAGCCCCAACGGTTGGTGGCCGGCTCGCCGAGGTTCTCGAGGATGCCGATGGTGCCCACCTGGGCGCCGATGCTGATATCCGGGTACAGCGCGCCGGTGGCCACGCCGATGCTGGCGGTGGCCGCCGCCAGCTGGCGCTCGGCCTGACGCACGTCCGGGCGGCGCTTGAGCAGGGCCGCGCCGTCACCGACCGGCACCAGCTGCGACAGGTGGGGCAGTTCGGCGCAATCGGCGGTGCCGGCGGGCAACTGCTCGACCGGCTTGGCCAGTAACGCAGCAAGGGTGTAGAGGCCCGCCTCACGCTCGGCCTTGAAGCGCGGCAGTTCGGCGCGCAGGGACTTGAACTGGGTCTGCGAACGGGTGACCTGGGTCTCGTCGCCACGCCCGGCGTCGCGCAGGCGCTGGGTCAGTTGCACGCTCTGCTGCTGCAGGTCCAGCGACTCTCGGGCGATGTGGTATTCCTCGTTGGCCGAGCACACCTGGGTATAGGCCTTGACCACATCGGCCACCAGGGTGATGCGCGCGGTGTCGGCGGCAGCCTGCACCGCGTCGGCGTTGGCCTTGGCGGCCTCGGTGCCGCGCTTGAAGGTACCCCACAGGTCGAACTGGTAGCTGGCGCTGATGATCGCTTCGCCGATATTGGCCACCGGCACTTTCTCCGGCAGCAGGAACGCTTCGCCGGACTCCTGCAGGCGCTGGGCGCCCAGCTTGACTCCACCGTTGAAGCCCCCCTGGGACTCGGCCACCTCCACCTGGGCGCGGGCCTTGGCGATGTTGGCGGCGGCCACGCGCAGTTCGGTGTTGGCGCTCAGGGCTTGGCGCACCAGCTCGTTGAGCCGTTGATCCTGGTACAACTGCCACCAGTCCTCGGGCACCGGCGCCGAGACCACGCTGTCGGCGTCCTGGCGCAGCGGGCCATTGAGGTCGTCGCGCTGCACGGCGGCGTCCTTGGGCAGCTCGTAGTCAGGGCCGACCATCATGCAGGCCCCCAGGGACAGGCACAGCCCGGCCAGGATCAGCTGTTTCATGGATGCTGGCCCTCGATGATCGACACCGTGGCGGTGCGTCCGGCGATCATGCGGAAGTCTTCCGGCACTTCATCGAAGGCGATGCGCACCGGAATCCGCTGGGCCAGGCGCACCCAGCTGAACGCCGGGTTGACGTTGGGCAGCAGGTTGGCACCGCTGCTGCGGTCGCGGTCTTCGATGCCGGCGGCCAGGCTCTGTACCCGGCCACGCAGTCGGGTGTTGTCGCCCATCACGCGGATCTCCACGGCATCGCCGATATGGATACCGCCCAGCTTGGTCTCTTCGAAGTAACCATCGACATGGTACGAGGCGCTGTCGACCACCGACAGCACCGGACGCCCGGCGCTGACGAACTCGTGGGCACGCGGGGCGCGGTCGTTGAGGTAACCGTCCACCGGGCTGCGCACCACCGAGCGGTCGAGGTTGAGCTGGGCCACATCCACCTGCACCTGGGCCTCGTTCACCGCCGAGCGGGCGCGGGCCTCGCGGGACTGGCTCTCTTCAAGCTGCTCGGCCGCCACCAGGTTGCCCAGCTTGCGGTTGCGCTGCGCCTCGCGGGAGGCCTGGGCCAGAGTTTCCTGGCGCTCGGCCAGGGTCGCCTTGGCCTGGCGCAGGGCCAGGGTGAAGCGGTCCTGGTCGATGGTGAACAGCACGTCACCGCGCTTGATGGTCTGGTTGTCACGCACCTCGACCTTCTGGATCAGCCCGGACACATCCGGGGCGATCTGGATCACGTCGGCACGGATATGCCCATCTCGGGTCCAGGGGGCGAACATGTAGTACACCACCATCTGCCACACGAGCACGGCGGCGAAGGTCACTACCAGCAAGGTCAGGACCACGCGGCCCAGGGTCAGCAAAGGTTTTTTCATGGCAGCATCAGGCTTCGGCAAAAGTGGTCCACCGCGCCAAGCAGCACGGCATAGAGGGCAACGTTGAACAGCGCCCGGTGCCAGACCAGGCGGTAGAAATGCAGGCGCACCAGCACCGCGTGCACCCCGAGGAACAGCAGGTAGGTGCCAAACATCATCACCAGCAGCGTGGGCAGGAACACCCCGCTGATATCCAGTTCACCGATCACAGGGGCGCTCCGTCGAGTCCGGGGGGCAGTTGCGTTTGCTCGGCAGGCTCGAGCATCACTTCCACGCCCGGCAGCAGCGCCAGGCGCAGGCCGCTCAAGGCGTGCAGCAGGTGGGTGCGGGCGTCGCCGCGTTCGTACAATTCGTCCAGGTTCAGCGCCAGGCGCGCACGCTCCATGTTGCGCAGCAGCGCCGCCGGGGCATGCAGGCGCTCGCCGGCACGCAGGCAGGCGGCGTAGTGACTGCCTACCTCCTCGATCACCGTGCGCAGGCGTTCGCGGGCCTCGGCGCCGGCGCGCGGCAGGTAGGCCAGCAGGTCGAGCAGGTTCAGGCCCACGCGCAGGTCGCGCAGGGCCACGCCGCTGTCCTGGCCGGTCTGCGACAGGCGCGGCAGGTGCTGCATCAGGCGGTCGAGCATCTGCACGCCGACCTGGCGGTGCTCGGCCAGGGTGGCCGGCGCGGTCATCTCGACGATGTCGCGCCAGGTGAAGCGGGTCATGCGCTTGGCCGCCAGCTCCACGCCGAACGGGCGCACCACCAGGGTCCAGATGAAGGCGAACAGCAGGCCCACGGGACCGGCCAGGTTGGCGTTGATGAAGGTGAAGAAGTCGGCGTCGTAGGCGCCCTGGATACTGATGAAGGTCGAAGTGTTGACGATGGTCAGCAGGGTACCGAGGTAAAAACGCGGCTGCACGGTCAGGGTGCCGACGCAAATGAACGGCACCGCGAAGGCCAGCACCAGCATCGGAAAGTCGTGCAGGTTGGGCAGTACCAGGAACAGGTACAGGCTGGAGAAGATCACCGACATCAAGGTCCAGAAGAAGAACCGGTAGATCTGCGGCGCCGGGTCGTCCATGGCGGCGAAGAAACTGCACGACACGGCGGCGAGGATCACCGCGCTGGCGCCGTCGTTCCAGCCCAGACCGATCCACAGGCCGCAGGCGACGATGATGGCGGTGACGGTGGAGAACACCGAATAGAGCATCAGGCCACGGTCGAAGAACGGCGTCAGACGGCCCAGGCGCCAGTGACGGTAGACCGCGTGCCAGGGCGTGGCGTCGTCCTTGCGCAGGGCGTGCTGCAAGCTGCAGCAGTCCTGCCAGAGATCGGCCCATTCGGTCAGCCGGTAGAGGGCGTTGGACAACAGCAGTTCGGCGCGCTGGTCGATGGCGGCGGCGCCGGGCTGCAGGCGGTCGATCCGCTCGTGAAGGGCGGTCCAGCGCGCCACCGAGGCGCTGTCGGCAGTGCCCTTGAGCCATTCACGAGCAGCATCGAGTACCGGTTTCAACTGGGCGAACTGGGCCGGGGCGCGGCCCTCGAGGGCGATCAGGGCGTCGTCCAGGGCATCGATCACCGGCAACAGGTGGATCATCCGGCCACGCAGCTCACGGGCATTTTTCAGGGTATGCGGGCCGGCGCCTTCGTGGCCGAGCTGGCCGATCATCAATTCCAGCGAGTTGAAGGTGGCAACCATCGCGCCACGCATGCCGCCGACCTTGTCGGCGCTGGCCTCGCGGGCCAGGTAGGTATCGCTGTAGCGGATCGCCTCGGCGAACCAGTTGCCGGTCGCGCCCACCACCACCGGCGCCAGCCGGCGCGGCCAGAAAATCGCGCCGACCACCGCCGCGCAGACGATGCCCAGGCAGATCTCCTGGGCGCGGGACGAGGCAACGTCGAACACCGCCAGCGGGTTGTCGACCACCGCCAGGGCGATCATCGGCAGGGTATAGCCGGCCAGCATCAGCACGTAGTTGTTGGCCGTGCGCAGGTTCAACGAAAGGAACAGCAAGGTGCCGGTCCACAGGGCGATGGCAATGCTCAGCAGCAGCGGAGACTGCACCAGCGGCGGCACCAGTAGGATCGCTCCGCCGGCGCCCAGCAACGTACCCAGGGCCCGGTAAAGCGCCTTGGAGGTGGTCGGGCCGAGGAACGGGCTGGAGACGATGTACACCGTGGCCATGGCCCAGTAGGGACGCGGCAACTGCATGAGCAAGGCGATGTACAGGGCGATCATCGACGCGGCGAAGGTGCGCACGCCGTAGAACCAGTCGCGGGCCGGGGGCACGGAGCTGAAGAAGCCACTCATGGCATCACGCCCGCGGCTTCGAACGCCTGGATCACCCGCAAGGTGGCGTCCAGGTCGGCCTGGTCGATACCGCCGAGCACCTCACGGCGCAGGCGCACCAGTTCGCCTTCGATGGACTCCGCCAGGGCGCGCCCCTCGACGGTCAGGCTCAGGGCCTTGGCGCGGCGGTCCAGCGGATCCTCGCTGCGGCAGACCAGCCCGGCCTTGCACAGCTGGTCGAGCAGGCGCACCAGCGACGGGCTTTCCAGCCCGGCCGCCTGCGCCACTGCCACCTGATGCACACCGTCGCCCAGGCGCACGATCATCAGCAGCGGCACGGCGCAGGCTTCGGAAATGCCGTAGCCGGTCAGGGCGCCCTGGCAAAGGCGCCGCCAATGACGGGCAGCGACGACCATGCCGCTGCTGATTTTCAGGTGCAGTGCGTCGAGGGACATTTGGGAACCGAAGATATTCATAGTTTGCTAACTATCAATATACGCCCTGCCCTACCCCTGTCGTCAACCAGGGGTGACGGAGGGAAACGATGAAAGGTTGTTCATCTACCCGCGATCTGGCCGGATAACACGATCCCTGGAGCGACCGGTCCGACGCCTCGGCAAGGCCGCTCCAGGGATCGCGCTGAACATTGCCTCACGGCTGGATCTGGTCTTCCAGCTTCATGGTCAGCGCCAGGGTGCTGCCCATCTGGATGGCCTGGTCGCGCCAGCCGAGGTAGCGCGCCGCATCGCGACTGCTGAAATGCACCGCCAACTCCTCGGCCGCCTGCATCACGCCAGTCGCCGCCGCCAGCTCCAGCCAATACAGCCCGGCCTTGGTGTCCGCCTCGACATACACCCCATGCAACAAGCGGTAGCCTACCTCGAAGCGGCAGCGCGTCTCCCCGCGCTGGGCGCCACGCAGGAACCACTGGTACGCCTCGAGCGGGTCGACCTGCCACACCTGGTCGCCCTCGCACACCTCTTCTTCGTACAAATCTCCCAGCGCCGCAGCGGCATGCACCATGCCCCGCTCGAAGGCATGCCGGTAGTATTCGGCCGCGTTGGCATAGGAGACATCCACACCCTTGCCGAAATAATGCTGCTGGCCAAGGTTGAACCAGGCCGCGGCATTGCCCTGCAGCGCGGCCATGCGCAGCAGGTGGCCGGCCAGCACGGTGTCGCCGCGCCAGTACTTGCCGTTGAGCCAGATCCAGCCCAGGTCATTGAGCGCCGCGACATTGCCCAGCAAAGCCTGGCGGCACAGGTCGTGGTAGACCGCCTGCAGGTCGACCGCCTCGTCCAGCCGATCGGACAGGCCGAAACGCTCGCCGCTCAAGGCCTGCTGGCTGGGCATGCCGACCCCGGCGAACAGCCTGTGGCGCTGTCCGGGGCGTGCCGGGGCCGGGACGATCCGCTCGGGGAGAAGCCGGGCGAGCAGCGAATGGATATTGCTGGCGGCAGACATGTTCATCCTCATTGAACGACCCACAGCTCCAACCTCCACTGTGGTGAGGCGTGATTCTGCGCGATGCCACGACAAAACCTGTCGCGAACGAATTGATCCCAGGCAACCAATTGCATCTTCCTTGATCTGAGCACGCTGTGGCCAATTGCCATGCCCTACCCGTGCCGCCATCCTATGCCGGCAAGCCTAGACAAGGACGTTTCCTTTTGCCGTTCGCCACCACCCGCGCCACCCTCAGCCGCCAATGGGCCTTGCTCCGTCAATTGCCCAGCCGCTCCCCCGGGATCACCAGTGCCGAACTGGTGTGGCGCCTGCGTGACGTGGGCTTCACCGTCAGCAAGCGCACGGTCGAGCGCGACCTCAACGAGCTGTCGCTGATCTTCCCGCTGGAGCGCAACGACAAGAGCATCCCGTTCGGCTGGCACTGGTCGGCCAATGCCGGTGGCGAGCTGCGTGGGAATTTCGACCTGCAGGGGTACCTGCGCGGCGATACGCTGCAGCCAGGGCAAGGGGAAGGGGTCGAGTTGCAGGCATGGATCAGCGACCTGCTGGCCCGCCGACTGCGCGAAGCGCCGTTGACTGCCGACATGCAACTGACTGCCCTGGAACAGGGGCACCGGCTGCGGGCGACGGTGGCGGACGGCTGGCCCCTGCGCTGGTGGTTGCTGAGCCAGGGGGATGGGCTGGTGGTGGAAGCGCCGCAGGCGCTGCGCGAGGAGATTGCGCGGACGCTGGACAGCGCTGCGGCGCGGTATCGGAATTGAGCTCCGCGAGCCCTAGCGCTGCATCCCCCACCGCCGCACGGTCAGCCGCTCCAGGGTGTTGAACACCAGCCCCTCCACCAGCAGGCCGATAAGAATTACCACCGCCAATCCGGCGAACACCTTGTCGGTATACAGCTCGTTGCGGTTCTGGAAGATGTACCAACCCAGCCCGCCCTTGCCGCTGCTGGCGCCGAACACCAGCTCGGCGGCGATCAGCGTACGCCAGGCGAAGGCCCAGCCGATCTTCAGCCCCGACAGGATCGACGGCAGCGCCGCCGGCACCAGGATATGCAGCACCAGGCGCAGGCCGCGCAGCCCGTAGTTGCGCCCGGCCATGCGCAGGGTCTCGGACACGCCCAGGAAGCCCGCGTAGGTGTTCAGCGCCAGCGCCCACAGCACCGAGTGCACCAGCACGAAGATCAGGCTGTTGTCGCCCAGGCCGAACCAGAGCAAGGCCAACGGCAGCAGGGCGATGGCCGGCAGCGGGTTGAACATCGAGGTCAGCGTGCCCAGCAGATCGCGCCCCACTTGCGTCGAGACGGCGAGGCTGGTCAGGCCGAAGGCCAGGACGATGCCCAGCACATAGCCTTTGAGCAGCACCACCAGCGATACGCCGACCTTGGCCGGCAGCTCGCCGCTGAGCAGCCCGTCCCACAACGCGCTGGCGGTCTGCAGGAAGCTCGGCAGCAGCAGGTCGTTGCCGGTATAGCGGGCAACGGCCTCCCAGACCAACGCAAGCAGTACCAGGATCACGGCCTTGCGCAGCCAGCCCTGTTGCCACAAGCGTTGCACCAGCGGCAGCTCGCGCTCCAGCGGCACACCCGGCAGGGGTTGCAGCTGCACTTCGTATTCCTGGCGTACAGGTGTCGTCGTCATGCCCTGGCTCCCGTCAGTAGGCGATACGGATATCGTTGAAGCCCAGATCGTCCGCTGGCGTCGAGGCATCGGCCTCGTCGAACAACAGCCGGTGGATACGCCGGGCACTGGCCTGGAAATCGCTGGCGCCGAGGCTACCGAGGTCATACTGGTGGCTGTGCACCTCGGCCCGCACCCGCCCGGGATGCGGCGACAGCAGCAGGATGCGATTGCCCACCACCAGCGCCTCTTCGATGGAGTGGGTGACGAACAGCAGGGTGAAGCGCACCTCCTCCCACAGCAGCAGCAGCTCTTCCTGCATCTTGCGCCGGGTCAGGGCGTCGAGGGCGGCGAACGGCTCGTCCATCAGCAGGATCTTCGGCTGCGTGGCCAGTGCCCGGGCGATGGCCACGCGGGCCTTCATGCCACCGGACAGGGTGTGCGGGTAGGCGTCGGCGAAGGCGGCCAGGCCGACTTTCTCGAGGTAATGCAGCGCCCGCTCCTCGGCCTCGGCGCGCTTGAGCTGGCCGGACACCAGCAGCGGGAACATCACGTTCTGCTTCACCGTCTTCCACGGCGGCAACTGGTCGAACTCCTGGAACACCACGATGCGGTCCGGCCCCGGGCCGCGCACCGGCTGGCCCTGGAGCAGGATCTGCCCTTCCCGTGGCGCGATGAAGCCGGCCACAGCCTTGAGCAAGGTGGACTTGCCGCAGCCGGACGGGCCGAGCAAGACGAAACGGTCGGCGCGGTCGACCTCGAAACTGACCTGGTGGGTGGCCCGCACCACGCGCTGGGCGGTGCGGTATTCAAGGCTCAGGTTGTCCACCGCCAGCAGCGGTGGGGTGGCGACACGGCTCAGGTTGCTGGCCGTGTGGCCTGGCAATGGGGCGGTCATCGGCGCTCAGCTCCCCTGCAACGGGCGTTCATCCTGGAAGAAGTAGTCCTTCCACGATTCGGGCTTGTTCTTGATCGCGCCGACCCGGTAGAGGAACTCGGCCAACTTGTAGGTGTTCTTCGGCGTGACAGTGAATTCGTACTGCGGGTTGTCGATCAACTTGATCAGCGCCTCGCGGTCGATCTTGGCCTTGGTCACGCGGATGTAGGTGTCGGCGGCCTCGGCCAGGGCGTCGACGAAGGCCTTGTAGGTCTTGGGGTTGTCCTTGCGGAATTTCTCGGTGGCGAACAGCAGGGTCGGTGAGTTGGGGCCGAGCAGGTCGTAGCTGTCGAGCACCACGTGCACGTTCTTGTTGGCCAGCACCTGGTCCTGGAACGGAGGGTTGGAGAAGTGCCCGTTGAGCTCGGTGCCGCCGGCCAGCAAAGCCGCGGTGGCGTCCGGGTGCGGCACGGCCAGGGTGTACTTGTCGAGGCGGTTGTACTCCTTGTCGCCCCACTGCCGGGCGGCGGCATACTGCAGGAAGCGCGACTGCACCGAAACGCCCACCGCCGGGACGGCGATACGGTCCTTGTCGGAGATATCGGCGATGGTCTTCACATTGGGGTTGCTGCTGACCAGGTAGTACGGGAAGTTGCCCAGCGAGGCCACGGCCTTGACGTTCTGCCGGCCGCGGGTTCTATCCCACACGGTGAGCAGCGGCCCGACACCGGCGCCGGCGATGTCCACCGAACCGGACAGCAAGGCGTCGTTGATCGCCGCACCACCGGACAGCTGGGCCCAGTCGACCTTGATGTCGAGGCCCTGCTCCTTGCCGTGCTTCTCGATCAGTTGCTGGTCGCGCACCACATTGAGCAGCAGGTAGACGATGCCGAACTGTTCGGCGATGCGGATCTGCCCTTCGGCGTGGGCCACGGTCGGCGCCGCCAGGCTGCCCAGACCCAAGCTGGCGCCCAGGCCGATACTTGCCGCCAGGCGGCTGATGGATTTGCGCATGATGTGTTTCCTCAGTCGTCAGAACGGGGCATCGCCCTGGATGGTGGTGCGGTACAGCTTGCGGCGCAGGTGCGCGGGGCAACCGGTGGCCAGGTGGATCAGCGAGCGGTTGTCCCAGAACACCAGGTCGTGGGGCTGCCATTGGTGGCGATAGATGTTCTGCTCCAACACGCTCAAGGCGTACAGCTGTTGCAGCACGTCGCGGCTTTCGTCATCCGGCAGGCCGACGATGCGGGTGGTGAAGCCTTCGCTGACGAACAGCGCCTTGCGGCCGTTTTCCGGGTGGGTACGCACCACCGGATGGATAACCTCCTGGACCTGGGCCAGTTGCTCGGCGGTCAGCGTCGGGCGCCAGTTGCCTTCAAACTTGGTCTCGGCGTAACGGGCGGTATAGGAGTGGGCGGCGCTGCGGCCCTCGACGACCCGACGCAGGGCCTCGGGCAGCGCGTCCCA
This sequence comes from Pseudomonas sp. P65(2024), assembly GCF_057480955.1. Classification (NCBI taxonomy): domain Bacteria; kingdom Pseudomonadati; phylum Pseudomonadota; class Gammaproteobacteria; order Pseudomonadales; family Pseudomonadaceae; genus Pseudomonas; species Pseudomonas sp. P65(2024). The sequence continues at coordinate 319,787 of NZ_JBLIYX010000004.1, forward strand.
GGCCTTGTGCATGTCGGCGAACAAGGTGTCACCGCCTTCGCTGGGCAGCTCCTGGGCGTGCAGCATCGAGCCCAGGCTCGGCAGCTCCTTGTACGACAGGTCCGAATGCCAGAACTTGCCGGCATCGCCCAGGCCGACGTTGCGGCCGTCCTCGACGATATTGGAAACGATCAGGATCTCGGGATGGCCGGCGAGCAGGAACTGCTTGAGCACATGGATCTGCAGCTCGCCGAAACGGCGGCTGAAGGCGATCTGCTGTTCGGGGTTAATGCGCTGGTCGCGAAACACCAGGACGTGATGGTCCAGGTGGGCGCGGTGAATACGGGTGAAATCCTCGGCATTAACCGCACGGGCCAGGTCGAGGCCGATGATCTCGGCACCAACGGCGCCGGGGAACGGACGGATGTCGAAGGTTTGCGGCAGGGCGCTGTCGATGGTCGACAAGGCGTTCGAGGCGGCTGGCATTGTTCACTCCCACGCAGTGCGCGACTTCAGGGCGCGCAACGATCGGAAACGCACGGGGATTGCCCGTGTGGGTTCGAGTCGTGCGGCGCGCCGATTGGTCGGCGGGTACGCAGTGGGGTGACTATAAAGTCATAAGAACAGGATTTTAAATACCGTTACGACATATCCATATGAAGGAGCGGCCTTACCGAGGCCGCTCCCACAAGATTGATCAGCGCTCGCGAAGCGCCTCGCTGCGGGCCTTGATGATCGGCTTGAGCAGATAGCTCATGATGGTCTTCTTGCCGGTCATGATATCCACTGTCGCCACCATCCCCGGAATAATCAGCAGCGGCTTCTCGTCCGTGCCCAGGTGGCTCTTGTCGGTACGCAGCTTGATCAGGTAGTAGGTGGTCTTCTTGTCTTCGTCGGTGATGGTGTCGGCACCGATCTGCTCGAGCTTGGCCTTCATGCCGCCGTAGATGGTGTAGTCATAGGCGGTGAACTTGACCGTGGCTTCCTGGCCCGGGTGCAGGAAGGCGATGTCCTTGGGCAGGATCTTCGCCTCTACCACCAGGGTGTCGTCCAGCGGCACGATCTCGATGATGTCGCTGCCCGGCTGGATCACCCCGCCGATGGTGTTGACCAGCAGTTGCTTGACGATGCCGCGCACCGGCGAGGTGACCATGGTGCGGTGCACGCGGTCGTCCAGCGCCTTGCTGGTGGCGGTGGCCTTGTTCAGCTCGGTGCGGGCCTCGTTGAGCTGGGTCAGCGCCTCGCTGCGGAATTTGCCGCGGGTCTCCTCGATCTTGCTCTCGACTTCCTTGATCGCCGCCTCGGCACGGGGGATGGCCAGGGCGGTGGAGTCCATCTGGCCACGGTTCTCGACCTCGGCGCGACGCAGGCGCAGCACCTCGACCTGGGAGATCGCGCCCTGGGCCACCAGCGGCTCGGACATCGCGATTTCCTGGCGCAGCAACTGCAGGCTGTTGGCGTACTGGGCGCGCTTGGAGTTGAACTCGCGCAGCTCCTGCTGCTTCTGCACCAGTTGCTGCTGCAGGCCGCCAAGCTCGTCCTGCAGTTGCTGGCGACGGCTCTGGTACAGCGACTGTTCGTTGGCGGCCTGGCTTGGCGCGGCCTTGCGCAGCTCTTCGTCGATCTGCAGCGGCTTGTCCTCGACCTCGGCCGTCAGGCGCTGCACGCGCAAGGCCATGGCCAGGCGCGAAGCCTCGGTCTCGTCGACGTTGGAGGCGAAGCGGGTTTCGTCCAGGCGCAGCAGCGGCTGGCCGACCTCGACGATCTCCCCTTCCTTGGCGAAGATTTCGGCGACGATGCCGCCCTCGAGGTTCTGGATTTTCTGCACCTTGGACGACGGGATGGCCTTGCCCTCCCCGCGCGTCACCTCGTCGATGGGCGCGACACTGGCCCAGATGATCAGGAACAGGAAGAACGCGATCACGCCCCAGATGGTCAGGCGCACCACCCGTGGCGCGTCCTCGATCAACGCCTTGTTGACCTCGGGCAGCGGCTGGCCGGCCAGCGACTCGGAGCCCTTGAAGTAGCGGCGCAGGTTGTCCTTGAAACGCCCGATATCCAGCTTATGCAACACTGATCTGCCCCTTCTTCAGCGCATCCATGACGGCGGCTTTCGGGCCATCCGCGACAATCTGTCCACGATCGATGACGATCAACCGGTCCACCAGCGACAGCAATGACGCCCGGTGGGTGACCAGCAGCACGGTCTTGTTCTCGATCACCGCGGCCAGGCGCTGCTTGAGACGCTCCTCGCCGGTGTTGTCCATGGCGCTGGTGGGCTCGTCGAGCAGCAGGATCTGCGGGTTGAGTAGCAGCGCGCGGCCCAGGGCGACATTCTGCCGCTGACCGCCGGAGAGGTTCTGGCCACGCTCGCCGACCTGCAGCTCGTAGCCGTCGGGGTGCAGCCGGGCGAACTCATGCACGCCGGCCAGTTCCGCAGCCTGGAGAATCAGTTCGTCCTCGATGTAGCGGGCACCGCTCACCAGGTTGTCGCGCAGGGTGCCGGCCAGCAGCTGGATGTCCTGGGGCACGTAGCCGATGTTGTGGCGCAGTTCGCTGACGTCGATCTGGCGGATGTCCACGCCATCGACCAGCAGCGAGCCGTTGTCCGGTTCGTACAGGCCCACGATCAGCTTGGCCAGGGAACTCTTGCCCGACCCGCTGCGGCCGATGATGCCGATCTTCTCGCCCGGGCGAATGTTCAGGTTGATGCCCTTGAGCGCCTGGTTCTGCTGATTCGGGTAGGTGAACTCGACCCCACGGAACTCGATGGCGCCCTGCAGCACCTGGCGGCTCAGTGGGCGCTCTTCGAAGTTGCGCTCCTGGGGCAGTTCCATCATCTGGTCGGTGGCGACCATGGTCACCTTGGCTTGCTGGTAGCGGGCCAGCAGGCCGTTCAGCGAGCCCAGCGGGCCAAGGGCGCGACCGCTGAGCATGTAGCAGGCCACCAGGCCGCCCATGCTGAGGTTGCCGTCGATGATCAGGTACACGCCCACGCAGATCATCGCCACGCCGGCCAGTTGCTGGATCAGCGCGGTGATGTTCATGGCCAGGCCCGACAGTACCTTCACCCGCAGCTCCAGGCGGCTCAGGGTGCCGAGGGTCTGCTCCCACATGTACTGGCGCTCGCTCTCGGCGTTGTTGACCTTGACCGCATCCAGCCCGGCGAGGGTCTCGATCAGGCTCGACTGGCGCTCGGAGGCCAGGGCCATGGTGCGCTCCATGGTTGCCATCAACGGCTTCTGCAAGGCATAGCCGATGCCCAGCGCCAACGGGAAGGCCAGGATCGGAATCCACACCAGGTGCCCACCAATGATGGCGATGACCATGAGGATCAGGAAGGTGAACGGCAGGTCGATCAGACTGGTCAGGGTCAGCGAGGCGAGGAAGTCGCGCAGGCCCTGGAACTCGTGGATATTCTGGGCGAAGCTGCCGACCCGTGCCGGGCGGTACTTCATCGACATCCCGACGATGCGCTCGAACAGCGTCGCCGAGATGATCAGGTCGGTCTTCTTGCCGGCCAGGTCCAGGCACAGGCTGCGCAAGCCTTTGAGAATCAGGTCGAAGACATAGGCACCGGCAATGCCGATGGCCAGCACCCACAAGGTCGAGGTGGCCTGGTTGGGCACCACGCGGTCGTACACGTTCATCACGAACAACGGCGCGGCCAGGGCAATCAGGTTGATCACCAGACTGGCGGCGATGGCATCGATGTACAGCCACTTGCTACGCAGCAGGGTGTCGCGGAACCACGAGCGCGCGCGCGGGATCAGGTTGCCGTGGTTGACGTCGAACTTGTGCTGCGGCTGGGCGAAGAACACCTTGCCGCTGTAGTCGCCCTGCAGCGCCTCACGGGTGACATGCACCTCGCCGCCGTCGCTCTCGCTGAGCAGCAGGCGCGCGGTGTCTTCGTTCTCCCAGCCGAGCAGGACGGCGCAACGGCCTTCCTTGAGCAGCAGCATCGCCGGCATGGCGATGCTGGGGATCTGCTCGAGCTTGCGCTGCAGCAGGCGCCCCTGCAGCCCGGCCCGGGCGGCTGCACGGGGCAGCAGCTCGGGGGTCAGGCGCTGCGAGGGCAAGGGCAGCCCGGTGGTCAGCATGGCCCGGCTGGCGGGCTTCTGGTGCAGGACACACAGGGTCAGCAGGCTGTCCAGCAGCGGGTCGTCATGCTGACTGCGTGGATCGTGGCTGAGTTGGACTCGACTGACTTCGGATTCCACGCGGCGCTCTCTTCATCCTTGCGGGTTAGGTTCAAGGCGCCTTTCAGTTCATGCCTGGCAGGTTCACCTTGGGTTTCAGGTCGTTCTGCACAACGGACGCCATCGGTGCTACGACACCCTGGCTCTTGAGCAGCTGACCAATGGTCGCCTTGATTCGATACTGAGTAAACATTTGCGTGTTTTTCACCTCTACCAGACGGCGCTGGGCGGTGAAGGTTTCATTCTCGCTGTCGAGCAGGTCGAGCAGGGTTCGCTCGCCCAGGCCGAACTGCTGCTGGTAAGCGCTGCGCACACGGTTGCTGTGATCGACGTACTGCTGGGCGATCGGCACCTGGGCGTTGGCGTTCTCCAGAGCATTCCATGCCAAGCCTAACTCCTCATTGAGCTGGCGCAAGGCGTTGTTGCGAATGTCCAGTGCCTGGTTGGCCAGGTACGACTTCGATTCCAGGTCGGCCTTGTTGCTGCCACCGGCGTACAAATTGAAGTTCATGCGCAGCATGGCCTGCCATTCGTTGTTGTGGCCGACGGCGCCGTCGAGGTTGTTGTCGGCCGTTCGTCCGAGTTCAGCATCGAAACGTGGATAGAACGTAGACTTTGCCGCTTCGTATTGCTTCTCGGCGGCGGCGATGTCCGACTCGGCCGAGCGCAGGATCGGACTTTGCTCGACCAACTGGTGGCGGGCCTCGTCGAGGGTGGCCGGCAGCAGGTCGACAAATGGCGCGGGCGTGCTTAACTCGTCGGGCATTTGTCCGACGACGCTCAGGTAGTTGGTGTTGGCATCGGCCAGGTTGGTCTGCTCGGTGATCAGGTTGTTGCGGGCTTGGGCCAGGCGCGCCTCGGCCTGGTCGAGGTCGGCCAGGCGGCCGACGCCGCGGCTGGTGCGCAGCTTGATCTGGTCGAGGATGCGCTCGTGGTTGCGCAAATTGTCTTCGGCCAGGCGCACCATCTCGCGGCGCGACAGCACGTCCAGGTAGACCTGGGCGACGGTCAGCGCGGTGCGCTCGGAGGTCCCCAGCAGGGAGTAGGCGCGGGCGTTGACGGTGGCCTGTTGACGGCCGACCTCGCTGGAGGTGGCGAAGCCGTCGAAGACCATCTGCCGCAGGCGGATGGCCGACTCGCCACGGTTCAGGGTCTCCCAGCGGTTGCGGGTGCTTGGGCTGTCGGTGCCCTCGCGACCGTAACCGGCGGTCACGTCGACCCGCGGCAAATAGCCGCCCTGGGCAGCGCGCAGCTGATAGTCCGCAGCCGTGCGGGCGTTCACGCCAGCCTGGATTTCCGGATGGACCTCAAGGGCCTTCTGCATGGCTTCGGGCAAGGTTTGTGCTTGAACGAATGTGGCGGCGAGAGCGAAAGGAAGAGCGGTGAACAGTGACGCACGCATTTTTACTGGTTCCCGAGAGAGCTGTTGTCCCAAATCACAGCCGAAGCCGTGCCTGCCTTGGAAAATGGCAAACCCTGATCTTGTATGTAGGAAGCTTCCGAATAGGCAGTGCGATTAATACGAAAGAAAGGGCTTTGCTGGCCAAATATCAATGTGACATTACCTTGGCGATTGTTTAGGATGGCAGCCAGAAGGTCAATAGTTTGGCATAAACTTAATAGCCAGAAATTATAGACGTAAAATTGACGCAAATCAGCGTCAAAAACATATTTGAAACATTCCATCAGTCGCCGCCTCGAACGCCGGCCAGGCATGGAAGCCAACTGAACAGGTAGCCCGGAGAGTCCAATGAGCACTGTTGTCGCCATCGTCAAAAGCATTGTTGGCCAAGTCATCGCAGTTTCCCCAGAAGGCATCCGGCGCGTACTGATCGAAGGCGATCGCCTGCTGGCGGGCGAACAGGTAGACACCGGCGCGGGCGGCGCGGTCACCCTGGAACTGGCCGACGGCCGTGTGCTCGACCTGGGCCGCGACACCCAGTGGAGCGCCGATGCGCCCGACAGCAGCATCGACCTGAACCAGGCCACCGCCCAGGCAGCGCCCTCGGTCGAAGAGTTGCAACAGGCCATCGCCGCCGGTGCCGACCCGACCACCGAACTGGAAGCCACCGCAGCTGGTCCGGCCGCGGCAGGCGGCGGTTCGGTCGGCGGCGGACACAGCTTCGTCCTGCTCGAAGAGACCGCCGGGGTGGTCGACCCGACCATTGGCTTCCCCACCGGCCCTATCGGCTTCGCCACCGGCCTGGCGAACGAGGAACTGGGCGGACTGGACGGCAACGCTGCCGGCACCAACACGACCAACGTCCCGCTCACCACAGGGCTGACCCTGAGCGCCACCCCCACGATCACCGAGGCGGGTGGCGTCATCGTCTATACCGCCACCGTCGGCCAGCCACCGCTGACCAACCTGACCGTGACCCTGTCCAACGGCGCCGTCATCGTGATCCCGGCCGGCCAGACCACCGGCACCGTCAACGTCAACATCCCGGCCAACGACACGCCCTACATCGATGGCGGCCAGATTTCCGCGACCATTACCGGCACGACTGGCGGTAACGGCCTGATCGTCACGCCGAGCACCACCCCGGCGGTGACCCAGGTCACCGACACCATCGACACCACCACCGCCACGCTCACCGCCACCCCGAGCGTCACCGAAGGCGGCGTGATCACCTATACCGTGACCCTGACCAACCCGGCCCAGACCCCGGTCACCGTCACCCTGTCCAATGGCCAAACCGTCACCATCGAGGCTGGCAAGTCGTCCGGTAGCGTCGACTTCCAGACTCCGGCCAACGACGTGTACAACAATGGCAGCACCGTCAGTACCACGATCACGGGGGCAACGGGTGGCAACTTCGAGAAACTGGAGCCGAACCCGACGCCAGCTGAAACCAAGATCAACGACTCGATCGACACCACCACCGCCACGCTCACCGCGACCCCGAGCGTGACCGAAGGCGGCGTGATCACCTACACCGTGACCTTGAACAACCCGGCCCAGACCCCGGTCACCGTCACCCTGTCCAATGGCCAGACCATTACCGTCAAAGCCGGCGAAAGCACCGGCAGCGTTAATTTCCAGACTCCGGCCAACGATGTCTACAGCAATGGCAGCACCGTCAGCACCACGATCACGGGGGCAACGGGTGGCAACTTCGAGAAACTGGAGCCGAACCCGGCACCTGCTGAAACCAAGATCAACGACTCGATCGACACCACCACCGCCACCCTGACCGCGACCCCGAGCGTGACCGAAGGCGGCGTGATCACCTACACCGTGACCCTGACCAACCCGGCCCAGACCCCGGTCACCGTCACTCTCTCCAATGGCCAGACCGTCACCATCGAGGCCGGCAAGTCGTCCGGCAGTGTCGACTTCCAGACCCCGGCCAATGACGTCTACAACAACGGCAGCACCGTCAGCACCACGATCACGGGGGCAACGGGCGGCAACTTCGAGAAACTGGAGCCGAACCCGACGCCAGCTGAAACGAAGATCAACGACTCGATCGACACCACCACCGCCACCCTGACCGCCACCCCGAGCGTCACCGAAGGCGGTGTGATCACCTATACCGTGACCCTGACCAATCCGGCGCAGACTCCGGTCACCGTCACCCTGTCCAACGGCCAGACCATCACCGTCAAGGCCGGCGAAAGCACCGGCAGCGTTGACTTCCAGACCCCGGCCAACGATGTGTTCGTCAATGGCAGCACGGTCAGCACCAGCATCACCGGTGCTACCGGTGGCAATTTCGAGAAGCTGGAACCCGACACCACGCCGACCCAGACCGTGATCAGCGACAGCATCGACACGGTGACCGTCAGCATCGCCAGCAATGGCAACGTGACCGAGGCCGAGCAGCCGACCTTCACCGTGTCGGTCAGCCAGAAGCTCGACCATGACCTGACCGTGACCCTGTCCAATGGCGCCACCGTGGTCATCAGCGCCGGCCAGACCCAGGCCACCTACAGCCTGCCGGCTCAGGGCGACGACGTGTTCAAGGACGCCAGCTCGGTGACTCTTGGCGTGACTGATGCCAGCGTGGCGGGCAAGACCTTCGAGAACCTGGAACTGGGTGGCGATGCCACCGTGCAGATCACCGACACCGTCAGCGAAGTCGTTGCGACCCTCACTGCCGACAAGACCACTGTGTCCGAAGGTGGCCAGATCACTTACACCGTGACGCTGACCAATGCCCAGGGTCTGTCGGTCACCGGCCACAACGGCCTGACCTTCACCCTGACTGACGGCACCAAGGTCACCATTCCAGCCGGCAGCGCCAGCGGTACCTTCACCATCACTGCACCGGACGACGTGTTCGTCGGTGGCCAGCCGAGCATCGTCAACAAGATCGAATCGGTTGCCGGTGGCGACAACTTCGAGAAGCTGACCCTCGGCGACAACACCGTCACCACGACCGTGACCGATGAACCTGGTACTGGTACTCCTGGTACCGACAACCAGGGCGACAAGGTCACCGTCACCATCGTCGGCAAAGGCGATGTGACCGAAGACCAGCAGCCGGCCTTCACCGTCAAGGTCAGCCAGAAACTGGACCACGACCTGACCGTGACTCTGTCGAACGGCGACAAGGTCGTGATCCCTGCCGGTCAGACCGAGGCCGAGTACAAGGCGAAAGCCCAAGGTGATGACGTCTTCAAAGACGGCGATACCTTGACCGTTGGCATCACCGACGCTGCCGTCGATGGTAAGGCCTTCGAGAATCTGGAGCTGGGCGGCAACGCTTCGGTCCAAATCTCCGACACCGTCAGCGAAGTCGTCGCGACCCTCACCGCCGACAAGACCACCGTCACCGAAGGCGGCCAGATCACCTACACCGTGACCCTGAGCAACGCCCAGGGTCTGCCGGTCAATGGCCACAATGGCCTGACCTTCACCCTGACCGATGGCACCAAGGTCACCATCCCGGCTGGCAGCGCCAGCGGTACCTTCACCATCACTGCACCGGACGATGTGTTCGTCGGTGGCCAGCCTTCGATCGTCAACAAGATTGAATCGGTTGCCGGTGGCGACAACTTCGAGAAGCTGACCCTCGGCGACAACACGATCACCACGACCGTGACCGACGAGCCGGGCACTGGCACGCCAGGTACCGACAACCAGGGCGATAAGGTCACCGTCACCATCGTTGGCAAAGGTGACGTCACCGAAGACCAGCAACCAGCCTTCACCGTCAAGGTCAGCCAGAAACTCGACCACGACCTGACCGTGACCCTGTCCAACGGCGACAAAGTCGTTATTCCGGCCGGTCAGACCGAGGCCGAGTACAAGGCGAAAGCCCAAGGTGATGACGTCTTCAAAGACGGTGACACCCTGACCGTCGGTATCACCGATGCCGCCGTTGATGGCAAGTCCTTCGAGAACCTGGATCTGGGTGGCAACGCCTCGGTACAGATCACCGACACTGTCAGCGAAGTGGTCGCCACCCTGACCGCCGACAAGACCACCGTCACCGAAGGCGGCCAGATCACCTACACCGTGACCCTGACCAATGCCCAGGGTCTGCCGGTCAATGGCCATAACGGCCTGACCTTCACCCTGACCGATGGCACCAAGGTCACCATCCCCGCTGGCAGCGCCAGCGGCACCTTCACCATCACTGCACCGGACGACGTGTTCGTTGGTGGTCAACCGACCATTACCAACAAACTGGAAAGCGTGACAGGTGCCGACAACTTCGAAAAACTGACCCTGGGTCAGGACGAAGTGAAGACATCGGTCACTGACGAGCCGGGCACCGGCACTCCAGGCACCGACAACCAGGGCGACAAGGTCACCGTCACCATCGTCGGCAAAGGCGATGTCACCGAAGACCAGCAGCCGGCCTTCACCGTCAAGGTCAGCCAGAAGCTCGACCACGACCTGACCGTCACCCTGTCGAACGGCGACAAAGTTGTCATTCCAGCCGGTCAGACCGAAGCCGAGTACAAGGCCAAGGCCCAAGGTGATGACGTCTTCAAAGACGGCGATACCTTGACCGTCGGCATCACCGATGCCGCCGTCGATGGTAAGGCCTTCGAGAATCTGGAGCTGGGTGGCAATGCCTCCGTCCAGATCACCGACACCGTCAGCGAGGTGGTTGCGACCCTCACCGCCGACAAGACCACCGTCACCGAAGGCGGCCAGATCACCTACACCGTGACGCTGAGCAACGCCCAGGGTCTGCCGGTCAATGGCCACAACGGCCTGACCTTCACCCTGACCGATGGCACCAAGGTCACCATCCCCGCTGGCAGCGCCAGCGGCACCTTCACCATCACTGCACCGGACGACGTGTTCGTTGGTGGTCAACCGACCATTACCAACAAACTGGAAAGCGTGACAGGTGCCGACAACTTCGAAAAACTGACCTTGGGTCAGGACGAAGTGAAGACATCGGTCACTGACGAACCGGGCACCGGCACTCCAGGCACCGACAACCAAGGCGACAAGGTCACCGTCACCATCGTTGGCAAAGGCGATGTCACCGAAGACCAGCAGCCGGCCTTCACCGTCAAGGTCAGCCAGAAGCTCGACCACGACCTGACCGTCACCCTGTCGAACGGCGACAAAGTTGTCATTCCAGCCGGTCAGACCGAAGCCGAGTACAAGGCCAAGGCCCAAGGTGATGACGTCTTCAAAGACGGCGATACCTTGACCGTCGGCATCACCGACGCTGCCGTCGATGGTAAGGCCTTCGAGAATCTGGAGCTGGGCGGCAACGCTTCGGTCCAAATCACCGACACCGTCAGCGAAGTCGTCGCGACCCTCACCGCCGACAAGACCACCGTCACCGAAGGCGGCCAGATCACCTACACCGTGACCCTGACCAACGCCCAGGGTCTGCCGGTCAATGGCCACAATGGCCTGACCTTCACCCTGACCGATGGCACCAAGGTCACCATCCCGGCTGGCAGTGCCAGCGGTACCTTCACCATCACTGCACCGGACGATGTATTCGTCGGTGGCCAGCCGAGCATCGTCAACAAGATCGAGTCGGTTGCCGGTGGCGACAACTTCGAGAAGCTGACCCTCGGCGACAACACCGTCACCACGACCGTGACCGACGAGCCTGGCACCGGCACTCCAGGTACCGACAACCAGGGCGACAAAGTCACCGTTACTATCATCGGCAAAGGCGATGTCACCGAAGACCAGCAGCCGGCCTTCACCGTCAAGGTCAGCCAGAAGCTCGACCACGACCTGACCGTCACCCTGTCGAACGGCGACAAAGTCGTTATTCCAGCCGGTCAGACCGAAGCCGAGTACAAGGCGAAAGCCCAAGGTGATGACGTCTTCAAAGACGGTGACACCCTGACCGTCGGTATCACCGATGCTGCCGTCGACGGCAAGGCCTTCGAGAACCTGGAGCTGGGCGGTAACGCTTCGGTGCAGATCACCGACACCGTCAGCGAGGTGGTTGCGACCCTCACCGCCGACAAGACCACCGTCACCGAAGGTGGCCAGATTACCTATACCGTGACCCTGACCAACGCCCAAGGTCTGCCGGTCAACGGCCATAACGGCCTGACCTTCACCCTGACCGATGGCACCAAGGTCACCATTCCGGCCGGTAGCGCCAGCGGTACCTTCACCATCACTGCACCGGACGACGTGTTCGTTGGTGGTCAACCGACCATTACCAACAAACTGGAAAGCGTGACAGGTGCCGACAACTTCGAAAAACTGACCCTGGGTCAGGACGAAGTGAAGACATCGGTCACTGACGAGCCGGGCACTGGCACTCCAGGCACCGACAACCAGGGCGACAAGGTCACCGTCACCATCGTCGGCAAAGGCGATGTGACCGAAGACCAGCAGCCGGCCTTCACCGTCAAGGTCAGCCAGAAGCTCGACCACGACCTGACCGTCACCCTGTCGAACGGCGACAAAGTCGTTATTCCAGCCGGTCAGACCGAAGCCGAGTACAAGGCGAAAGCCCAAGGTGATGACGTCTTCAAAGACGGTGACACCCTGACCGTGGGCATCACCGATGCCACCGTTGACGGTAAGGCCTTCGAAAATCTGGAACTGGGTGGCAATGCCTCCGTCCAGATCACCGATACCGTCAGCGAGGTGGTTGCGACTCTCACCGCCGACAAGACCACTGTGTCTGAAGGTGGCCAGATCACCTACACCGTAACCTTGACCAATGCCCAGGGTCTGTCGGTCACCGGCCACAACGGCCTGACCTTCACTCTGACCGATGGCACCAAGGTCACCATTCCAGCCGGAAGCGCCAGCGGCACCTTCACCATCACCGCTCCGGACGACGTGTTCGTCGGCGGCCAGCCTTCGATCGTCAACAAGATCGAAGGCGTCAGCGGCGCGGACAACTTCGAGAAGCTCACGCTGGGTGACAACAGCGTCACCACGACCGTGACCGATGAGCCTGGTACCGGCACTCCAGGCACCGACAACCAGGGCGACAAGGTCGCCGTCACCATCGTTGGCAAAGGTGACGTCACCGAAGACCAGCAGCCGGCCTTCACCGTCAAGGTCAGCCAGAAGCTCGACCACGACCTGACCGTCACCCTGTCGAACGGCGACAAAGTCGTTATTCCGGCCGGTCAGACCGAAGCCGAATACAAAGCCAAGGCTCAGGGCGACGACGTCTTCAAGGATGGCGATACCCTGACCGTCGGCATCACCGACGCTGCCGTTGACGGCAAGGCCTTCGAGAATCTGGAACTTGGAGGCAACGCCTCGGTTCAGATCACCGACACCATCAGTGAAGTGGTTGCGACCCTCACCGCCGACAAGACCACCGTCACCGAAGGCGGCCAGATCACCTACACCGTGACCCTGACCAACGCCCAGGGTCTGCCGGTCAATGGCCACAATGGCCTGACCTTCACCCTGACCGACGGCACCAAGGTCACCGTTCCAGCCGGCAGCGCCAGCGGTACCTTCACCATCACCGCCCCGAGCGACGTATTCGTCGGCGGCCAGCCCTCGATCGTGAACAAGCTTGAAGGTGTCAGCGGCGCGGACAACTTCGAGAAACTGACGCTCGGCAAGGAAACACTCACCACCACCGTCACTGATGATCCGGATACCGGCAACAAGGTGTCCGTCACCATCGTCAGCAACGGCGATGTCACCGAAGACCTGCAGCCGTCCTTTACCGTCAAGGTCAACCAGAAGCTGGACCACGACCTGACCGTCACCTTGAGCAACGGCGCCAAAGTGGTGATTCCGGCTGGCCAGACCCAGGTCGAGTACAAGGCGGATGCCCAGGGCGATGACGTGTTCAAGGATGGCAGCTCGCTGACCGTCGGCATCACTGATGCAGTCGTTGATGGCAAGACCTTCGAGAATCTGGAACTGGGCGGCAACGCCACCGTGCAGATCACCGACACCGTCAGTGAGGTCGTCGCGACCCTGACCGCCGACAAGACCACCGTCACCGAAGGCGGCCAGATCACTTACACCGTGACCCTGACCAACGCCCAGGGTCTGCCGGTCAATGGCCACAATGGCCTGACCTTCACCCTGACTGACGGCACCAAGGTCACCATTCCGGCCGGCAGTGCCAGCGGCACCTTCACCATCACCGCCCCTGACGACGTGTTCGTCGGCGGCCAGCCTTCGATCGTCAACAAGATCGAATCGGTTGCCGGTGGCGACAACTTCGAGAAATTGACTCTGGGTGACAACACCGTCACCACGACCGTGACCGACGAGCCGGGCACTGGCACTCCAGGCACCGACAACCAGGGCGACAAGGTCACCGTCACCATCGTCGGCAAAGGCGATGTCACCGAAGACCAGCAGCCGGCCTTCACCGTCAAGGTCAGCCAGAAGCTCGACCACGACCTGACCGTCACCCTGTCGAACGGCGACAAAGTTGTCATTCCAGCCGGTCAGACCGAAGCCGAGTACAAGGCCAAGGCCCAAGGCGATGACGTCTTCAAAGACGGCGATACCTTGACCGTCGGCATCACCGACGCTGCCGTCGATGGTAAGGCCTTCGAGAATCTGGAGCTGGGCGGCAACGCTTCGGTCCAAATCACCGACACCGTCAGCGAAGTCGTCGCGACCCTCACCGCCGACAAGACCACCGTCACCGAAGGCGGCCAGATCACCTACACCGTGACCCTGACCAACGCCCAGGGTCTGCCGGTCAATGGTCACAATGGCCTGACCTTCACCCTGACCGATGGCACCAAGGTGACCATCCCGGCTGGCAGTGCCAGCGGCACCTTCACCATCACTGCACCGGACGATGTATTCGTCGGTGGCCAGCCGAGCATCGTCAACAAGATCGAGTCGGTTGCCGGTGGCGACAACTTCGAGAAGCTGACCCTCGGCGACAACACCGTCACCACGACCGTGACCGACGAGCCTGGCACCGGCACGCCAGGTACCGACAATCAGGGCGACAAGGTCACCGTCACTATCGTCGGCAAAGGCGATGTCACCGAAGACCAGCAGCCGGCCTTCACCGTCAAGGTCAGCCAGAAGCTCGACCATGACCTGACCGTGACCCTGTCGAACGGCGACAAAGTCGTCATTCCAGCCGGCCAGACCGAAGCCGAGTACAAGGCCAAGGCCCAAGGCGATGACGTCTTCAAGGACGGCGACACCCTGACCGTCGGCATCACCGATGCCGCTGTCGATGGCAAAGCCTTCGAGAACCTCGAGCTGGGCGGCAACGCCTCGGTACAGATCACCGACACTGTCAGCGAAGTGGTCGCCACCCTGACCGCCGACAAGACCACCGTCACCGAAGGCGGCCAGATCACCTACACCGTGACCCTGACCAACGCCCAGGGTCTGCCGGTCAATGGCCATAACGGCCTGACCTTCACCCTGACCGATGGCACCAAGGTGACCATCCCGGCTGGCAGTGCCAGCGGTACCTTCACCATCACTGCACCGGACGACGTGTTCGTCGGCGGCCAGCCTTCGATCGTCAACAAGATCGAGTCGGTTGCCGGTGGCGACAACTTCGAGAAGCTGACCCTCGGCGACAACACCGTCACCACGACCGTGACCGATGAACCTGGCACTGGTACTCCTGGTACCGACAACCAGGGCGACAAGGTCACCGTTACTATCGTCGGCAAAGGCGATGTCACTGAAGACCAGCAGCCGGCCTTCACCGTCAAGGTCAGCCAGAAGCTCGACCATGACCTGACCGTCACCCTGTCGAACGGCGACAAAGTCGTTATTCCAGCCGGTCAGACCGAAGCCGAGTACAAGGCGAAAGCCCAAGGTGATGACGTCTTCAAAGACGGTGACACCCTGACCGTCGGCATCACCGATGCCGCCGTTGATGGCAAGTCCTTCGAAAACCTGGAGCTGGGTGGCAACGCCTCGGTGCAGATCACCGACACTATCAGTGAAGTGGTTGCAACCCTCACCGCCGACAAGACTACCGTCACCGAAGGTGGCCAGATCACCTACACCGTGACCCTGACCAATGCCCAAGGTCTGCCGGTCAACGGCCACAATGGCCTGATCTTCACCCTGACTGATGGCACCAAGGTCACCATTCCGGCCGGTAGCGCGAGCGGTACCTTCACCATCACTGCACCGGACGACGTGTTCGTTGGTGGTCAACCGACCATTACCAACAAACTGGAAAGCGTGACAGGTGCCGACAACTTCGAAAAACTGACCCTGGGTCAGGACGAAGTGAAGACCTCCGTCACTGACGAGCCGGGCACTGGCACTCCAGGCACCGACAACCAGGGCGACAAGGTCACCGTCACCATCGTCGGCAAAGGCGATGTGACCGAAGACCAACAGCCGGCCTTCACCGTCAAGGTCAGCCAGAAACTGGACCACGACCTGACCGTGACTCTGTCGAACGGCGACAAGGTCGTGATCCCTGCCGGTCAGACCGAGGCCGAGTACAAGGCGAAAGCCCAAGGTGATGACGTCTTCAAAGACGGCGATACCTTGACCGTTGGCATCACCGACGCTGCCGTCGATGGTAAGGCCTTCGAGAATCTGGAGCTGGGCGGCAACGCTTCGGTCCAAATCTCCGACACCGTCAGCGAAGTCGTCGCGACCCTCACCGCCGACAAGACCACCGTCACCGAAGGCGGCCAGATCACCTACACCGTGACCCTGACCAACGCTCAGGGTCTGCCGGTCAATGGCCACAACGGCCTGACCTTCACCCTGACCGATGGCACCAAGGTCACCATCCCCGCTGGCAGCGCCAGCGGCACCTTCACCATCACTGCACCGGACGACGTGTTCGTCGGTGGCCAGCCGAGCATCGTCAACAAGATCGAATCGGTTGCCGGTGGCGATAACTTCGAGAAGCTGACCCTCGGTGACAACACCGTCACCACGAGCGTGACCGATGAGCCGGGTACCGGCACCCCAGGCACTGACAACCAGGGCGACAAGGTCTCCGTTACCATCGTCGGCAACGGCAACGTCACCGAAGACCAGCAGCCAGCCTTCACCGTCAAGGTCAGCCAGAAACTTGGCCAGGACCTGACCGTCACCCTGAGCAATGGCGACAAAGTCGTCATTCCAGCCGGTCAGACCCAGGTCGAGTACAAAGCCGCAGCCCAGGGCGACGACGTGTTCAAGGATGGCAGCTCGCTGACCGTCGGCATCACCGATGCCACAGTCACCGGCAAGACCTTCGAGAACCTCGAGCTGGGTGGCAACGCCACCGTGCAGATCACCGACACCATCAGTGAAGTGGTCGCCACCCTGTCCGCCGACAAGACCACCGTGTCCGAAGGCGGCCAGATCACCTACACCGTGACCCTGACCAATGCCCAGGGCCTGTCGGTCACCGGCCACAACGGCCTGACCTTTACCCTCAGCGACGGCACCAAGGTCACCATCCCGGCCGGCAGCGCCAGCGGTACCGCCATCATCACGGCGCCTGACGACGTCTTCGTTGGCGGCCAAGCCACCATCAGCAACAAGATCACCGGCGTCACCGGTGCCGACAACTTCGAGAAACTGACCCTGGGTCAGAACGAAGTGCAGACCTCCGTGACCGACGAGCCGGGCACCGGAACTCCAGGCACCGACAACCAGGGCGACAAGGTCTCCGTCACCATCGTCGGCAACGGCAACGTCACCGAAGACCAGCAGCCGTCGTTCACCGTCAAGGTCAGCCAGAAGCTTGGCTACGACCTGACCGTCACCCTGTCCAACGGCGACAAGGTGGTGATCCCGGCAGGTCAGACCCAGACCGAGTACAAGGCCGCCGCACAGGGCGACGACGTGTTCAAGGACGGCAGCTCGCTGACCGTCGGTATCACCGATGCCACGGTTCCGGGCCATACCTTCGAGAACCTCGAGCTGGGTGGCAACGCCACCGTGCAAATCACCGACACCATCAGTGAAGTCGTGGCCACCTTGTCCGCCGACAAGACCACCGTTTCCGAAGGCGGCCAGATCACCTACACCGTGACCCTGACCAACGCCCAGGGCCTGTCGGTCACCGGCCACAATGGCCTGACCTTCACCCTGACCGACGGCACCAAGGTCACCATCCCGGCGGGCAGCGCCAGCGGCACCTTCACCATCACCGCCGCGGACGATGTATTCGTCGGCGGTCAGCCGACCATCAGCAACAAGATCACTGGTGTCACCGGTGCCGACAACTTCGAGAAACTGACCCTGGGTCAGAACGAAGTGAAGACTACCGTCACCGACGAACCAGGTTCGGGCACCCCAGGCACCGACAACCAGGGCGACAAGGTCTCGGTCACCATCGTCGGCAACGGCAACGTCAACGAAGCCCAGCAGCCGTCGTTCACCGTCAAGGTCAGCCAGAAGCTCGACCAGGACCTGACCGTCACCCTGAGCAATGGCGCCAAGGTGATCATCCCGGCCGGCCAGACCCAGGTCGAGTACAAGGCCAACGCCCAAGGTGATGATGTGTTCAAGGACGGCAGCTCGCTGACCGTCGGCATCACCGATGCCACGGTCACCGGCAAGACCTTCGAGAATCTGGAACTGGGCGGCAACGCCACCGTGCAGATCACCGACACCATCAGTGAAGTCGTGGCCACCTTGTCCGCCGACAAGACCACCGTTTCCGAAGGCGGCCAGATCACCTACACCGTGACCCTGACCAACGCCCAGGGCCTGTCGGTCACCGGTCATAACGGCCTGACCTTCACCCTGTCCGACGGCACCAAGGTCACCATCCCGGCCGGCAGCGCCACTGGCACCGCCACCATCACCGCACCGGACGACGTGTTCGTCGGCGGCCAGGCCACCATCAGCAACAAGATCACCGGCGTCACCGGTGCCGACAACTTCGAGAAACTGACCCTGGGTCAGAACGAAGTGAAGACCTCGGTCACCGACGAACCGGGCTCGGGCACTCCAGGCACCGACAACCAGGGCGACAAGGTCTCGGTCACCATCGTCGGCAACGGCGATGTCAACGAAGCCCAGCAGCCGTCGTTCACCGTCAAGGTCAGCCAGAAGCTCGACCAGGACCTCACCGTGACCCTGAGCAATGGCGCCAAGGTAGTTATCCCTGCCGGCCAGACCCAGGTCGAGTACAAGGCGCCGGTCCAGGGCGACGACGTGTTCAAGGACGGCGGCCCGCTCACCGTCGGCATCACCGATGCCAGCGTGGTCGGCAAGACCTTCGAGAACCTCGAGCTCGGCGGTTCGGCCACCGTGCAGATCAGCGACACCATCAGCGAAGTGGTCGCGACCCTGTCCGCCGACAAGACCACGGTTGCCGAGGGTGGCCAGTTCACCTACACCGTCACCCTGACCAACGCCCAAGGTCTGCCGGTCAACGGCCATAACGGCCTGACCTTCACCCTGACCGACGGCACCAAGGTCATCATCCCGGCCGGCAGCGCCACTGGTACGGTCACCATCACCGCCAAGGACGACGTGTTCGTCGGCGGCCAGCCGAGCATCGTCAACAAGATCGAGTCCGTCACCGGTGGCGGCAACTTCGAGAAGCTGACCCTCGGCAGCAATACCCTGACCACCACGGTGACCGACGAACCGGGCTCGGGCACTCCAGGCACCGGCAACCAGGGCGACAAGGTCTCCGTTACCATCGTCGGCAACGGCGATGTCAACGAAGCCCAGCAGCCGTCGTTCACCGTCAAGGTCAGCCAGAAGCTCGACCAGGACCTGACCGTCACCCTGAGCAATGGCGCCAAGGTAGTCATTCCGGCCGGCCAGACCCAGGTCGAGTACAAGGCCGCCGCCCAAGGCGACGACGTGTTCAAGGACGGCAGCTCGCTGACCGTCGGCATCACCGATGCCACAGTCACCGGCAAGACCTTCGAGAACCTCGAGCTGGGTGGCAATGCCACCGTGCAGATCACCGACACCATCAGTGAAGTCGTGGCCACCTTGTCCGCCGACAAGACCACCGTTTCCGAAGGCGGCCAGATCACCTACACCGTGACCCTGACCAACGCCCAGGGCCTGTCGGTCACCGGCCACAATGGCCTGACCTTTACCCTCAGCGACGGCACCAAGGTCACCATCCCGGCCGGCAGCGCCAGCGGCACCTTCACCATCACCGCCGCGGACGATGTATTCGTCGGCGGTCAGCCGACCATCAGCAACAAGATCACCGGCGTCACCGGCGCGGACAACTTCGAAAAACTGACCCTGGGTCAGAACGAAGTGAAGACTACCGTCACCGACGAGCCAGGTTCGGGCACCCCGGGCACCGGCAACCAGGGCGATAAGGTCTCGGTCACCATCGTCGGCAACGGCAACGTCACCGAAGACCAGCAGCCGTCGTTCACCGTCAAGGTCAGCCAGAAGCTGACGCAGGACCTGACCGTGACCCTGAGCAACGGTGCCAAGGTGATCATCCCGGCCGGCCAGACACAGGTCGAGTACAAGGCCGCCGCCCAGGGCGACGACGTGTTCAAGGATGGCAGCTCGCTGACCGTCGGCATCACCGATGCCACGGTCACCGGCAAGACCTTCGAGAATCTGGAACTGGGCGGCAACGCCACCGTGCAGATCAGCGACACCATCAGTGAAGTGGTCGCCACCCTGTCCGCCGACAAGACCACCGTCACCGAAGGCGGCCAGGTCACCTACACCGTGACCCTGACCAACGCCCAGGGCCTGTCGGTCAACGGCCACAATGGCCTGACCTTCACCCTGACCGACGGCACCAAGGTCACCATCCCGGCCGGCAGCGCCAGCGGCACCTTCACCATCACTGCCAAGGACGACCCGTACGTCGGTGGCCAGCCGAACATCGTCAACAAGATCGAATCGGTCACCGGCGGCGACAACTTCGAGAAGCTGACCCTGGGCAGCAACACCGTCACCACCAGCGTCACCGACGAGCCGAGCGGCCAGGGCGACCTGACCACCGTCGGCATCAGCGGCGACACCTCGGTGACCGAAGGTGACACCGCCCACTACAACCTGACCCTGAGCAACCCGTCGAAGTCCGAGGTGACCATCACCTTGACCTACAGCGGCACCGCCACCGACGGCCAGGACTTCACCGGCGTGGTCACCGTGAAGATCCCGGCGGGCAGCAGCGGCACCACCTTCGACATCAAGACCATCGACGACAAGCTGGTCGAGGGCTCGGAGAACTTCACGGTCAAGATCAGCGGCGCCGCGGGCGGCGGCTTCGAGAACCTGCAGGTCGACGCCGGCAAGTCCAGCGTCACCACCACCATCATCGACAACGACCACGCGCCGGTGTCGACCGGTGGCGCCGTGACCGGCAGCGAAGACACCGACTACGTGTTCAAGTGGGGCGACTTCAACGTCAGTGACGCCGATGGCAACACCGGCCTGTCGGTGACCATCAGCAAGCTGCCGGACCTGGGCAGCCTGAAGTTCTTCAACGGCACCTCGTGGGTCGATGTGTCGCTGAACCAGAACATCAGCCAGGCCGACATCGCCGCCGGCAAGCTCAAGTTCGTGCCACTGGCCAACCAGTCGGGCGTCGACGGCTATGGTGGCAGCGGCGTGGGCAACAAGCAGGCCGACTACGCGCAGATCAAGTACAAGCCCAACGACGGCACCAACGCCGGCGGCGAAGTGACCATGAAGGTCGATATCGCGCCAGTGGCCGACAAGCCTGACCTGAACATCGGCAACAACAACGTCAACTCCATCGGCCTGCTCAAGGAAACCTGGAACAGCCTCACCGGCCTGGGTAACAACGGCAACGGCATCACCGGCGATGCGCTGAAGAACGTCTTCGCCAACTCCGGCAATGCCAGCAAGAGCGAGACCGTCACCGGCGTCGACACGGTCGCCACCGTGACGCCTGGCACGGGCTCGAAGACCTCCGGCCTGATCTACCTGGAAGCCGGCAAGACCTATGCGTTCAGCGGCACCGCCGACGACAGCCTGCAGATCGTCGTGGGTGGCAAGAACGTCGCCAGCGGCACCTGGGGCTCAGGCAGCGGCGCCATCTCCGGCAGCTTCACCCCGACCACCAGCGGCTACTACACCCTGGAGATCTACAACGCCAACCAGGCCGGCCCCGGCAGCCTGGACGTCAACATCAAGGTGGGCAACGGCGCGGTCACCGACCTCAACAGCTCGAACATCCCGATGTACCCGAGCGTCAAGGACCTGACCAACGCCGGCGTGACCGTCGGCGACCTGCACGGTAGCAACAACCAGGGCTACTACGACGGCTACAAGCTCAACGAAGGCAGTGAGAACGGCGCCCCGGTCAAGCTGGTGGGCATCAGCACCAACCTGACCGACACCGACGGCTCCGAATCCCTGAGCATCAAGCTCAGCGGCATCCCGGCAGGCTCTGTGCTGGCCGACAACGCCGGCCACACCATCACCGTCGGCAAGGACGCGGTGGACGTCACCGGCTGGAACCTGGGTGGCCTGACCATCAAGCCACCGGCCTACTACGCCGGCCAGTTCGACGTGAAGGTCAGCTCGACCTCCACCGAGAGCGTCGGCGGCAGCACCGCGACCAGCGAAGGCACCATCAAGGTCACGGTCTACCCGCAGTCCTACACCACCAGCAACCTGTCCTCGGACAGCGACAACATCACCGGTACCGACGGCAACGATGTGGTGGTGGCCGACGTCACCGGCCTGCACGTGGTGCCAGGCCAGGACTACAACCTCGCCTTCATCGTCGACACCTCGGGCAGCATGGGCTCGTCCGGCGTGGATGCGGCGAAGAAGTCCCTGGAATCGGTGTTCAAGACCCTGGCCGCCAGCGTCAAGGGCGACCAGTCGGGTACCGTGAACATCCTCCTGGTGGACTTCGCCACCCAGGTCAAGAGCAACGTTGCGGTGACCCTGAACGATGCAGGCCTGCAAACCTTGCTCAATGCCCTGAACACGCTCAATGCCAACGGCGGCACCAACTACGAGGATGCCTTCAAGACCACCGCCAACTGGTTCCAGTCTCTCAAGGCCGCAGGGAATACCGGCAGCAACCAGACCTTCTTCATTACCGATGGCCAGCCGACCTACTACCAGGCCAACGAGCAAGGCAACCCAAACCTGGGCACTAGCGGTAACAGCTTCGACAGCTACCTGGCCTCCATCAATTACAAGGCTGGCATGACGGTCAGCAAGTACCTGGACAACACGAACTACATCACCATCGGGAGCGACGGAGCGCTGACCGTACAGACCTATGGCCGGGGAGGCTGGAGTACAACGCTATCGGGTGACATTCGCGCCGACGGTATTGGTGGCTATGAACTGTCGACACGCGGAGGAAGTGGATCCAGCACAAGCACCACCACCACGAACAACTCGCAGGACAGCTTCAAGCTGCTCTCGGGCCTGTCCGAGGTCGAGGCCATCGGCCTCAACAACGGCGTCAACACCAACGACCTGAAACCGTACGACACCGACGGCAAGCCGCAGACCAACATCGACCCGAGCAAGCTGGCCGAGGCGATCCTCGGCCATACCGAAGTCACCCAGCCGGGCAACGACACGGTCAATGGCGGCGACGGCAATGACATCATCTTTGGCGACCTGATGGTCTTCGACGGTGTTGCCGGCACCGGTGTCGAGGCGATCCGCGGCTATGTCGCCGACAAGCTGGGCGTCGACTCGGGCAGCGTGGACGCGCGGGCGATGCACAAGTACATCACCGAGAACTACGCCGAGTTCGATGTCTCGCGTAGCAACGACGGCGCCGATACCCTGCTGGGCGGCAACGGCAAC
Source organism: Pseudomonas sp. P65(2024) (assembly GCF_057480955.1). Taxonomy (NCBI): domain Bacteria; kingdom Pseudomonadati; phylum Pseudomonadota; class Gammaproteobacteria; order Pseudomonadales; family Pseudomonadaceae; genus Pseudomonas; species Pseudomonas sp. P65(2024). The sequence continues at coordinate 343,055 of NZ_JBLIYX010000004.1, forward strand.
GACATCATCTTCGGCCAGGGTGGCAACGACTACATCGACGGCGGCAAGGGCAACGACATTCTGCTCGGTGGCACCGGCAACGACACCCTGCTCGGCGGCGAAGGCAACGACATCCTGTTTGGCGGTGCCGGCAATGACATCCTCATCGGCGGCAAGGGCGACGACATCATGACCGGCGGCAGCGGTGCCGACACCTTCGTGTGGAAGGCCGGCGACCTGGGCAAGGACGTGATCAAGGACTTCAAGGCCAGCGAAGGCGACCGCCTCGACCTGAGCGACCTGCTCCAGGGCGAGAAGGCCAGCACCATCGACAACTTCCTGAAGATCACCACGGTCAATGGCGAGTCGACCCTGCAGGTCAGCACCGAAGGCAAGCTCAACGCCGCCGGCGGCCTGGCCAACGCCGACGTGACCATCAAGCTCGAGGGCGTGAACTGGTCCAACACCACGATCAACTCGTTGATCAGCGGCGCCGACCCGACCATCAAGATCGACAACTCCAACAGCTGATCCCCCTCCCCGACCACGGCCCGCAAGGGCCGGCGTCGGGGCGCGGGCTTTTCCAGCCATCCCTTCACGCGCATACTCGTGCACCGGGCTTACATGCCCGGTGAACTTTGCCTATGCTGCTGACTACCAAAAAGGATTCATCGTGACGAGGGACGCCGCCATGTTCTACGTGCAACGCGACGCCGAAGGCCAGTTGCTGCGGGTGGAAGCCGCCGCGTTTGACGGTTTTACCGACATGGTCCCGGCAGACAATGCCGAGATCCAGGAATGGTTCGCCGACGACGTTGTCGAGAACAGCCTCAAGCAGCTCAAGCAGAGCGACCTGGACATGATCCGGGTACTGGAGGACCTGATCGAGGTGTTGACCGCCAAGGGCGTGTTCAGCATCACCGACCTGCCACCGGGCGCCCAGGCCAAGCTGCTCAACCGCTCCACCGCACGCAAGGCGCTGGGCGGCCTGAACAACCTGATCGAGGAAGACGAGGACGGCGGGTTGATCTGATCAAACGGCCATTGTTTGCGCCTGTGGTATTGGCCTGCCCGTTCCCACAGGCTTTAACTTAACGCCAGGGCGCCGGCCCACCGACCAGTTGCCCCTGGATCCCCTGCACACCCATCTCCCGTAGTACCTTCAGCTCCCCTTCGGTCTCTACCCGCTCGGCGATCAACGGCAGGTCGATGCTGTGCGCCGCGCGCTGGATGGCCTCGATGAACAGGCGCTTGTGCCGCTCCTGGTCGATGTTGCGGATGTAGCCACCGTCGATCTTCAGGTAGGCCAGCCCCAGGTGGGCGAGGTTGCCGATCATGCTGAAGCGCCCGCCGAAGCGCTGCAGCGCCAGGCTGAAGCCCAGTGCGCGCAGGCGTCGGGTCAGTTGTTCCAGCGCCGACTGCTCGGGCAATTGCTCTTCGCCGATCTCGAAGGTCAGCCGCCGCCCCAGCGCCCCATGCTGCCCAAGCAGCTCGTAAACCCGCTGCAGCGCCTGGGGGTCGGCCAGGGTCGCGGCCGACAGGTTCAGCGCCAGCGCCTCACCATGCCCCTGCAAGTGCTTGAGCACTTTTTCCAGCACCAGCAAGTCCAGCCGCGCCATCCAGCCGAAGCGCTCCAGCCACGGCAGGAAACGGCCGGCCGCCAGGGCTTCGCCCTGCTCGTCGTGCAGGCGCGAGATGACCTTGTAGTGCAGCACCCGCTCCGGCGCCCTGGCATCCACGACCGGCTGGAAGAACAGCTCGAACTGGCCCTTGCCCAACGCCTGGTCCAGGCGCGTGTGCCAGGCGTGGTGGCTGTCGGCGGCCTGGCCTGCGGCGCCCTGCTCCAAGCATACCCACCCCGGCGCGGGCTGGCTCTCGGCGCGGGCCAGGGCCTCGTCGGCGAGCTTGAGCAACGTTGGCGGGGCATCCCCAGGACTGTAGGGCGCCAGGCCGATGCAGGCCACCGGGTCGACATCGCTGGCGCCGGTCTCGTGCAAGCTCTGCAAGGTGGTTTCCAGGGCCTGGGCCAACTGGATCGCCTCATCATGCACCATGCCCGGCGCCAACACCGCGAACTCGCCGCCACGGCTACGGGTGATCAGGTCATTGGTTTCGGGGAAGTTCGCACAGGTGCGGCGCAACTGCTCGCCCACCGCCTGCAGCAACTGGTCGGTGCGCTGGCCCCCCAGGCGCGCGTTCAGGCCCGCCAGGTCCTGGACACGCAGCAACAGCAGGTAGCCGGCCCGGGCCTCCTCCAGGTTGCTGACCCGGGCATTGAGCTGCATTTCGAAGTAACGGCGGTTGGCCAGCCCGGTGAGGCTGTCCTGGTACGACTCGGCACGCAGTTTCTCGCTGCGCTCGGCCTGCTCGGTGAACAGCGCCTTGAGCTTCTCGACCATCTGGTTCATCGCCTGCACCACCCGGCGCAGCTCGGGCGTACGCGGCAACTCCGGCAGGCTGAGGAACTCACGGCGGGCAATGGCGTGGGACTGCGCCACCATGTAGTCGAGCGGCCTCAGCTGGCGACGCAGCAGCAGGGCCCCGAGCACCGCGCTCGCCGCGCCGCACAACAACAGCCAGCCCAGGCTGCCCAGAGCGCTCTGCCAGAGCTTGGCCAGAGCAAACATCGGATGGCTGATCACCTCGACCCGCGCCGCCTGCTGCCAGCCACGGCTGACAATGGCGTCACCGCCGGCCGGGTCCAGGCCGATCAGCTGGATGAACCAACCCGGCACGCCACCCGCGTCGGGCTCGGTATGACGCTCGACCAGCACGGCATTGGAGTCCAGGTCGATGACCTTGATGCTCGAATAGTAGCCACTGTCGAAGATCGAGCTGACCATCAGCTCGACCATCGCCGGATCGTCGATGTTCGGCGTCAGCGACAGCGCCAGCGCGGTCGCCGCATCCTGGGCATGGGAACGCAGCTGGTTGACGTACTGGCTGCGCGAGCTCTCCAGGCTGACCATGAAGCTGCCACTGAAGGCGACCACCAGGAACAGGCAAATGGCTAGCAGCAATTGTTTGAACAGTGACATCTGTGCTCCTTCAGTAAACCGGTTCGGCCGGGAACCCTTCGGCCTGCATTTTCTTCAGCAAGTCCTGCCACCGTGACAGGCGCTTGGTGTCCCCGACCTTCTTGTTGCCGCCAGCGCCGGTCAGCCACAGGCCTTCACCATTGAAGGCATACACCGGCAGCAGGTCGGTACGCTGGCTGGCCGGCTTGATGGCGTCCATCAGGCTGTCGAGCACCAGAGGCTGGGCCTGTGGGCTTGAATAATAGGTCAGGACCATGTGCGCACGGTTCTGGCGCAGGGCCTTGACGTAGGTGATGCGCAGCTTTTCCGCCGGGATGCCCATGCGCCGCAGGCTGAAATACTTGGCGATGGCATAGTCCTCACAATCGCCCGCGCCCTTGATCAGCGACTGCACCGGCGTGGCCCAGTAGTCCACCTCGTGCCACAGGTCGATGTCCTCGACATAGCGCAACTGTTTGTTGAAGAACAGGTTGACCACCTGCAACTGCTCCAGCTCGCTGCCCTGCTTCTGTGCCGTCAGCAGGTTCTGCCAGGCATCGATGCGTCCCTGGCCCGGGCCCAACGGGCCGTAAAGGGCCTGCGCACGGCGGCTGATCTGCGAGAAGTCCCAATCCGCCTGGGTAGCGCCCAGCCACAGGCAGCCGAGCAGCACGGCAAGGCCGAGCCGGCGTACGGTCGCATTGAGGGGCCAAGGTATCGCCACTGCGGACACCTGTTCAGATCAGTCGAAAGCAGCGATGGTGCGGGCTGACGCGGCAAAAGACAATGGCACCGGGTGCCTGTACTGCCAACTGTCGGCAAACCCGCTTCGTACAAGGGCTGGCGACCTTGGCCATCTTCCCAATGCCGGCAACTTGCTTCACGATAGCCGCGTTTCGTCAGTGCGCCATGGCGCACCGGCTTGATCAATCCGTTTGACAAGCGCCCCCTACCCTCACTAGGGTAATTGGATCCAATTTTCATGTTGCCGAGGCGAACCACGCGTGGCTGAGAAACCCAAACTCCTGAGCACCGTGCTGGGCAGCGAGCAGGTACCGCCGCACCTGGCCCGCAGTGTCATAGAAGAGCGCCTGCGCAGTGCCATCCTCGACGGCCGCCTGCCACCGGGCACCGCCGTGCGCCAGCAAGAGCTGGCGACCCTATTCGGCGTCAGCCGCATGCCTGTGCGCGAGGCCCTGCGCCAGCTCGAGGCCCAGTCCCTGCTGCAGGTGGTGATGCACAAAGGTGCCGTGGTGGCGCCACTGATCGGCGAGGATGCCGTCGACACCTACGCCTTGCGCGTGCTGCTCGAGACCGAGGCGCTGCGCCAGTCGATCCCCTTGCTCGATGCCGAGGACATCGCCCAGGCCAGGGGGTATATCCGCCAGCTCGAAAGCGAGACCCGTCACGCCGAAATCGGCCGGCTCAACCGTTTGTTCCACATGGCCCTCTACAGCAAGGCGCAGAACCAGAAGCTACTGCGCATGATCGAGATCGAGCTCAACGAAGAGGAACGCTTCCTGCGCTTCCACCTATCTTCGATGGGGCTGGGCAAGCTCACCCAGGACGATCACATCGCCCTGGTCGACGCCGCCAGCGACAAACTGGTGGACAAAGCCATCGAGCTCCTGGAAGAGCACCTGAACCACGCCGCGCGCACCATCAGGAGCTACCTCGACAGGCAATCGGGCAACTGATCCTGCTCAACCGCGCAGCCGACCTCAACGACCGCGTCGCTGCGCAGACACGATCCGCCACAAGGAACGGCAGTGCACGTGCAGACGCGACAGGAAATCACGCCCGACCAGCCGTCCAGGATCCGCTTGATCTGCCTGGCCAGCACCCGGCAACAACTTGCCCAGTATCGTACTTGGGCAAGAACCCTCAGCGACCCCATCGAACTGGTCGCGGTCGATGTCCCGAGCATTGCCGACCTGGAACACTCCGCCGCACTGCCCGTGGCCGGGCGCCTGACCCTGGCCCTGCGCGAGCAGCTTGAGCCTTACCTTACACAACCCCACGCCATGTTCGCCCAAGGGTTGGGCGCGCACATCGCCCTAGCCCTGATGCAACAGGTGCAGGAGGCGAGTCCGGGGCAAACCCGTCACTTGTTTGTTTCAAGCTGTGACAGCCCGCAGTTCAGTACCAGCAACCTTCCATTGCACGTGCCGATGACCGTGCTCTACCCGCCTGGCTCCCTGGCGGCGATGCTCGGCTGGCACAGACTGGTAAGGCGAGAGCTGGAGCTGATTGAATTGCCGGGGCAATCGGTCGATGCCTCGCTGCTCAACCAGCGTCTGGTGCGCATCTTCAACAGCCACCTCGGGCTGCTCAGCTACTAACCCTCCCCTCCTGCCATCCACACGCTGATCAGGGTATTTCCACTGCCCGGTCCGTCGCAGGCCATGGCAGTGCCAGCATTTTGGGCACACTCTACTCCCCGCAGCGGCCGCTGATCATCAGACGTGGACCTGGCCGCCTGCCTCCTCATTCACCTGCAGAAGGAATCTGGCACCAGGGCAAGGACCGCACGCGATCAGCCGCCCTCCAATAGTCACTCTCCCATCTCCGTTCATCAGTGCTCCGAGTGAGGCATTCACTCTGTGTCTATTTTTCTGATCGTTATTTATCGGAAGGAGCACATATTGCCAAAATAAAACTTACTCAAAGTTTTATTCGGACACTTATATTTCAAGAAAAGTCCGAGCGCAAAATAATAAAAAAAACAATTGCGACAAACTTTGAAGTTGTTCTAACTTTTATAGCGCCAGCCAAGGGCGGCCAGGCATCACCGTGGACGCCTTGCCAGACAAGCCCTGCCGGCCCCTAATCGTTGTTCGATGTCGAAATTTCATTCGAGGCATCACTTCGCCTGGAATTTATATAACGAGCAATGTGCAGAGCAACTTAACCCCTGAATGCCATCCATAACGGACCTCATCATGAGCACATTGAAGCGCACACTTTCCGACAAAAAACATGAACTTTCCCTGCACCCACTCTTTTCCGAAATCGACTCGCTGCAGACACTGCGCCGGTTCATGGAAACCCATGTTTTCGCAGTCTGGGACTTCATGTCACTGACCAAGCGCCTGCAGCAGGAGCTGACCTGCGTCAGCCTGCCCTGGCTACCGCCGGCGGACCCGGCCGCTGCGCGTCTGATCAACGAGATCGTGCTGGGCGAAGAATCGGACGACCGCCTCGACCACGGCCACTACAGCCACTTCGAGCTGTACCTGGATGCCATGCGCGAAGTCGGTGCCAGCACCCAGGCCATTGATCGCTTCATCACCCTGCAGCAGCAGGGCATCACGGCCATCGATGCCCTGCTGCGCTGCGGTGCCAGTGAGGCCGCCCAGCGATTCGTCCGCGACACCCTCGAGGTTGCCCTCGACGCACCGGCCCACCGGGTCGCGGCCGCCTTCCTGCACGGCCGGGAAAGCGTGATTCCGGCGATGTTCCAGCAGATCCTCGACGAGTGGGGCATCGGCACCGAGCAGGCGCCGACCTTCCGTTACTACCTGCAGCGCCACATCGAAGTGGACTCCGAAGACCACGGGCCTGCCGCCGAACAGTTGCTGGCCCGCCTGGTCGACCACGACCCGCTGCGCCAGGAAGACGTCTACGTGGCCGCCATCGCCGCAGTGGACAGCCGCATGGCGCTGTGGGACCGCCTGCGGGCCTCGCTGCAGACGCCTGTCGCCGAGGTCACCCAATGAACGCCCTCGAGTACCGCTCCTTTGCCGAGGCCTGGGAGGCTCGGGCGACCATACGCACCCGGCCCCGGCGCCTGGTGGAGGATGACCAGCGACTGATCTACCCCCTGAGCCGCCAACCCCTGGTGCTCGGCGCGACGTTCCAGCGCGAATGTCCGCAGTTGCGTGATTTCGTGCTGGTGCAAAGCCTCTACAAGTTCATCAACGATGTGGTGATCTTCGAGACCGAAATCGTCGACCGCACCGCCCGGCGCATCGCCAAGGATCGCTTTGCCGTGCGGTTCCCGTTCGCCTGCCGCTACGACGCGATGACCGTGGTGGTGGACGAGGACTATCACGCCCTGGTGGCGATGGACTTCCTGCAGCAGACCATCGCCCTGACCGGCATCGAGCCGATCGCCCTGCCCCAGGAGATCGAACTCAGCCGCGCCATTCCGGCCGTGCTGGACCAGGTGCCCGAGGGCCTGCGCGATGCGCTGGAACTGATCTGCGTGGGCATCGCCGAGAACACCCTGACCGACGATGTCGCGGCCTTTGCCAAGGACGACTCGGTCAAGCCCTCGGTGAAGGGACTGATGGCCGATCACCTGCTGGACGAAGGCCGTCATTCCAGCTTCTGGGCGCGGCTGACGCGCATCTACTGGCACACCGCGCCAGAGACGGATCGTCAGGCGATCGCCAAGGTGCTGCCGCTGTTCCTGCGCCAATACCTGACCAGCGACATCCAGCAGGCTTTCGACTGCGCCCTGATCGCTGCTTTGCCGGTGAACGAAACGGTGCGCCAGGCCTTGCGCGATGAAGCGCAAGGCCTGGCCTACCCAATCAACCACCAGCATCCGCTGCTGGGCAACATCCTGCGTTTCTTCCGCAGCAGCTCGATGCTCGAGTCGCCCTGTGTGCAAGACGCCCTGCGCGACTACCTGCCCTGAGGACCTGGATATGAGACGCCTCGACATACTCCTGGTGGGCAACAGTCCCACCCTGAAGGCATTCGCCCGCCTCCTTGATGAGCACGGCCATGGCCCGGCCACCGTCGACAGCGGGCAAGCCTTGCGCCAGCGGCTGTCGGTCCGGCCAGACCTGGTGGTGGAAGACGGCAGCCTGATACTCGGCAGCAGCGACTGGCAGCCTCTGGGTGACACGCCGCTGCTCAGGCTGCGCCTGGGCGCCAGCTTCGCCGAGCCCCTGCCACAACTGGAAGCCCTGTGCTGGTGCGGCAGTGCCAGCGCCCAGCGGCTGATTCAGCGAGCAGCGATCCACACGCCAAGCTCCGGCAACGGCCAGCAGTTGTGTGAAGACGCCCTGCAGGCCTTGTGTGATCAACTGGCCCTGCAAGTCACCCGTTTTGCCCGCAATCCGGCGCATCTGCAGGAAGCGCCCGCAGTAAGCCCCGGCGACCAGGAGCGCGAGCATAGCCTGGACTGGCTGGAGGCACTGGCCTTCCGCCATCCATTCAACCGCACACTGCGCGCCGACCTGCTGGAGCAGGCCGAAACGAGCCTGGTCGAGACACTGGAGCACAGCCTGCGCCTGCATGCCGAACGCTTCGCCCTGAACCATGGCGGCCAGCGCTCCAGCTATCGCCAGTTGCATGCCCGCACCGTCGCCATCCAGCAGGCCCTGGTACCGCTGCTGCCTGAACCCGGCGAACAGCCACCGGTGGTCGCCGTGTGCATGGACAAGTCGCCTGACCTCTATGCCAGCCTGCTGGCGGTGCTGGGCTGTGCGGCCATCTACCTGCCGCTGGACCCGGCCACACCGGCCGAACGACGCCAGTCGATCCTCGAGGATGCCGGTGCCTGCGTCGTGCTGCATGACGGGCATGTGCCTGTGGATATCCCCCATGTGGATGTTCGCAGCCTCGCTACGACACCGGGCATGCCGTTGCCTGGCCTGGCGCTGCGCCAGGCCGGCGCAGGGCAGGCGTGCGTGGCGATCTACACCTCCGGCACCACCGGCCAGCCCAAGGGCGTGCTGCTCAGCCAGCGCAACCTGGCGCACTTCATGGCCTGGTATCGCGAGCATGTGGCCCTGGACGGGCACAGCCGGGTGCTGCAGTTCTCCACCATCGGCTTCGATGCCTCGCTGCTGGACATCCTGCCGACCTTCCTCTGCGGTGCCGAGCTGGTAGTGCCCAGCGAGGACCAACGCCGTGATCCGCGGCAACTGGTACAACTTATCCACAGCCAGGAGGTCAGCCATGCGTTCCTGCCACCGGCCCTGCTGAGCATCCTGCCCCGCGATCTCCACCTCGGCCTGCGTCATCTGATCACTGGCGGCGACGTCTGTGAGCCGGAGGTCATCACCCGCCTGGCCGGCCAGTGCCGGATGCACAACATCTACGGGCCGACGGAAACCACCGTGCTGGCCACCACCCGGGTGTTCGCCAGCGGCGACAGCAACCGCAACCTGGGCCTGCCCATCGCCAACACCCAGGTGCTGATACTTGACCAGGATCTGCGACCGGTAGCGGAGCAGACCCCTGGCGAGCTGTACATCGCCGGGCCCGGTGTCGGCCTGGGCTATCTGAACAAGCCTGCACTGACCGCCGAACGCTTCGTCGAGCTGAGCCTGCCCGCAGGCCGCACGCTGCGAGCCTATCGCACCGGAGACATCGGCAAGTGGACCGCCCAAGGCATCGAGCTGTGCGGACGGCGTGACAACCAGGTGAAGATCCGAGGCTTCCGGGTCGAGCCCGAGGAGATCGAACACTGCCTGCGCGACAGTCACCTGTTCGCCCAGGTAGCGGTGGTGATCGACGCGCAGCGCCGGATCCTGGCCTTCCTCGCCCATCCGCAGCGGGCCGATGCGCAAGCCGTGTTGCGTGAGCATGCCGAGCGGCACCTACCCGACTACATGCGCCCGATGTTCTACCAGGTGCTGGAGCACATGCCCTATACGGCCAACGGCAAGGTGGACCGCCGGGCACTGTCGGCACGACCACTGCCCCTACCGACGAACGCGCGCATCGCACCGACGACCGAGACCGAGAAGCACCTGCTGCAGCTGTGGAGCGGGTTGCTGGAACTACCACCAGCCAACATCTCCATGGACGACAGCTTCTTCAATCTGGGCGGGCACTCGATCCTGCTGTCACGCCTGTTGCTGGAGGTAAGGGAACACTTCGGCCAAGGCGTGGCAATCAACCGTTTCATCGAGCAGCCGACCTTGCAGCGCCTGGGTGCGCTACTCGACGGCAACGATGATGCGCTGCAGACCTCCCTGGCGCGCCTGGAGCAGGACGCCAACCGCGATCTCGGCTTGCAGGTACTGCCGATGGAACGTCTGGGCGATGTGCACAAGGTCATCGTCACGGGGGCAAACAGCTTCCTTGGCGTGCACCTGGTCGAAGCTTTGCTGGAATGGGGCGCCACCGAAGTTGCCTGTCTGGTACGCCGAGCCGGTGGGCGGTCCGCCGAGGAGCGCTTCACCAAGGCCCTGCAGGACAACCACATCAACCTGGACCTGAGCCGCGTGCGGGTACTCGAGGCAGACCTGCGCAAGCCGCTGCTGGGCTTGTCCCAGGCCGATTACGACGACCTGGACAACCACTATGGCGCCTTGCTGCACAACGCCGCGCAGGTCAACCATGTGCTCGACTACGAGGTGCTGGCCGCCGACAACATCGAGCCGTTGTTCGAGTGCCTGCGGCTGTGCGAAGGCCGACGCAAGAAGATCTTCAACTTCGTCTCGACCCTGTCCGCGTGCAGCGCCGTGGACAACGATGGTCGCGTGCTGGAGAGCGATCCGGTCAGTACCCCGCCGATCTATATCCGTAATGGCTACAACCTGAGCAAGTGGGTCGGCGAGCGCATCCTCAGCCGCGCCCGCGAGCAGGGCGTGTGGGTCAACCTGTTCCGCCCGGGCAACATCACCTTCGACAGCCGCACGGGCGCCTGCCAGCCCCAGCGCAATCGACTGATGCTGATGCTCAAGGGTTCGCTGCAACTGGGCCAGGTGCCGGGGCTGGAGATCGACTTCGACCTCATGCCAGTGGACTTCCTGTCCCGTTTCATCGCCTTCCACAGCAGCCGCCACCAGGCTGGCCAATGCGTGTTCAACCTGCACAACCCCGAACCGCTGCGCTGGCGTGACTATCTGGCGTCGTTCCATGCGCAGGGCCATGCCTTCGAGCTGGTGAGCGTCGAGCAATGGCAGCGCCAGTTGGCCCGGGTCGACCGCGACAACGCGCTGTACGACGTCCTGGGCTTCTATCTGGACGGTTTCGAGGAAGACATCGGTGACATCTCCGGCATCGCCCACGACAACGCCCGTGCCGGCGTTCAGCGCATGGGCGCCCGTTACCCGAGCAAGGACCCGGCGCTGCTCAGCCGCGGCTGCCGCTACCTGGCCGACATCGGTTTTATCTGATCCCTTCAATCCACAATAGGAGCAACATCCCATGCAAACACTCAAACCCGACACCCTGATCCGCAACCCGCAAGGCTGCCTGGTGGTTTCCAGCGTCGAGATCGCCGCCCCAGCCGCCAGCGTGTGGAACATCGTCGGCAACTTCGCCGGCTTCCCGGTGTTCATCCCTGCGCTGGCGCACATCGAGATGACCGGCAGTGGCGTGCGCTCGGTGCGCAAGAAGCTGTTCAAGGATGGCAACGTGGTGATCGAGCAGTTGAACAGCCGTGACGAGCAGGCCATGCACATGACCTGGAGCCTGATCTACACCAGCCTGAATATCGGCAACCTGTGGGCTGCCATGCAAGTGCAGGTGATCGATGCCAACCGCAGCCGTGCGACCTGGACCATCCAGGCCGAGCCCTGGGAAGGTGGTCCGCAGGACCTGCCGGGATTCCAGGCGTTCCTGCAGGGCTTTGCCGACGAGGCGATGGGCAATGTGCGTAACCTACTGAGCTGAGATCACTGGCAGGGGCGTTTGCCCCGATAGCAAAAAGGCCGCTCCCAACCGGGAGCGGCCTTTTTTTGTCTTGGATGTCAGGGGTCGGGGGATGACTGTTCGGGCTGCGCTTTCGCGCAGGGTACAGGTTTTCAAGCATCAGCCCCGCGATCACCGGCGAAGCCGGTGCCATGCACCGCATCGCGGGGCTAGCCCGCTCCCACGCTGCTGATGCTTGCAACTTTGTTCCCTGCGAGACAGCCCAGTCCAAGGCGCTGGGTTGTCTCATACAGCAATCGCGTGCATTGGTACCCTGAAAAGACAAAGCCCCTGACCGCATCGCGATCAGGGGCTTCGGAATTGAATCTTGACGATGACCTACTCTCACATGGGGAAGCCCCACACTACCATCGGCGATGCATCGTTTCACTGCTGAGTTCGGGATGGGATCAGGTGGTTCCAATGCTCTATGGTCGTCAAGAAATTCTGTGTGCCGGTCCGTCCGAGGGACGTGCCAGCGAATCTCTGTACTCTCTACTTAAAGACAAAACCCCTACCTGCTCGCGCAGATAGGGGTTTTGCGAAATGAATCTTGACGATGACCTACTCTCACATGGGGAAGCCCCACACTACCATCGGCGATGCATCGTTTCACTGCTGAGTTCGGGATGGGATCAGGTGGTTCCAATGCTCTATGGTCGTCAAGAAATTCTGTTGCCAGAATGTCTTAGGAACACTCTTGGCTAATTCGGATAT